>JADHWM010000009.1 GCA_016783485.1 Candidatus Bathyarchaeota archaeon
TCAAGATCGGGAACCCCTTGAGCTGGAAGAAGGCCATCCGCTCCATCGAGGAGACCGACGGCGTCGTGGAGCAGGTCTCCGACCAGGAGATCATGGACGCCAAGGCGGTGGTGGACCGCTGCGGGATAGGGTGCGAGCCTGCCTCGGCAGCCTCCGTCGCGGGGGCGAGGAAGCTGGAGGCGGTGGGGGTCATCGCCCCCGGGGAGGACGTGGTCTGCATCCTCACGGGGAATCTGTTGAAGGACCCCGGGGCCACCGTGAACTACCACACCGGGGTCATCGAGGGGGTCAGCCCAAAGTTCTCCAACGCCCCGGTGGTGGTCAACGCCGACCTCGCGAGCGTCGAGGAGGCCCTGGACAGCCTCGCCCTGATGGGCTCAAGGAAATAGTGTTGCTGCGAGGGATTACAAGGTACTCAAGTTCGGGCGCTCCATCCTCAAGGACAGGGAGGACTTTGAGCGGGTCGCGGATCGCGCATAAATCAAGCGCTACCCTTTTTCATGCCTCCGCTTTGGGAGATTTTACCGAGTATGCGGCCTATTTTTCGGCTTTCTCGGGGTCGCGAATGAAGAAGACGATGCTGGCGAGCTGGAGCAGCGTCGTCCCGAGGACGCATATCCAGGGATACGCCGGGTTCAGGGAGTAGAGGAGCCCTCCCAGAAGGGAGGACGCCATGAGGGGGAGGATGAACATGTACCCCATGTTGGGGCCGCCGGACCCGGCTCCCATGGCCCCGATCATGACGCTCCCCCTGCCGATGGCTGCCATGACCCGCCCCCTCTGATCCCGGGGGACGTAATCGGCCATGAGGGCCGTGGCGGAGGGCATGAACAGGGCCATCGCGAGGCTGGCAGCGAAGCGGATCAGCAGCACGTGGAAAAAGCTCCTCGCGACGATCAGTGAGGGAATCGAGACGAGGGAGATCAGCACAGCAACGAACACCGTCCTCGTTCTGCCGTACCGGTCACCGATGACGCCACACGGGATGGTGAGGACGAGCTTGAAGAGGGACTCCACCACCAAGATGAGGCCCCAGTCAACCTTGGAGAGCCCGATCACATCGGTGATGTACACGACCCAGTAGGGGCTAGCGATGCCGTTGGCCACGAATCCCAATCCCACGAGGAACCCCAGGGCCTTGACGCTCCGGGGCATGATCCTCAGGAGCTCGGGTATCCCCCCGTAGGACTCCCGCAGAATCGCGACCGGGTCCAGCCGGGTGCCGCTTCCCGTTGCCGGCGCAGTCTCCTCCAGGAATCTGAGGACCAGTGTCGCGTTCACCACCTGGGACAGGACCAGGAGCCCGTACAGTATCCGCATCCCCCAGTTGTCCCCGTAGAACTCCAAGATCACCCCCGCAAGGAACGGGCTGAACATGGAGAGGACACCCGAGACGGTGTTCATGGTCGCCACCGCGGTGCCCCTCCGTTCGGAGTCGATGCTGTCCGCCAGTATCGCCGAGGTGGGGGGATACTCGAAGACCATGAATCCCTGGAGCAGGGCGCCCAGGGCGATCCATTCCCAGCTGGGCGCGAAGAGATAGAGAAGCATCGTGAGAGCGGAGAGGTACCCCGCAAGCGCGATGAGTTTCACCCGTCCCCTGCGGTCAGTTAGGTACCCCGATATGGGGAACATGAGGAGCCCCGCTAGGGGTTGGAGGCTGTTGACGACGCCCACCTGGGTTCCGTCGCCTCCCAGCGCGAGGATATAGAGGCTGGAGTAGGGGGTCACCATCCTCCTGAAGACCCCGCTTAGGGACTGGCGTATCGTGAGGATGCGCAGGTTCGCGTTCATGAACTCCAGTCGCTTACGCAGCGGTTTCATCATGGATTAGTACAGCCGGTCACGGGCTCGCAACGGGTTAGTATAAATAGTGAAGTATTTAAACTATAAAATATATAGTAAGAAAGCAAGTATCCCGGAGGAAACTAACTATGACCAAAGAAACCCATCACGAGGCCTGCGTCTGCCCAGTCGAGGGCATCATAGACGTGATAAGCAAGAAGTGGGCCCTCCTCATCGTCAACTCCCTGGGCAACCACGGGACCCTGAGATTCATGGAGATATCCGAGGATCTCCACGGAATCAGCCCCAAGACCCTCTCAGACACGCTGAAGAAGCTCCAAGCCGAGGGGCTGGTGACCAGGGAATCATTCCCGTGCATCCCTCCCCGCGTGGAGTACACCCTCACCGACGACGGCCTCGAGTTCAGGAAAATCACCCTCCCCGTCCTGAAGTGGGCCGCTAGGCGGCCGTCCCATAAAGACCATCCCCGCTCTCACCAGGCATAGGGCTCCAAGCCCGCCCCTCTTCGGGGGGTTTTTCAATCAGGGAGAGCCCCTTTTCTGTGATTGTTAATGTCGGATAGATACGAACGGGTCATGGCCGCGATGCGTCGGGATGTCCCGGACAGGGTGCCCTGGGCCCTATGGGGCCACTTCCCCGCGGTCCCCTTCCTGAAGTACTACAGCTGGGAGAAGGCGAACCGGGACGGCGAAGAGTCTGCCCGGGCCCACATGGCCCTCCTGAGGTCCCTGGACTACAAGATGGACCTCCTCAAGGTCACCCCCTTCTACAGGTTCATGGCCTGCCAGTGGGGGTCCAAGTTCCGCTGGGAGGACAACGACGAGTCCCCAGCCACGATGGATGTCACGGTGAAGACTCCCGGTGACTGGGAAAAGCTCTGGGTCCTGGATCCCAGGAAGGAGCTCCGGGAAGCCCTCAGATGCGTCGAGATCCTCGCGAAGGAGCTGTACGGGATGCCCTTCATCTACACCATCCCCAGCCCCATCGTCCAGGCTCTCCACGGCGTCTCCGAGCCCGAAAGGGTCTACACCGACATGGTGGAGAACCCCGACGCCCTCCGGGAGGGGCTTGAGACCATCACCCAGACCACCATCGACTTCGCGAAGGAGGTGATGGCCGAGGGAGCCACGGGGGTCTTCTTCGGCATCGGCGGAGGCGGGGACATCTGGTCCAGGATGACCCGGGAGCAGCTCGAGGAGTACGCCCTGGGCTACGACAAGAGGGTGCTGGAAGCGGTCGGCGATGCCCCCGTCAAGCTCCTGCATATCTGCAGCGCCGGGGGGGAGGACCCCCAGAAGGACGGGGGGCTCATGGAGGAGGGCTGGTTCAAGAACTACCCGGTGGACGCCATCAACTGGGACGACGCCCTCTTCACCCCGCTGGAGAAGGCGAAGGAGATCTACGGGGACAGGTTCTGCATCGTCGGGGGGGTCGACAGGAATAGAACCCTCCTCGAGGGCACCTCCAGACATGTGGAGGCGGCCGTGAAGGACGCCATCGAGCGGGCGGGGAGAGGCGGAAGCTTCATCGTCGGCCCCGGATGCACACTGAACGCGCATACGCCCCTCGAGAACTACAACGCGGTGGCCCGGGCCGTCGAGAAGTATGGCAGATATAAGGCATGAGACCCCTTAGGGGCTCCTCCCCACCTTTCTCCGGTTCCTGGGTCCGCGTAGCCCACAACAGAATTTTTAAAGCCGGCTCACATTGAGTTTCTGAAGCACTAGAACTTTTTGAGTCCCAGAGGTGAATTGTTGAAGGCCGACGAGAAGATCAAGGGCATAGTGGGAGAGGTCGGCCTCGAGAGGAACGAGGATAAGTTCAACTCCTTCAGCCTCACCGTGGGGCTCACATTGAAGACGGGGGGGCTCTCCTACGCCCAGGGGGAGCGGCTCGTCGCCGAGATGCGTAAGGCGCTCCTGGGGAAGGAGGTGGAGATCGCGGAGATCTTCCATCTCTGCCCCGTCTGTGAGAAGGGATTCAGCACCATGCAGGGGATGAAACAGCACGTCCGCATAGTCCACGAGAAGAGCAAAAAGAAAGAAACCGTGAAGGCGGAGAAGCCCAAGGCGGCCCCCAAGAAGAAGCGGGCCAGGAAAAAGTCGACCCGCAAGAAAACCTAGCCTGAATCAGCGCAGCCTCACTTCAGGACAACAACGTTGCTCATGCCGTGCCTCCTCCTCTCCAGGATGCCCTTCGCCTCTAACCTGTCGAGGACCAGGCTGACCTTGCTCTTCGAGTATCCAGTTTTCTCCACCAGCTGGCTCTGGAAGATGGTTCCTCCCTCATCGGCCACTATCTGGACGATACTGCGCTCGTCTTCCACCGCGAGGCCCTCGATCAGTTGATCCCAGCTGCTTGGCTCGGTGGGAGCCTTCACGCTGTCGGACCCGTCAGCCCGGAGGAGGTAGACCAGGCTCGCCCCCAGCACGAAACAGGAGACCCCTATCAATAGCACGTCGAGGGTTTTGTAGATGCTCGGGATCTGGTTGAGCTCGACGACGTTTCCCTCGATGACGAACTGGACGCTCGAAGGCGTCATCACCTTGATGAACAGTGCGAAGGTCGACGCTATCATCCCGAACATGGCGAGGAGGGTCTTCGTCCTCATCTTTGCCACCCCTATGAGTTGGATGGACGGGTATTTGAGAGGGATGCTGTGAGGAGCGGGTTCACCGTTTTCATCCTCGTTCATATCCGGCTAGGGGATACGGCGAGTCCTGTTCAAGGCGTCGTCCACCGCTGCCCTGAACAGAGCAGGAGGGGCCACCTCATCCGAGAAGACGGGTTCTCCCACGGACCAGTCGCTTATCTCGACCCGCACGTTGTAGCCCGAGCCGTCGGGGAAGGTGATCGTCACGGTCACCAGGAGCCTCGTATCTAAGATTATCCGGGTCTCAGATCGCATCAGCGTGCTGTTCTGGAGGATATCCTCTATGGAGTGCGCGCCGTGGATCGTGGCCTCCACGGAGTACTCTTTACCAACCAAGAGGGCACCGATCTCATCGTCCTCAGTTGCCTTCTCGATAGCGAGGGCCAGTATCTCCTCCCTCTCCTCGGGTCCAAGGGAGTCTCCGGGACTGAAAACGACGCCCTGATCCAGTTCCAAATGCACCACCATTGTCGAGGTGCTCTTGCTGGAGGCAGTGACGTAGACGTAGCCTAGGAGGCCTCCGGCGACGATGAGGGTCGCTATGAACACGGACCTGCTTCTCAAGTCCAGATTCTCGCCAAACATTTCGCTGCGTAAAGACATGAAACAGGATATCATTCTTTGTTTGAAACTAGTTTTGGAATTGGTTCAAGAACAACGTTTACATTCAGCGTCGCAGAGATCATGCCGATAAAAAGGATAAAAGTGCACTAAAATGGTCCTCGAGAAACTCGGCTCAAGCCTCTACGACGCCCTCCAGAAGGTTTTCAGGGCGGCGGTGGTGGACGAGGACCTCGTCAAGGAGCTGGTCCGAGACTTCCAGAGGGCCCTCCTCCAGGCCGACGTCAATGTCCAGCTCGTCATGGAGTTGAGCCAGGACATCCAGAAGAGGGCCCTTGACGAGAAGCTGCCCCCCGGCATCAGCCGCAGGGAGCACGTCGTGAAGACGGTCTACGACTCCCTCACCAACTTCGTGGGGGAGAAGCCCCGGCAGCTGGAGATCCGTCCGGGGAGGCAGAACGTCATCATGCTCATCGGGATCCAGGGCTCCGGGAAGACCACCCAAGCAGCGAAGCTGGCCCGCTACTTCCAGAAGCGGGGGTTGAAGTCGGCCCTCATCTGCGCGGACACCTTCAGGCCCGGGGCCTACGACCAGCTCCAGCAGCTCGCCGAGTCCATCAACGTGGACTTCTACGGGGAGCCGGGGAACAAGGACCCCGTCAAGGTCGCGAGGGACGGCGTCAAGAAGTTCGAGGACTACGAGGTGGTGATCCTGGACACCTCGGGACGCCACAAGGAGGAGAAAAACCTCATCGTCGAGATGCAGCAGATCGCCTCCGCGGTCAAGCCGCAGGAGATCGTCCTGGTCCTGGACGGCACCATCGGGCAGCAGGCGGCGGCCCAGGCCGCGGCCTTCAACGAGGCCACCGACTTGGGCTCCATCATCGTCGCCAAGCTCGACGGATCCGCCCGGGGCGGGGGGGCCCTGAGCGGGGTCGCTGCGACGGGGGCCCCCATCAAGTTCATCGGCGTGGGGGAGAAGATCGAGGACCTCGAGGCCTTCGTCCCGGGGCGGTTCATCGGGAGGCTCCTGGGGATGGGAGACCTGGAGAGCCTCGTCGCGAAGGTGAAGGAGGCCGAGGTGGATGTCTCCCAGAAGGACCTCAACGCGATGCTATCCGGGAAGTTCACCCTCGCGGACATGTACCAGCAGTTCGAGGCGATGCGGAAGATGGGCCCCCTCCAGAAGGTCCTCAGCATGGTCCCCGGTTTCAGCTATCAGCTCCCGGAGGATCAGCTTGAGATGGCGGAGGAGAGGATGGACCGGTGGAAGTACATCATCGACTCCATGACCCCACAGGAGAGGGGGGAGCCCAAGACCCTCAACGCCTCCCGGGTCCGGCGCATCGCCCGGGGCTCAGGGACCACCGAGAAGGAAGTAAGAGAACTTATTAAGCAGTATAACGCGATGCGTAAGATGCTCAGGCAGCTAAAGGGTCGACGGAGGATGCTCCGCCGGATGCCCTTCAAGCTCGGATGAGGCCGCACCTATGCCAAAATCTCACGGACCACGAAGGAAGAGCCGCAGCGTGCTCACCAAAAAGGTGAGGGAGAAGGGCAAGCTAGGGCTCAGCAGGCTCCTCGCCCAGTATGAGCTGGGCGACAAGGTGGTCATAAACATCGACTCCGCGATCCAGAAGGGGATGCCCCACAAGAGGTTCCAGGGCAAGGTGGCGACAGTGGTGGAGAAGAGGGGCAAGGCGTTCGTCCTCGACATCCCCCAGAGGAAGACTTCGAAACTTGTCATCGCCGGCCTGGAGCACATCCAGAGGCACCACGGTTGAGGTTTTAGAGATGTCCATCGAGGAGAAGAAGCCTATCACGGTAGCAGAGGCGAGGAAGATTCTGGAGGAGAACCTCGAGGATCTGGACCCCCTCCAGAGGCGGGTCCACGATTATACGGTGAGGTTCACCAAGCTGGACTCCTATCAGGGTGAGGCCATGGTGGGCGAGCTCATCGAGGCCGGCGTGGAGAGGGTTCTCGCGGTGCAGATCGTGAACAGCCTCCCGGAAAGCATCGGGGAGGTGAGGACCTTCCTGGGGCGGCGCAGGATCATCTCTGAGAACCTCATGAACACTATTTTAGGGATAATTGAGAAATACAGGTCCGCATAAGTATTCCGCGAGACCTCTAGGCCCGGGAAAACCCATGGAGAGACCTCCTAAAAAGTACGAGGAGCACGCATACGTCCTCGACGAGCTCCCCCACGGCAGGCCGGGCGCCCAACGGTCCCAGTACCACGGGCGGGCGGTGATCCAGATCGTTGGGGACTCTTACTTCACCCTCCTCGAGGCGGTCCCCCACAGGAATGCGAGTTTCGCCCCGGGGGATAGAATCTACGTGGGGAAGAAGGGGCGCACCAAGGTGGAGCACATACTGGGGCGCATCACCTACGATGAGCTCACCTCGGGGGCGAAGGCGGAGCTCCCCGTCGCCTTGGAGGCGATAATCGGGGCTGACGAGGCCCGATTCATCCATTTCTTCAACAACTCCCAGTCCCTGACGCCCCGGATGCACGCCATGGAGCTGATCCCGGGTATCGGGAAACGGCTGATGTGGCAGATCATCGAGCAGAGGGAGAGGGTTCCCTTCGACGGGTTCGAGGATCTCCAGAGCCGGGTGAACCTCACGGACCCGGTGAGGCTGCTGGGCCGCAGGATCATCAAGGAGCTCTCCGAGGAGGAAAAGTACCAGCTCTTCGTCCGCCCCGGCTAGGGCGTCTTTTCCGTAAAAATCGTTGCTTATTCGCAAGACGGATACTGCGACCGCAAGCTTTGTGCTGCAAAGTAAATATATCCCGCAAAGCGGTTTACCGCCCCGGATGAGCAAAGTGAGCGACAGGATAGACCTCAAGGAGATAGAGAGACGCGCATACCTCTCCTACCACGAGGACGGATTAATCGATATCCTAATCGGCTTAGGCTTACTCGCCGCGGGCCTCTACTTCTACGCCGGAATGTTCTGGCTGGTAGGCTCGATGATCGCCATCTACGTGCCCATCTACATGAGCATTAAGAAGAGGATCACTTTCCCGAGGATCGGCCAGGTGGAGTTCTCCAAGAGCAGGACGGGCAGGGCGAAGAACACGTATTACTTCCTCGTGGCGATTAACGTTGTCGGAGTCGTGGTCGGCTTCGTCTTCTGGAATGCTTTCTCGAGCGAGATACGCCCGGAGTGGATGTATGTCATGATAGATAACTACGCCATCGTGCTCGGGATCGTTGGGGCTTTCATCTTCGCAGTCGTCGCATGGATCACGGACCTCACGAGGTTTCACTGGTACGCGGCGTTGACGTTGGTGTCCCTCGGCTCAGCCAATTTCATAGCATCCCCCTTCATCGGCCACGTCGTGGCACTAGGCTTCATAATCACGGTAGCCGGATACCTGCAGCTACAGAAGTTCAAGGGGAAGTACCCGATAGTCCAGGAGAACTAGGCGGATGAGCGACGCCCTCGACGTAGACGGCCTGGAGAGGAAGGCTTACCTCGTCTACAACGAGGACGGCCTCCTGGACATCATAACAGGTTTCTTGATGGTATTCATAGGGTACTACGTCCTCTCGAAGGTCGACATCCCCTTCGCTCCCTTCCTCGCGATTTTCGGCCCGGCCGTCTGGGCGTCTCTCAAGAAGGCGGTGACTGAGCCCCGGATCGGCCGGGTGAAGTTCGGCCCGGGGCGCAGGTCTCGGCAGCAGAAGGTGATTATGGCCTTCGCGGTGGCCGTGAACGTGCTGCTGGTGCTGTCGTTCTTCGTGAAGACGGGCCCATTCTTGGGTCCGTGGAGGACGACATTGTACACCTACGGGGTGATACTGGTGGGATCGGGGATCGTGAGCCTGATACTGTTCACCATTGGACACTTCAACGAGGTCTCCCGGTTCAAGGGGTACGCCGCGGTGTCCGTGCCGATGTTCGTCGCAGGGCACTTCCTCACGGACCCCGGGCTCGACCTGTTCCAGAGGCTGGCGCATGTCATGATCCCCTTGGGCCTGCTGATGCTGGCCTACGGGGGGGTGACTCTCTGGCGTTTCGTGCGGAAATACCCGAAGATCACGGATGTGGGGGTCGATGGCTGAGGATAATCGTGAGGAGCTCCCCTCGGTCGGGGATATCGATAAGATGATCCACGAGCCTGCGAGGCTCCTCATCGTCGCCCACCTCTTCGTGGTGGAGAGCGCCGACTTTCTGTTCCTGATGCGCCAGACGGGGATGACCTTCGGCAACCTCTCGAGCCACATGAGCAGGCTCGAGGCCGCGGGGTACATCGACGTGGAGAAGGAGTTCGTGGGTAAGAAGCCCAACACGAAGCTGAGCCTCACCCGGAGCGGCAGGGAGGCTTTCGAGGGCTACCGCCAAAGTATGCGGCAGCTGTTCGCCGACGGGGCACCCGGTAACCCCGAAGAATCCGGGAATCATGGTCAACGGAGTTGATAGTATGAATAGTTTGATAGAGACGAAAGGTTTGTCGAAGTATTACGGCAAAGGAAACGAGATAAAGGCCGTGGACGGCCTCGACCTCACGGTTTACGAGGGAGAGACCTTCGGCCTCCTGGGTCCCAACGGGGCGGGGAAGACCACCGTCGTCCGCCTCTTGAACTGCATAATCAAGCCCAGCGGGGGCACCGCCAGCGTGAAGGGATACGACATCCTGGAGCAGCCGGACGACGTGAAGCGGGTCACAGGGATGCTCGCCGAGTCCCCGGGGCTCTACGAGAAGCTGAGCGGATACGAGTTCCTGGAGTTCATGGGGGCCCTCTACGACGTCCCCGGCGACGTCCTGGCGGGTAGGATCGACGAGCTCCTGAAGCTCTTCGGATTGGACGACCGGAGGGATCACCTCATCGAGGGTTACAGCAGCGGGATGAAGCAGAAGCTCCTCCTCGCGGCGGCCCTGATCCACGACCCGCCCATCGTGTTCCTGGACGAGCCCACGTCGACCCTGGACCCGAGGGCGGCCCACATGGTGAAGGAGCTCATAGAGGAGCTCGCGGACTCGGCGGGGAAGACCATCTTCATGTGCAGCCACCTGCTGCCCGTGGTGGAGGAGCTCTGCGACCGCATCGGGATCATCAATCAGGGGAGGCTCATCGCGGTGGGCACAGTGGAGGAGATCATCGCCCAGACGGAAAAGGAGACCCTGGAGGAGGCCTTCATCGCCCTCACAGGCGGGGTGGACAACGGCGAGCTCCTCGCATGGAGGGAGCATAACGTCCAACCCTAAGTGGCTCGTCATCGCGAAGAACGAGTACCGTGTCTCGACGAGCTGGATAAGGTCGCTGAGGCGGTACTTCCCCCTGATGGCGGGGGGCGTCCTCGCGGTCTGGGTCTTCTACCTCGCCCCCATGCTGGTACAGTCCATGGTGGGGGAGTTCCAAGAGCTGCTGGTGAGCCAGGTGGCCTTAGCCCTTTTCGAGATCATATTGTTCCTCTTCTCCTTGTTCCTCGTGCTGATCCCCGTCTCCAACGCCCTCAAGGAGGAGGGCGGCGTGGCACAGGTGGAGCTTATGCTCAAAGCCCCGGTGAGGCCGGGGGACGTGCTGGTCGGCGAGTTCATGGGGAAGACGCCCATCTACGGGATCTTCGCCACGATTGCCGCGGGGTTATTCACGGCCCTGCTGACGCCTCTAGGCCTCAGCTTCGTTCAGACCGCCGTGATTATTCTCATGGCGTTCTTGACCTGCCTCGGCTCGTTCTGGGTGGGCACGGTCGTCGCGGCCGTAGCCCGGACCACCATCGGCAGGACGGCAAAGGGGAAGGACATAGGAAAGGCTCTGGCGTTCATCCTCGCCCTGCCCATGGTGGCCGTCTTCTACGCCATGATGAACGGGAGCATATTCAACCTCCTGCTTGACCCCGGCACCGACGGGCTGGTGAAGACGCTGCTCGGGTTGTTCCCGAGCTCCTGGGCGGCGGAGGTCATCGTGGCCTTCGCAAGGAACCCGGCGAACATCGGCGCCGTGGGGATGCTCACCGCGACCCGCATCGGGGGGATGCTCGTCTTCATGGCTGCGACCCTCGCCATAGGCTGGAAGGTCACCGACAGGGCCTACAGCCTGGAGCCGGCGAGCATGGGGGTGACGGTGGTGGGGCCGGATGGCGCCTTCTTCAAGGCGGTCAAACGGCTTGGGGGCGGCGGCTCCTTCGGGTCGCTGCTGGTCTCCTCCCTCAAGGACTACAGCAGGAGGATGGAGAACCTGTCCCAGATAGGCTACATATTGGGCCTTGTGGTGGTCATTAACTTCACATTCGTCGACGACGCCACCGGGGCCCAGATGATGGGCCTCCTCATGTCGACGGTGATGGCCCTCTTCCTGTGCTCCGAGGCGACGATCAGGGGGAAGGAGGCCCTGTTCATCTACAGGAAGACCCCGGGAGGGGTCGCCCGGCTCATGAAGGCGAAGCTGCTGCAGGCCTGGCTCTTCGTGATCCCCGTCATGGTGGCTATCTGGGGCTTCAGCGCCTGGAGGTTCAACCTGGCCTTCTCGGTGCCGTTCCTCATGGGGATGGGGAACGCCCTGCTGACTGCGATGGCGAACGCCACGATGTCGATGGGCCTCTCGTTCACCAACCCGGCGTACACACAAAAGTCGACCGCCTACATGATTAACGTCCAGGCCATCGCTTTCATCGTCCTGGGCACGATGATACTGCCCGACATAGTCTTGGACATGCCCTGGCTTCAAATGCCCTTAGCCTGGGCGGTGGGCCTCGTGCTTCTCTACACCGGCTACCGCAAGCTCAGCAACATGGAGTAGAAGTGAATGAAAGGAGAAGGAGGTGAGAGATAGTTGGCAACTGCAGGGGCGACCGCGGCTACGACGACGATGCAGGCGAGTTCGTACAGGGTCAAATTCAGGCGGGAGGAGTTCCTGAGGCTCGTGGATATCGCGAATCCCAGGATCATCTACCACAGGCGGAGGATGCACTTCTTCGCCTTCGACGGCTTCGTGATGTACACCTTCGACTGCGATGACATCGACTTCAGCCAGCCCATACTTGAGGCCGTCGAGTTCTCGAACTACACCTGGTCCGAGTAGGCGCTCCCAGGGTGCCCGCACTGACCCTATTATTAAAAAACCCCTATCTCGCAGCGGGGCAGCGACCTGCTACGTCTCGAGGTATAGGACTCCGTTGATGACCTTCGCGTCGATGATGTCCTCGATGAACCTGGCCTGGATCCTCCTGCTGAGCCGCTTCTTTACGTATCTGGGCTTCTTCCCCTCCACGTGGACCTCGACCATCACGTCCCTCCCGATGAGGAACGAGTCCAGGATGGAGTCGTACGTGCTGGCCTTCCTCGCATTTTCTGGAGGTGTGTCTCAACCTGCCTCAAGCCGGATATCAATTCGGTCATCGTCCCCCGTTGTGTTTGATACGGAGATTAATTCTTTTTTTTATGCATCGGGGAGCAGTGTCACGAAGAGGTATTAGTCCCCTGTTCCTGGCTGCGTCCTTGGAAAGCGCTGTAGACCCTTTAAATGTGTAAAAAATGAGGGGGGAGAGATTTCTGAGTCTCCAGATTCTCAGCGGGTTAGAGGGTCTCCTCGAGCATGTCGATGAACTCCTCGGCCTGCCTCATGCCCTTCTCCCAGAACTCCTCCGTCCTGATGTCGAATCCCAGCTCCTTGCCTAGCTCCCAAGGCGACTTGTTGGATCCCGAGGCCAGCAGGCTCTTCAGCTTGGAGACGAACGCCTCGCCCTGCTCCTTGTAGAGACGGTAGAGGGCGAAGACGAAGAGCTTGGCGATATGGCGTTGCATGCCGGTGCACTGGAGTATCGGGAATTCATCGAGGATGTTGATGGAAAATCCCGGGGGTGAACCCGCACGTAACGAAATGAAGAGCCGCTCACCTCCGTTTCTTGTTCAATCCGTATATCTTCCGGTAGATCTCGTCCCATCTGCCTTCCTCGATTTGTGCGTATATCTCCTTCAGGACCTCTCGGAAGGCTATCTTCTGGGACTCGTCGTCGTATTTGAAATATGTCGATGATAGTTCCTGCCATATCTCCTCTTTGTTCTCCTCGATGTCGATCTCGTTCGGTGGTAATATTTTTGAAATTATCCCTCTGACTTGCTCTGTGGCCTTCCCCAGGGTTTTGCTCGAAGGTATCTCAGGGAGATTCAGTTTCCGCGCGCCGGAGCGCGCTATGGTTCATAGCGAATCCTCGTCTGTTCTGGTTATCTCCCGCAGCTCGGCGTTCTCCGCCTTTAATTCCGAGAGCTCTATCTCCTTCTCTACTTGACGCGTTTGGAGGGCCTCAAGCCTCGCAAAGGCCTCGGTACCCCTGCTCCTCAGCTGCAAGTTCTCCTCCTTGAGCTTTGAGACTTTATTTTCATTGACGCATGATTCTTCCATCAGAGCGTCGCAGCTCTCTTGAGCCTCTTCGATCCTTTTCCTCAGAAGGATGTTCTCCGCTTTGAGCTCGGAAACCTGATTTTTAGTGGTGTCCAATTCGTCTATTAGAACCTCGTGTCTCTTTTGGATCTCTTCGATACTTTTCCTCGACAGGACGTTCTCCGCCTTGAGTTCTGAGATCCGATTCTCCTTGATGTCTGACTCCTTCATGAGGGCGTCAAATCTCTCTTGGGCTTCTTCGAGCCTTTTCCTCAGAAGGATGTTATCCGCTTTTGATTCTGAGAGCTCTCTCCGTTTCTCTTCCTGGTGCTTCTGGAGGTCTTCAAACCTCGCATTGGCCTCGCTGTGTATACGGCTCAGTTGCGCGTTCTCCGCGTTGAGCCCGGAAACCTTCTCCGCCATGGAGTCGAGGCTCTCCTCAGTTTTCTCGCATTCCCTGAGAGCCCCGTTATACTTGTCGCTTAGATCAGCATTCTCCGCCCTGAGGTTCGTGATCTCGTCCTCCTTCGAATTCAGCTTCTGTTCGAGTCTTTCGAACTCTGCTAGACTCTCTTGACTCGCCCTCTGCAGTTCGGCGTTCTCCGCCTCGACCCTGGACAGCTCCCGCTCCTTGGCTTTCAAGTTCTCCTCTATGGCGTCGCATCTTGCGATGGCTTCGCCGTATTGACCCTTTTTTACCCCTCCAAGCCACTCTAGAAGCCCCAAGTCTCAGACCCCTCTGAATATCTTGAGTAAATGTCTATATGAATTGTCCAGTCCGCCTGCGCGCCTGTCCCGGGGTGGCGGCCTGGTACTGCTCTAGCTTGGCCACAGGAAGCTATCGACCATGGAGTAGTTGAAGAACGAAATTAGGAGGAAATGAGATCTAGTTGACAACTGCAGGGACGACCGTGGCGACGACGATGCAGGTGAGCTCGTACAGGGTCAAGTTCAGGCGGGAGGAGTTCCTGAGGCTCGTTGAGATTGAGAACCCCAGGCGGAGGATGCACTTCTTCGCCTTCGACGGCTTCGTGATGTACACATTCGATTGCGACGACATCGACTTCAGCCAGCCCGTCATCGAGGCCATCGAGTTCTCCAACTACCAGTGGTCCGAGTAGGGCCGCGAGGCTCAAGGCCTCTTTTTTTATTATTCTCTATTACATGCGACGCGCTTCCAAGATGGCCCCCCTACATTCCAAGAGGCGCCAGGCTTTTTACCGAGGTGCCCCGAGAATCGGTTGGAGCACCATGATGAATTTCCTGCATTTCTCGGATTTCCACATACAGGAGAGGAGGGGTATCCTCAAGGAGGGCGTGGACCCGTGCCTGAAGCTTGAGAGGGTCATCGAGGTCGCCCGGGAGATGAACGTGAAACCCGCTTTCTCCATCGTCACCGGGGACATCGCCCAGAACGGATCGGAGGAGGGTTACGCCATCGCGAAGGAGTATATACGGGAGATCGAGGCCCTGGGGGGGCCCGTGCTCCCCGCCGTCGGCAACGTGGACGGGAGGGAGAACTTCAGGAGGCTCCTGCTGGGAGGCTCCGGGGGCGGCCCCTGCTTCTACAGCCGGACCGTGGGGGGGCTCCGGGTCGTGGTCCTGGACTCCCAGACCCCCGGGGGGCACACGGGGTCCTTCGGCGGAGACCAGCTGGAGTGGCTGGAGGAGGAGCTTCAGCGGGCTTCGGTGCCCTGCGTGATCGCGTTCCATCACCCCGTCTTCGATGTGCCCTACCTCTCGGATATGGTTCCGCCGATCTTCGACCCCGGCGACGCGACGAGGTTCAGGGAGATCGTGGCGGGGGGAGGTGTCTTGGGGGTCCTGTGCGGTCATGGCCACCAGTGCATGGTCTCCATGGAGGGAGATGTGCCCTATGTCATGTCGGGGAGCGTCTTCTCCGAGCTCAGCTACAACGAGGGGGAGCAGAGGCTCCACGAGGCCTCGGGTTTCAACTTCCTGTCCTTTGACGGGGGGAGGTTGACTGTACGGCCCGTGGTGTTCTCGGAGGGGCGGAAGCTGATCTATAGGAACCCACGATGAGGGGCCGCTCGTCGAGGGACCGGGAATCGGAAATGTCGCCGGGCAATCATACTACAGTGACCTGTAAGTCGGATGAATCTCCGTTGGACGCCGGGTGTTCCCTTTTAGGGGAGTGGATGACGGCCACGGCCGCGCGTACTCTCTCCGCAATCTCCTTGGCCGATCTCTTTGCATGCGTATCAGGAACCGATCAATTCACGACGTTCAGTAGGGGTTTCCCCTCGTAGAACAGGCCGAGGTTCTCCGCGACCTTCTCCAAGCACCTCCTCGGAGACTCCGGCGACATGGCGCTGCTGTGAGGAGTTAGGATCACATTCCTGAGACCCAGCAGCGGACAGTCCCAGATATCAGGCTCGTTCTCGAAAACATCCACGGCAGCGCCCCGGAGATGGCCGCTCTTCAGGGCCTCCGCAAGGGCCCCGTAGTCCACGACCTCCCCCCGGGCCGTGTTGACGAGGACAGCCCCCGCCTTCATCCTGGCGATCTCCTCCGCCCCGATCATCCCCCGAGTCTCATCGGTCAACGAGACGTTGATGCTGAGGACATCGGAAGATGCGAGAACCTCGTCGAGAGATGAATACTCTAGACCCAGCTCCCGTTCAACCTCCTCGGGGAGCCTGCTCCGTTTGTAGTATAGTATCCGGGTCCCGAAGCCCTTCGCCAGCCGGGCGACCTCCTGGCCTATGCTGCCACACCCGACGATGCCCAGAGTGAGAACGCCGAACTCGAGGGGGAGCTCGGGGGGCGACATCATCTGCTGCTGCACCCAGTTACCCTTGATGAGCTCCGTGTGGGCATACTCTATCGACTTGAGCAGATACAGGGCAACCGTGATGGTGTACTCCGCGATGGGCTTCGCCAGAGTCCCGGCGGCGTTGGCCACGGGGACGCCTCTCTCCCTCGCCGCCACGAGGTCGACGTCATCGAAACCGATAGTGTAACACTGTATGAGCTTCAGGTTCTCCGCGGCCTCGATGATCCTCCGGGTCACGGGACGGACGTGAACCAGGTCGGTGAGGATAATAGCGGCGTCCCTCACCAGCTCAATGACCTCTTCCTCGGACGCGTCCCTCCCCGCTCGGACGAGATCGAATCTATCGGGATCGAGAAACCCTCCAGTGACCTGCTCGAAGACATCGTCCTCGAGGGAGCACACGTCCACCATCTTTATTCTATCCAAATCAAATCCTCAACCTAGTGTTAGATCGTTCGCTGCGACCGTGACGAGCCCCACTTCATCTTCTCTCAGAGGTTCAAACATCAGAAACGACGCATGAACCCTGAACCTGCTCCCACTGAACAATATTTAATGTTTACAGTATGAAAGATTTCCGAGACACTCGCGACCAAGAAACAAACTAGGTTGTTTTTGGGGTCGGGGCGTTTTCCCATTGTACTCCTTGCTTATTGTCTCGGCTCCCGTTGTTCGCGTACGTGCAACACTTTTGTATCACTTTACAGTTATCCAAAACTCTTATGCTAGTTGCTTCCATTATGAATGGAGCAGGGGGCCGTCTCTTCCGATATCATTGACAAGTGCGTAGATTTCTTCCGCTCCATTTTTAATCAATCCAAAGTACACTGCACGTGCCATTTATCGACAAGCGCGCGTATCAACTGTGCGCGCAAGTGAGAATTGAAAATGTGATCTCGGAATTTATTGCTCGCGGCAATTATTCGTCATGTTTAGAACATTAATGGTTAAATTTAGGACAAAGATGTCAAAAAAACTTATATGTCCATTGTATAATGGTACGGAGGGTAATTGAGTTTCGAAATTAGACCCCCAAGAGGAATCCGAATGCCTAGAATTACCAATATTAAAAAAGTTTTGATAATAGGAAGCGGGGCAATAAAAATCGGTGAAGCAGGAGAATTTGATTATTCTGGTGCTCAGGCTATTAAAGCAGTTAAAGAGGAAGATATCGAAGTTGTCCTCGTAAACCCCAACGTCGCCACCATTCAGACCGATAAAAAATTCGTAGGAGAGAAAGCCTACTTCATCCCACTCACACCAGATCATATTGAGAAAGTAATTGAAAAGGAGAAACCTGATGGCATCCTCCTCGGCTTCGGTGGACAAACCGCACTCAATTGTGGAACAGAGCTAGCTAAAAGTGGAGTATTGGAGAATCATAACGTAAAGGTTCTCGGCACCAGCGTCGAAGCCATCGAGAGGGCCGACAACAGAGATCTCTTCAGGACGACTATGATAAACGCAGGTATACCCATCCCAAAGAGTAGGAAAGCAGAATCAGTTGTAGAGGCTCTAGATGCCGCAGATGAGATTGGGTACCCAGTAATGATGAGAGTGGCATACACTCTAGGGGGTCAGGGAACGGGAGTAGCTTACAGTTCTGAGGATATTAAACGGATGACGCCTATTGGCCTGGCTCATAGCTTAATCGGTCAGATACTCATTGAGCAATATGTTGGGAAATGGAAGGAGATAGAGTACGAAGTTCTCAGAGACCACGATGATAACTTTATGATCGCTTGTAGTATGGAAAACTTTGACCCCATGGGGATTCATACAGGCGATAGCATTGTCATTGCACCAAGTGTCACCGTTAGCGATGAACTATACCTGAGACTCAGGGAGAATAGTTTCAATGTTCTCAGAGCCCTTGATTTAGTGGGAGAGTGCAACATCCAGTACGCAGTTCATCCGGTGACGGAGGAGTTCTATGTCATCGAGGTAAACTCCCGTCTATCCAGAAGCAGTGCTCTTGCCTCCAAAGCTACGGGATATCCAATTGCTTACGCAACCACCAAGATTGCTTTGGGATATGATCTTGATGAGATCAAGAACCCCGATTCAGGGGAGTCAATAGGTGACAAGGAGCCGACTATAGATTACATTGTCGTTAAGATGCCCCGATGGGATTTCCAGAAGTTCAAAAAAGTAAATCGTAAACTGGGCACACAAATGAAGTCGGTAGGTGAGGTCATGGCTATCGGTAAGACCTTCGAGGAAGCCATCCAGAAAGCCGTAAGGATGTTGGATCAGGGCCGCGAACTCACAGATGGGAAACTTGACCTGACTTTAGATGAAATCAAGGAGGACATCGAGGCGCCCACAGATCAGAGGCTCTTTTATATTATTGAAGCTCTTCGACAAGGAGTCTCTGTTGACGAAGTTCATCAACTTTCAGGTATAACAGAGGTGTTTATTGAGTCTCTCAAGAGGATCGTTGAATTCGAGAACGAGTGTATGTCCGAGCCCCTTAATCCTGCGATGATTGAGCAGGCTAAGAAGTTAGGGTTTAGTGACCAGATGATCGCAAGCTACTCAGGGAAGAGCTGGAGGGAGGTAAGAGAGACTCGAATAGCCGAGGGAATTATCCCCAAGGTTAACCATATCAAGACGGCAAAACTGTGGTCAAGTAAAGCCAACTACCTGTACTTATCCTACAATAGTCGGAAAGACGATTTCGTGCCAAAAGATAGGGAATCTGTGTTGGTTCTTGGCTCAGGATGTTATCGTATTGGCTCTAGCGTAGAGTTCGATTGGTGCTGTGTTAACATGGCCTGGAGCCTAAAGGAAAAGGGAATACAAGAAGTCATCATGCTAAATTGTAATCCCGAAACCGTAAGCACCGACTTCGATGTCATGGACAAACTCTATTTCGAGGAACTAACTCTCGAACGAGTCCTGGATATCGTTGACTCGGAGAATCCCATAGGCGTAGTAGTCAGCGTTGGTGGCCAAACCCCAAACCGGTTAGCAATGAAACTAGCATCTGAGGGCATCAAGTTGCTGGGTTCAAGCGCAGAGATTATTGATATCGTTGAAGATCGAGCCAAATTTAGTAAAACCCTTGACGAGCTAAGGATTTTACAGCCTGAATGGAGTGAGTTCGAATCCCTTGAGAGTGCATCCTTCTTTGCGAGGGACATTGGCTATCCAGTTTTAATTAGACCCAGCTATGTGCTTTCAGGCTCAGCAATGAGTGTGGCATATACTGAAGAACAGCTCATTGACTACATCCAGTATGCTGCAGAGGTATCAAACGAGTCCCCCGTCACTATCTCCAAGTTCATCATTGGAGCTAAAGAGATCGAGGTTGATGGCGTCTGTGATGGAGAGAATGTGTTTCTCGGACCTGTTATCGAGCACATTGAGAACGCTGGTGTACACAGTGGCGACGCAACTATGGTTATACCAACCCTCAATGTTAGTGAGTCGCTGAAGAAAAAGGTCAAAGAAACCTCTAGGAAGATCGCACAGTCACTGGCTATCAAAGGGCCTTTCAACATCCAGTATCTAGCAAAGGATGGCGAACTCTACGTTATCGAGTGTAATCTCAGAGCCAGTCGAACCATGCCTTTCGTCTCTAAGATCACAGGCGTAAACTTCATGGAACTCTCAGCACTTGCTTCTCTCGGAAAAACAATCAGACCCGGTGAAGCCGTTTCCAATCAATTCGGCGTGAAGTCCCCCGTGTTTAGCTTCATGCGGTTAGAGAAAGCCGAGGCATTAACAGGTGTGGAGATGGTTTCTACGGGGGAGGTTGCCTGTTTCGGGGAGAACTTCCGGGAAGCTTTTCTGAACTCTCTTATTGCCAGCGGAGTTAAACTCCCGAATACTGGGGACTCAATACTGGTCACCGTGGGAAGTGGTAAAGAGATAGCGATTGAGATTGCTCGTAAGGCTCATGCTAAGGGATTCAAGATACTAGCAACAAAACATACAGCCATTGCTTTAAAGAACAGGGGAGTTCCATGCCAGAAGGTCTACAAGGTCAGTGAAGGAAGAGAACCTAATATTCTAAACCTACTCGAAGAAAAGAAAATACAGTTCGTCATCAACACACCCAACCCAGCAACAACCAATCCTCAAATCATCAGTGACGGCTACAGGATAAGAAGAAAAACAGTAGAATTCGGCATACCACTGATTACAAACCTAGAACTAGCTAGTATGCTCATCGACATGATCTAATCTTTTACACATTTACGCGTGCCATCAAGCAAGATTAGATGGATATATGCAGACCTCCGCACGTGCACGCAAAAAATACGGATAAACCCAGTGTTTTATCTCCCCGGGTTAGCGCGCGATATACATACATAAAACCACGTTTCCCAACACCGGATAACCCGAAAAAACGTTCCAAATACCGAAAGCAAACCGAAAAACACCCGGAAACCACCAACCCCAACCACCCGAGCAAAACAGTAGCCATTCAGTAGCAGAACAGTAGCAAAACAACACCAAAAACACCCAAAAACCCCGCCAAACAACAAAACAACCCCAAACAACAAACCAGAAAAACGGGGGGGTCAAACAACCGCCCCCCCCCCACACCAGCCCCCGGAACACACCCTCCAACAAGTTTTTAAGACCCAACCCCTCCAGCATCACGACAACGATGAAAGCCAGCAACTTCCGCGTCAAGAAGAACATGTCATACGCCCGCCGCGAGTACATGGGCGGCATCCCCGGCAGCAAGATCGTCAAATTCACCATGGGCAACCCCAACAGGGAATTCACCTACACCGTCGAACTCCGCACCCTCAAGGCAGGCCAGATACGCCACAACGCCCTCGAATCCGCCCGCATCGCAGCCAACAGGACTCTCGAGCCCCTGGGCAGAGAGAACTTTTTCCTCAAGATAGTGCCATTCCCCCACCAGGTCCTCAGGGAGCACAAGCGCCTCAACGTCGCCCAGGCAGACCGATTCCAAGAAGGCATGAAAAAGGCCTACGGTAAAGCCGTCAGCACCGCAGCCCGCCTCAAGATAAACAAGCTCATCCTCGTCGCGAGGGTGGACCAGGAGAACATCGAGAGCGCCAAAACAGCCCTCAAACGGGCCAAGGACAAATTCCCCGTCCCCTGCAGAATCGCCGTCATAAAGAACAACTAGGATTCTGGGCACAGAGCCCAACCCGACCCCTCGGATCCCACTGATAAGAATAAAAACAGGTAACCACCCAGCCCTCACAGTGACCCCCATGCACGACCTCGACCAAGAACGAGTGGCCCGGGAGATCAAGGAACGAAACGCCACAAGGGTCCTCCTCCAGCTCCCCGACGGCCTACGCCCCACCGCATTCACCCTAGCCCAACGCCTCACCGAGCAAACCGGCGCAGAGATCATCATCAGCGGCGACTCCTGCTACGGAGCATGCGACCTCGCCCTCACCCAGGCCCAGACCATCGACGCCGACCTCATAGTCCACTACGGCCACAGCCCCATGATCGAATCCGAGACTCCCGTCCTCTACGTCGAGGCCGCCTACGACTTCGACGCCCCCGCCCTCACAGAGAAAGCCCTCCCCCTCATCAGGGACTGGGACGGAGTCGGCCTCACCACCACCATCCAGCACATCCACCGCCTCCAAGAGGTCGCCGACACCCTCCAAGCCCACGGACTCCGCACAGCCATCGGAACCGGCGCCACCACTCACCCCGGCCAGATCCTGGGCTGCGACTACACCGCCGCCCGAGCCATCGCCGAGGACGTCGAGGGATACCTCCACATCGGCGCCGGCCGATTCCACCCCCTCGGCCTCGCAGCCACCACAGGGAAACCCATCGCCACCGCCAACCCCTACACCATGGAGGCCAAACTACTCCCAGAGAAAGAGGTGATCCGCCTCGCCATGAAACGCATGGCCGCCATCAACGCCGCCAAGAACGCCCAGACATGGGGCATCCTCGTCAGCACCAAGCCCGGCCAACGCCACATCCCTCAGGCCCGACGCCTACAGAGACTCCTCACAGAACACGGCAGACACGCCACCATCATCCTCCTCGACGAGATCACCCCCCACACCCTCGCCAACTTCACCGAGCCCCAGGCCTACGTCGACACCGCCTGCCCCCGCATCGCCCTCGACAACCCACCCGACCCCACCCGGCCCACCCTCACCCCCAACGAGACCCTCATCACCCTCAACCAGAAAACATGGGAAACCACCTGGGCTCAAGGCTACCTAGAAACAGACTAAAAAAAGAGAAGGGGCAAAAGCCCCTGACAATCACTTAGCCTTAGGTACCGTGTGAGTGAACTTACCGTCCCTGTAAAAGGCGTTAAATGTCTTACCGCAAGCCTCGCACTTGTGCTGCTTCCCGTCGAAGACCCCGAATTTGAACTCTTTGCCAGTCGGACTAGCAGATCCACCGCAAACTGGGCATTTCATATTACTTACCCGATACAAAATTCTCAGGAGTTTATTTAAATTTTTCACTTTTGGATAAAAATGGTCCGGAGAAAAAATAAACGGTCTGCAGTGAAAATACACGTAATCAATGAAAAAATCGTATTTCCATTACGAAGTACTCCCCACACTCCGCTAAAAAAGGGAGGGCTTTCCTCTGCGATCTCGATAAAAACTCTCTTTAAACGATTTATCATGATCAGGTGAGAATGTCCGGTGCGGCTGAGACGATCACAGGGTTTATAAAAAAGAGGCGTGATTACAGCCCCTGAACCCTAAAGGATTAACTAGCTCAACAATCCGATAAAGGGTTTGAGACAAATCATATTCCAACACATAAATTAGGGGAGTCCAAAGAAAATGGCGAAAAAGATGGAAGACAAAGACGTATTCCCCGGCGAGAAACTCGCGGTGATCGAGGTCCTCCAGAACGGACCGGGCGCCTACCAGGAAGACGGCGACGTGAGATCCGCAGAGCTCGGGACAGCCCAATACGACCTCAAGGACAGGCGCGTAAAAGTGGTCAAGAAGACCAGGGACCTCGTCCTCCCCCTGGAGGGGCTCGACGTCATGGCGGAGGTCGGCTCCGTGATGAGGAGGGACGCCAGGGTGGACATATTCAGGATCGACGGAAAGACCGTGACTAAGTCGTGGACGGGGGAGGTCCACATCAACAGCGTCGAGAGAGAGTTCTCCAGGGACATGGCGATGGCGATGAAGAACAGCGACATCATCAAAGCGAAGATCATCAACACCAAGAACAGGATGATCCAGCTCTCCGTCAGGGGCCCCGAGTACGGCGTGGTCTACGGCTACTGCACCAGATGCGGGACCCTCCTGGAGCTCCAGCAGGGACGCCTCAACTGCTCCAAATGCGACAGGGGCGAGAGAAGAAAGACCGCCTCCACCTACGGGAAGGAGGAGCTCGCGTGAAGCTCCGCAAAGTCAGGGAAGAGGACAAGCAGCTCGAGATGGAGGTCGGTGGCGAGGGGCACACCCTCCTCAACCTGCTCCAGAGCTCCCTCCTCAAGAACAGCAACGTCAAGATGGCGGGATACTCCAAGCCCCATCCACTCATGGACAGATCCGTCTTCTACGTCACCCTCAGGAGGGGGACGGACTTCGACAAAGCCCTCATCAAGGCCGCGAACGACGCCAAGAAAGAGCTCGCAGACTTTTTAGGGAAATTCGAGGCAGAGATCGCCAAGAACAACTAGGACCCCCGAGACGCCCCAAAGGGCGGGTGCACCATGAGCGTGACCAGACTCCGGGAGATCAAGAGAGAGATAAGAGTCCTCGGACTCGCCTCGTGGAGCAACCCCGACACGGGCACCCATGAAACCGTCGGCGTGATATTCAGGGGGAAGCACTGGCTCGACGGAGTCCTCAAAACCAGCTCCGGAGGCCCATCAATAACCGCGGAAGTGGCCGAGACGATCAGACGCTCCAACCATCACCCCCAGATCAGGGTCATCCTCCTCCACCGAGAGCCTCTCAACGACGGCGCAGAGATCGACCCCCACAGATTATCCCGAGAGACCGGGAAACCCGTCATAGCCCTGGGATTCCAGGACCCCCCACAAAATAACCAGAGGCTAACCTCACCTATCACAGTCGGCATAGACGAGAAAACAGCGAAAAGAATCCTGAAAATCACATCAAGAACAGGATCATACCCTGAGGCGCTCCGAGTCGCGGAGCTATTAGCAGAGTCATTCAACCCGAATTAACGAACATAAGCTTTAAAAACAACTCTTCAGGGTAAAGGTTGGCGGCGGGAAGGTATTCTCAGTGAAATTCTGCTCCAAGTGCGGAACGGTGCTAAAGCTAGACGCCAAGAAGAAGCTGTACGTCTGCCAAAAGTGCGGGACCAAGGAGCAGATGGAGGGCGAGATAGTCATCCCCAGGAACAACAAGGGGCAGGACAAGATCATCGTAATCGGGAAGAAGGAGAGGAATCTGAGCACCCTCCCCCAGACCAAGGTCAAATGCCCGAAATGCGACAACGCCATCGCCTACTGGTGGATGGTCCAGACCCGGGGCATCGACGAGAGCGCAACCCAGTTCTTCCGCTGCACCAAATGCGGACACACCTGGCGAGACTACACCTGAAGGGGACACCTTTTTAGATATCTCCGTGTTTAGGTACAGTCGTAACCACAGTCAAAACTGAGGGGTTCCTATGTTTGAAGTAGAACTATCGCGAATCGACACCTTCCGAAACCTAGTGAAGGCATTATCGGTCATCGTCGACGAGGGCACGTTCAACATAGACGAGGCCCAGATGAAGCTGCTGGCCATGGACCCGAGCCACGTCGCCATGGTGGACTTTGAGCTCCCCAGCGAGTTCTTCGACAAGTACACCTGCGAGGGGGAGAACAGGCTCACCCTGAACATCGGGGAGTTCCTCAAATTCATCGACAGAGTGGAAAAGGACGAGAACGTCAAGATAAAGCTCGACGAGGAGAACGCCAGACTCACCATCCACTGCAAGAGGGGTGGCCACACCAGAAGGTTCGCGATGCCCGTCCTGGAACCCCTCGACGACGAGGTGCCCCAACCCAAGATATTCTTCAAGGCCTCCTCCCGGATCCTAACCCAGAGCCTCCGGAGGGCCATCAGGGACTCAACCCTGGTGAGCGAGCACGTCAAAGTGGAGGCGGCGGGCGACGTCTTCAGGGTGAGCGCCACCGGGGACATGGGGAGCGCCCAGAGTGAGTGGGAGAGGGACTCCGACGAGCTCCTGGAGCTCAAGGTGGAGGAGGACGCGAGCGCCACGTTCACCCTGAGCTACCTCCAGGACATCGTCAACGCCGTCGCGGCCTCGAGCGAGGTCGCCACCCTGGAGCTCTCCACGGACATGCCCATCAAGATGGACTTCGAACTCCCTCAGGGCCGTCTGGTATACTATCTGGCACCCTGCATCGGCGTCTGATTAACCTCAGGCCCTCCAGTATTCCCGGGGTCCTCTGTTCATCATCGACTGCCAAGAGGAACCCCTATTTGCCTCAATCCTCAGATTTTATACGTTCAAAAATGGAGCCCCTGCGCGTGGAAATATCCGTCGAGGCCCCCATAGACCTAGTCTGGCGGGCTTGGACCGAGACGAAGAGGATCACAGAGTGGTTCGCACCTGCGGCCAACATCGTCCCCGTGGAGGGAGGGGCCTTCGAGCTCTTCTTCGACCCCGCTGACCACACCCACATGTCCACGATCGGATGCGTCATCACCGCCATCAAGCCAAGGAAGAGACTAGCGTTCACCTGGAAGGGGCCCGACCAGTTTGCTCAACTGGTGAACGAGCCTGTGCCCGCAACCTCTGTTGAGGTGACTTTCAAAAAGGAAAAGGGTAGCACCCGCGTTCAGATTGAGCACAGGGGCTGGGGGGACGACGACAACTGGAATGAAGCTTGGAAATGGCATTTTAAAGTATGGGAGGAGGTTCTCCAGAGCCTAGCATCGGGATTGGAGTCCGGGAAAGGTCTCCTCTGCTGCCCCCCATGAGGGCTAGAGCCCACAATCTCGTCCAGCATTTACCGAGAAAAAGGATAATACCGCCCGTGATTCCTTAGGTTTGGAAGTGGCCCCAAAGTGATCTCCGAGAGGGAGGCCGCCAAATACCCCTTCCTCAACGATGCCGTTACGCTCGTTGAGACTCTAGGTCTGACCTTGGAGGATCTCATGGATCCGGGGCACACCAAAGTGCTGGACAGGGCCGAGAGGCGAGTCGCCCAGGCCATAATTAACGGTGAGGCCACATCCGAGCTGGGGGACACCATCACGGAGCTACTATCCTTCCCTGTGGGAAACATGTTCATCACCGCCATGGGAGAGCAGTTCCTCTTCAGGCGATACGCCCTCTCGGAGGCGGTGAGGGCCCAGGGTCTCCTGAAAGACGAGACAGAGGAGCGCTTGGCCAAGATCGCGAGGCTCGAGTTCGGGTGGACCCTCAGGCTCGTGGACGAGAGCCTCGACGGGCGTCTGTACAGGTTCGAGTTGCTCTTCAAAGACTACCTGAGGAATGCTGCGGGTTTCAGGGAGCCCGAGTGGAAGATCGTGAACCGGTTGATGCGGGAGGGCTACGTCCTCCTCACGAGGAGGGAGGCCAGCAGGCTCCTACAGGAAGAGATCCAGAGGCGAATCGCGGATCTGGTCTCAAGGCGCCGCCAGATATCCCTCCCCGGGCCCCTCGGGGCGAAAGTGGAGAGCCTCAAGAAATTTTTCGATGAGAACAGGTCGAGGCTGACCGGGGAGGACCTTCCCTCGGAACTCATGACTGAAGCGTTTCCCCCCTGCATTCGGCACGCGTTCGAGGGGCTCATGGCGGGGAAGAGGCTCAGCCACATGGAGCGGTTCGGCCTCACATCCTTCCTGATCAATGTGGGGATGGACATTGATGAGATCGTGAATCTCTTCGTGTCGGTCACAGACTTCGACGAGCAGTTCACCCGATACCAGATCGAACACATCGCCGGGCTCAGGGGGAGCCGAACCAAGTATACGCCGCCCACATGCTCCACATTCAAGACCCACAGCGTATGCTACAACCCCGAGAGGCTTTGCCAGCACATCAAACACCCTTTGAGCTACTACAGGATCAAAGTGAGGGACATCCAGAGAGAGCAGGGGCCGGAAAGCGGGGATGAAGCCCCGAATACACAGGCAGCGAAATAATTGGTGTGCCGGGGGAGGAAGAGATGGACGACGAGGAGCGGCGGGAGAAGGCTTTACGGCTGATCAAATCTGGGCTCCACTTCTGCAACAGGTACAACAACCTCGTGAAGTACAACCCGGAGTTCTGTGGAAACTGCGAGCACAACGGCTTCAGAACTAAGGATGCCCCCGCCCTGATGTAAAGTGATTTTTAAGGGTTCGAAAAGCCTATTCAGTGAGAACCCGATGGCGGAGCAGGACTGGGGAAGCGAGCAGTACGTCCTAGAGCATTTCGGTGGATTCTACTCCACCGGCGCCCAGCACGTGGAGGCCCCCACTGAGATCAAGCAGCGGGAGTTCGGGTTCCTCTCTTTCGGGGGGAGGACCATGTTCCGCCACATCGGGTTCGAGGACACCGAGGAGCTCAGGAGGTATCTGAGGAACTACTCCCCCGCCCACTCATACTTCTCGGCGGCCTACTACCAGGAGCCCAGGGCTCCGATGGCGGAAAAGGGCTGGATTGGGGCGGACCTCGTCTTCGACATAGACGCCGACCACTTCGACCTTCCCTGCCAAAAGACCCATGACAGGTGGACCTGTAAGACCTGCGGGGAGGCGGGGAAGGGGCATCCCCCGGAGAGGTGCCCGGGATGTGGCAAAGCAACCTTCGCCGAAGAGAACTGGCTCTGCGAGAGCTGCCTCGACGCGGCGAAGTACGAGGCTCAGAAGCTCCTCGACATGTTGATCCAGGATTTCGGTTTCCAACCCTCTGAGCTCTCGGTGAACTTTTCGGGGAACAGGGGGTACCACGTCCACGTGAGGAGTCCGCTGGCGAAGGACCTGGACCAGTTGGCCAGGCGGGAGGTGGTGGACTACATCCTGGGGATAGGGATCGAGGCGGAGTATCAGGGCCTCACGTCGAGGCAGGTGGGAGGAGGATCTATGCTGGGGCGCGGGGGATGGAGGGGGAGAACGATAAGGGCCCTCTACGACTTCGTAGGAAAGTCGACGCCCGAGGAGATCAAGGCGCTGAAACTCGGTAGAAACACAACCCGAGATCTGATCGAGGAGAAAGATGAGATCCTCTCATCTTTGATGAATCAGCACCCCAGCCGCATCGTGAGATACATCGACAAGAAGTCGATGGAGAAACTGCTCGATGCCGCAGTGGATGAGCAGGCTTCTGCGATCGACACCGTGGTGACCACCGATCTCAGGAGGCTGATACGGCTCCCTAACACTCTCCACGGCAAGACGGGGTGGCTCACCCAGAACGTCCCCATCGAGGACCTCCCGGATTATGATCCCCTCACCATGGCCGTCGCCTTCAACGAGGGGACTGAGAAGGTCTATATCAAGCGGGCCCCTGAGATTAACCTTCAAGGAGAGGTCTACGGACCATTCGAGGAGGAGACCCGGGAGCTCCCCTTAGCGGTCGCGATGTTCCTCCTGTGCAGAAAGTCGGCGAGGGTTGTGAGATGACGAACAGATACTCGAGGCTCCTGGATGCCTGGCGGAGGGAGAAGCAATCGGGGGACCTCCAGGCTCTCCCGGATAATTTCTTCGGAGAGATGACTGAGTACCTCGCAGAGATCAGGGGGGAGAACCGGATGCTCGATAAGACCTCCCTGAAGGGGCGCATCACGGAGAAGGAGCAGGTGAACGCGGAGAGGCTGCTTAAGGAGCTCTCCAGCGCTAGGCTCAGGAAGATCGTGGAGGCGGAGCTGGACAGGGTCGCGATCGCCGGATCTTCGCTGACCCAGGTGGAGAGGAGTTTCCTCAGCGACCTCCGGAGCCTGCTGATGAGCCACGAGGGGAGATTGAAAGATATATTAATGGGGCGCGTGCCTCAGGTAGACGCAAAGCCCCCGCAAAAAGCGGGTCTCAAGGTGGTGCGGTTCCTCCAGGCGGTCCCCGCGATCATGGGGATCGACATGAAGACCTACGGCCCCTTCAAGCCCGAGGACGTGGTGTCTCTCCCGGTGGAGAACGCTGAAAACCTAATAAGGCGGGGCATCGCAAAAGAGGTGGAGATTTCAGAATGAAGATTCCCCAATCCATGCGGACCTTCTGTCCGAGGTGCAAGACCCACACTGATCACGCCGTCTCCCTCTACAAGGCGGGGAAGAGGAGGGGCGCTAAGAAGGGGGAGAGGCATCAGGCGGAGCGGAAGAAGGGCTACGGCGGCCAAAAGTTCCCCCTCCAGCATAATCAGGCGAAGGTCTCCAAGAAGCAGTCACTGATGCTCAAGTGCGGGGAGTGCGACTACACCCTCCAGAGGAAGGGCATCAGGCTCAAGAAGGCGGAGGTCGTCTGATGTCGATGGAGTGGGAGGAGCTCATACCCCGGCCGTCCTCGAGATTCCTAAGGGTGCGCTGCAGGACCTGCGAGAGCGAGCAGATAGTCTTCAGCCACACGACTCACATCATCAACTGTAGGACCTGTGGGGAGACTCTGGCTGAGCCGACTGGTGGGAAGGCCAAGATCAACGGCCCAGTCATTGCCGTGTTGGGGTGAGCAGGTTGAGTATGGGGAAGGCCGAGTGGCCCGAGGTAGGGGACCTCGTCGTCGTCACCGTCACGAGTGTCGTGGGTCACGGGGCCTATGTCTCCCTCGACGAGCACAATGAGAAGGAGGCGCTCCTCCATATCTCGGAGATATCATCCCGTTGGGTCAGGAACATCCGGGACCACGTCAGGGAGCGGCAGAAGATGGTCCTCCAGGTTCAGCGGGTCGACCCCTCCAAGGGTCAGATAGACCTCTCTCTCAGGCGGGTCACCCAGGACGATAAGAGGAAGAAGCTCGAAGAGTGGAAGAAGCACCGCAAGGCCGAGACCCTCATCACGGCGGCGGCGGCCAAGCTCAAGGTCGACGTGAAGGATTTCTACGCCAAGACGGGGACCAAGATAGTCGAGCACTACGGCAGCCTCTACGATGGCTTCGAGGCCGCGGCCAAGAGTGGGGCAGAAGCCCTCCACGAGGCCGGGGTCACCAAGAAGGACTCGAAGGTTCTCGCCGCGATCGCCGTGGACAAGATCGTGGTCAAAGGCGTGACCATCCAGGGGGAGATGGTGATCACCTCCATGGCCCCGAGGGGCATCGAGGATATCAAGGAGACCCTCAACGAGACGAGGAAGATCGCCGCGGAGCATGATGCGGAGGCTAACCTCTACAGCATGGGGTCGCCGAAATACCGGATCGAGGTCACCGCCGAGGACTATAGGAAGGCAGAGAATGCCCTCGACAAGATGGTCCAGTTCGCGACCGAGGCCTGGGAGAACCACGACGGCAACTTCTCCTTCACCAGAAGCTAGGAGGCTCCATGATGGTCTGGCTCCTGAGGCACTGCAAGAAATGTGACAGATACACCCTCAAAACGGACGCCTGCCCCAAGTGCGGAGGCCCCGTCAAAATCCCTCATCCCGCCAAGTTCTCATTGGACGACAAATACCGGAAATATCGGCTCAAAATGCGCCGAATGGCGCGCGACGAGGAAGAGAAAACGATTTCCGCATGATCTGGTGGGCTCCTCGGGTCAGGGGACAATATTAAAAACCCGCCGTCCCCCATGAGTTTGTAGGCGAGATGCATGGTCAGGAGCTACATCAAGATTTATGGTCCACCTATCCTCGAAGCGATCAAGGCGCTGGAGGCGGTGGCAGTTGACATGTCGAAGGCCATCAGCCTGAAGTTCAGCCACAAGTGTCTGCCTTATCCCTCGCAGAGCAACACTCGAGACTGGAATGCATATTTGAAGAACATGGAGAGGACGTACGTCGACTGCTACGAACCCGTGAGGCTCATCAGTAAAGCCCATCAGCAACTGGGAGAGTACGACTTCTTCTACGAGTGGGATAAGGAGCCCAACATGGAACAGGTCGAGAATCTTTTGGGGAAGATCGATGAGGCCCTAGATGGCTTGGGCTGCTATTACACAATAAATACGAAGTAAATCAGTAAATCTCAACTTTCACTTTCTTAGTACGTATGCTCAGAATAGCTTCTAGTTAAAGAGGGGCCCACAAGCGCAGTTAAGGCTCTTCCCCTTTCAAGGATTCGGCGAGGGCCCTGCGCTCCTTTATCTCGTCGTAGGCGATGAAGGCGGGCATAATGACCCAGAGGAGTATCATGACCCAGAAGAGTATGGAGTCCCAGTTCATTCGGACTCTCCCCCCTCCGTTTTACCCCAGAACTTGAAGCGACTCTTTTTGGCCTTCGGCTTTGCTGAATCGCTCAAATCGACTTGGGCCTCCCCCGTCACCATTTTCCTGTAGTTTATGCCAGGTATGTAAAGCAGTTTCTCGGGGATCAAACCCCGTGGCCTGAAGATGATGACAGCGATTAGGAGCACACCTAAGAGAATGTTCTCGACATAGGCGATAGGGAAGAAGAGGTACTGCTCTAGGGACCACTTGGAGATGAGGATGATCCTCCTCAGAGCGATGATGAGTGCACAGCCTAGGAAGGTTCCAGCGTTGTTCCCAGGCCCGCCGAGAATTAACATGAGCCAGGGCCAGTAGGTCCAATCGGCCCTCATAAAAAGGTTATCGACAACGTATGAAGCGTAGAAGGCCCACATGACCCCCGTTAAGGCGGTGATCCCCGAAGCAAACATCAATATATTCCTCCGGATACCCACGACGTTCTTCCCGACGCTTTCAACTGTACCGTCGTTTTCCCTTATTGCCCTCATCAAGCGGCCATAAGGCGAGTTTAGCATCGTCCTGAATATGAAAAAGGAGATGATGCCAATTAACAGGGTAACCACGGCCAGTACGATCCCTCGGTTCCCCAGATACCATGCGAAAACGTTTGGGACGAACACACCGAGGGTGCCACCGGTAATTGCCGGTATGTTTCTGCCGAAGATCTGGGACGCGTCCGCCATAGTGATCAGTGTGATCATCAGATAGGTGGACCGTAACCTGATGGCCGGCAATGCGATTATGTATCCAATCACAGATCCCAAGACCAACGCTAACGCCAGTGAGAAGAGTAAAAGTGAAATGCCGAGCAATGTCTGCGTCTCAAGGAACGGGTTCGTCATCACCGCAACATTGTGTGGGTTGTTGTATACCCAGTCGTAATCTGATGAATAGGGCTTCAATTGTACCCCCGCCGCTTTTACGACCATAAATGTGACCCGGGTCGTGATTGCGCTGACGGTGAATCCTCCTGCGATGACCTGAACCGCACATCCCATGTTCGGGACTCCAGCGTTTCCATACTGGAAGTTCAATGCCATCGCAACTATGACGAAGGCGCCGAAATACATGGCGATATCAATGATCAGTTGAGATAAGCCCGAGGTCTGGCTCACCGTTAAACCAATGAGATCTATCAATTCATCATTCCTCCTTTTTCCCCAGCATCGCTAATGCCCGATCCCCGATCGGGCTGGCTTTAACGCGCTCATATACTCCAGTCAGACCTCTTGGCTCAAAGAGAAGCACCGCGACCAGGATGACCATCGGTACTATAGGTCTCCATCTTCCCACCCAGGGGCCTAATTGTTTTTGTAACCAAGCCGTTAAAACAATCTCCGAGAACCCGACGCCAAATCCCCCGATAATGGCGCCGTAGATGTTGTCGAATCCCCCCAGAAGGCTCCCCGCCATGATGCTGGTCATGATCATCGCCCCTGAGTTCGGATATGATTGGAACCAAAGGGGATACATAGCTCCTGCCAAGCAGGCAAGGCCTCCTGTTAGGAACCAAGATAATTTTTGAATCATATCGATATTAATCCCCAGCACAGAAGCAAGTTCAGGGTCCTCGGCGGTTGCCCTCATAGCGATGCCGGTTTTTGTGCGGGTCAACAAAATGTGGAGTAAAATTACTACCACGAAGCATATGAGGAAAGACATGGGAAATATACCGGGATACGTACCAATCATGAAATCGAATTCTTTCAACATGAAACCCATGCCATATGTGCCGAATACCCCCCGTGCCCAGAAGACATAGATGCTGAGCATAGCGGTGAGTAATATCTGGATTGCTAGGGTCGAAATGGTGAGGACAACAGCCCCTCCTCCCAACTGTGTTATGACACGGATCACTGTTACGTACAGAATTAAACTAACAATTCCCCCAATTACGAAAGATAATGGAAACCCAATATAGGGTGAAAATCCATAGATCTTTGAAAGGGTCCAGACCACATAAATGCCTACTCCCGCATAAGTTCCGTGGGCGAAATTTGGGATTTTTGCTGTCAAGTACGTCAGCGTAAAACCAATACTAAGTATCGTGATCATGCTAGAGTAGGTGATTGCGTTCACCCATAAAGGGGGAAATAATGCCATTTTGAGTCTATAAGGGGATAACCCTACTGAATTAATAGTTTTTCGCCATTAATGGTTTTTCGCGTGTTTTTTATTGGATGTATTTACTAAATGACGAAATTAGAGGTTATTTAAAAAAATCTTATAGCTCTTCCTGTAAATCTTAAATAGTAATAAATAGAGAGTGGATACACTAAAAAAAGGTGAATACAATGAGCGGTAATTCAAACAATATGCTTGTTATCTTACTGGTAGTTGGTCTAGTGGTCGGTGCTGGCGCGGGATACTTCCTAGCCCCTGCAAAGGAGGTAGAAGTACCCGGGGAAACAATAACTGAATACATCACAGTAGCACCCCTTGACGGGGAGACTATACAAATAGGAAACATCTACTCGGACAATGCCAACTTGGAAACAATGGAGCCCCTGATTCAGGACATCATGACACCAAGGATCAATGATTACCTGAGCATGCTTGGCTACGACGTTGATATAGAGTTCCTCAACGACAACGCCTTGGAGACACCAGCGATACACCTAGAGAAAGTTCAGGGATTCCACGCCATCGGTGTGGACCTTGTCATCGGAGGTCGTTGGTCCTCTCAGGCTATGTCGGCGCTATCATACGTGAATGAGAATGACATGCTGCTATTCAGCCCGTCTTCAACAGCACCAACCCTGGCGATCCCCGACGACAACGTCTACAGGATGTGCCCAACCGACGTCGTGCAGTCTGACGCTATCGCAGAGATGCTCTATGCTTGGGGCATCGAAGCTGTAGCAGTCATTCAAAGAGTTGACCCTTGGGCCGATGGAATCTACAACCTGCTTGTCGGAGAGCTCGACGATAGAGGAATGGTAACCGAGCCAGGCTGGAGGGTCGCCTACAACCCCGAGTCGAAGGAGTTCGCCTCTGACTTGCAGACACTTGAGGGCATCGCCGATGAAATGGTTGCTGAGTATGGTGCTGATGCTTCCGCTATCTTGGTGATTGGTTTCTCCGAGGTAGCAATAATGCTCACTCAGGTAGAAGCATACGACACGATCTACAACCAGGTTCGATGGTTCGGAACAGATGGAACAGCCATCACACAGCGTATAAGAGACGACTCGCCCACGCAGGCAGCCCACCTACAAGTACCCAGTACATTGGCAGCTCCAGGCATCTCTCCGAAATTCAGAGAGTTGAACGCTACATACTTCCCACTCGTGGGCCAAGTCCTAGGCTACTATTCAGCGTGCACATACGACATCGCATGGGTCCTACTCCAAGGTGTCCTTGAGACCCAGGGAGTAGTTGCGGCGGATATCATACCCTATATCGATCCGATATCTGCGAACCACTACGGTACAAGTGGATGGTGCAAACTCAACGCGGACGGGGACAGGTTCCCGCCCGACTATGAGATCTGGGGCTACGGAATAGTGGGCGGAAGAACAGAGCACGTCAACTACGGTAAATACTTCACTTTCGACGGCGTCGTCGAATGGTACACTGACAGGCTTGGCTTTATCCCACCCGGTCTCGATTAGCGAGACCACCAAAATTTTTTTTATTTTTTTACTACAAGTGTTTTAATCTACCGGAATCATTCCGAAACAATTTATAATGCAAACGCAAATACGAAGATGGTATCTATGTCCGAAGTCCTGAAGATCGAGAATGTAAGAAAGTACTTTGGAAAATTCGCCGCTGTAGATGACATCAGCTTCAGCCTAAAAGAAGGGGGCATATACCTCCTTGTCGGACCCAACGGCTGTGGGAAGACCACTCTGGTGAACTGTATATCAGGAATATACAACCCAGAAGAAGGAAACGTGTACTACCGCGACGCGGACATCACGGGGGAGGCCATGTATAAGATCTCTAGGCGCGGACTCGTTCGGACATTCCAGATCGCCTCCCCTTTCCTCAGCCTCACCACGTTGGAGAATATGCTCGTGGCGGTGCCGAAAAACGCGGGAGAGAACATCTTTCTATCCCTGTTCAAGCCAAGTTGGATGGACAGCGAGGTTAGCGCAGTCAAGCAAGCCTCGGAGCTTCTCGGGGTATTAGGCCTTAAGCATGTCTGGAACATGCCGGCGAATACCCTTAGCGGTGGCGAGCTAAAGCTTCTGGAAATTGGTAGGGCGCTCATGTGTGGTGCCGAGACCATCCTGTTGGATGAGCCCGTGGGGAGCATCGATCCGAAGCTATGCCATCAGATCTTCAGCCACGTTCTCAGGCTCAGAGACGAGCTGGGTCTTACATTCCTCGTCATCGAGCACAGGCTAGAGGTCGCAGCTCAATACGCCGACCATGTCTTCGCTATGGACCGGGGTAAGTTGTTGACCGAGGGAACGGCAGAGGAAGTGTTCGAGGACCCGAGGGTGATAACGTCATATCTGGGTGAATGATATGTCTGTCATATTAGAAACAAAAGAGCTCAACGCCGGCTATGGGCCAATCCACGTTATCTACGACCTTGATTTCAAGGCAACACGTGGTGAAGTAACTGTGGTCGTGGGGCCCAACGGCGTGGGAAAGACGACGCTCATGAAGTCCATCATGGGGCTGGTCACAACCTATTCGGGACAGGTCCTTTTCGATGGGCATGACATCACAAATATGCTTCCCCATGAACGCACAAAGCTGGGTATCGGGTACATGCCCCAGGTGGGGAATATATTCAGCCACCTCAGCGTTGAGCACAACCTCACGATGGCGTCATTCATCATGAAGGACGAAGGAATGATCCAGGACAAGATGGAGATGGTTTTGTCCTTGTTCCCTAGGCTGAAAGGCTACATGAAGAGGGACGCAGGGACCTTGAGCGGCGGCGAACGTCAGATGCTCGCGGAGAGCATGGTCCTGATGAGGGACCCAAAAATAATGCTGGTGGACGAGCCCACCGCAGGGCTGATGCCCAAGCTCGTCACAGACGTCCTGAAGAAGCTTGAGGAGATGGCTGAAACCACCGGCCTGCCCGTAGTCGTGGTCGAGCAGAGAGCCCGTCGAGCTCTCGAGATCGGGGACACCGCCTATATGATGCGAGGTGGGAGGTTCACATTCGAGGGAAATTCAAAAGACCTTCTGAATCACCCTCACCTGACGGATATGTACCTAGGAGCAATCGAGGTCCACGACCTCAAGAGTGTGAGAGAGTAACCTACTTTCCCTATCATCCCATATTTTCTACTTATTTGTAAGAAATATAGTAGGTGCGATAATAAAATGGGGCCTAGTGAACGATTCCCAGCCTGTGAAGCTCCTCCCCCAGAACCGAGCGAGTGCCCTTTAGCCCAGTCTGGCGCTCCACGTAGCCTTCACCCGTGATCTCTCCACTCCTGAAGGAATTGTCCAGATCAGCTAACTGCCTGTCGATCTCCTCTATACGACTCCGCAGCATATCAACATAAGAAGCGGGGACGTCTACCTCTGCTCCCACCGAGGCCGAGTCCGCCTTGATGACACCGTCCTGAATGCGGAGAATACGGTCGGCGACCCGGGACACCGCCGGGTCGTGAGTGACCATCAGTATGGTCTTCCCCATTTCCTTGTTCACCCGTGAGAGATAGTCGACGACGATGCGGGCGTTTGCAGTGTCTAATTCCCCCGTGGGCTCATCAGCAAGGATCAGTGGGGGGTCGTTCGCCAAAGCTGCGGCCAGAGCCACCCTTTGCTGTTCCCCGCCGCTCAGCTCTCCGGGCTTGTGACCCATCCTATCTCCAAGGCCGACTATTTGCATGAGCTCCTCCACCCGTTTTTTCCTCTCTTCCTTGGAGGCCCCAAGGGCTACCAGGGGTAACTCGACGTTCTCCGCCGCCGTTAACGTCGGGATCAGATTCATTGTCTGGAAGACGTGGCCCACGATGCTCCTCCGGTACTCCACGAGCTCCCCTGAACCGAGGCGGGTAAGTTCTTTATCGAACACTCTGACGCTGCCAGCTGAAGCCTTGTCCAATCCCCCGATGATGTTCAGCAACGTGGTCTTTCCCGACCCCGAGGGGCCTATGAGGGCGATCATCTCTCCTTCCTCCATGGTCAGGTCTAGGCCCCTTAGGGCTTGGACCTCCAAGGAGCCCAATGAGTAAATCTTGACTAGATCTTTCACTACTATTGCCATGGTCTATTCTCTCCGATTTTTCCTTGAATCACTCATGCGTCCTCCACAGTGGATTGTTGGATATCCTCCTGACTGAGAGAAGGATTGGGAGAATCGTTGAGGCCAAGAGGATCCCGACGACCGCAGCCAATTTGATTTGGGCTGAGATCGGGAATACAACTCGCCTCTGAATGAAGAAGGGCAGGGTTGAGTTCACAAGCTCCGTCTGCCCCGAGAGCATCACGAGGCTGACTGTAAAGCCTATTACGATGGAGAAAAGGGTCATCCCCAAGTTCTCCACGAGTAGGATCACGGCTAGTTGGCGGCTGGAAAAACCTCTGATAGCCATCACCGTGAGCTCCTTCCTCCTGCTCGCGAGGGCCGTCGAGACGATCAGTACTATCCCCAGTGATGAGATGAGGGCGGCGAAGGACACCCCCAGCTCCCCCACCTGCCGGGCGCTGGCCAGGAAAGGGTTGCTGGCCGCCACGCTGACAATCTCATCTGCGATCTCCACTCCCTCAACGTCTGGGTCCAGGGCCTCGATCTCCGCCTTTATCCTCGCGGGATCCGCGCCTTCTTCTAGTTTGACTAGCAGTCTGGAAGAGTCGATGTGTTTTTCCCTGATTTCGTATGTGTCCGGGATGTAGAGAGTGGGACTCTGGATACGCACATTAGCCCCAGGGTCCCTGCCGTAGAGACCAGCCACGGTGAAGGTGTGAATCTTATCTCCCAACTGGATGAGCCAGGGGAAGCCTATCTCCGCCCCCGTATACTGTGCCGCCCCCTTCTCGAGGAGAGCATATGTGCTGGCCTCATCCATGAGAGAGAATGCTTCCTCGTCCTGAATCCACCCTTCTTCCATGTATGCGATGTTCCTCCACGAGGAAGGATCAATCATCCTGACGGAGATGACCCCGACAGCGCTCTGAGCCTGAAACCATATCTCGACGGTCGCGGCCTCAACTCCCTCTACCCCCTCTACCATTACCCTTATCTCCTCTGCCGACCCGCCGTCGAATAACCAGACTGATGCGTCGGCTCCAATGGTGTGCATCACATATCTCTGTGTGAAGTCGTCCGTGCTCGCGACTCCCCCGATGACGGAAACCCCATAGGCCAGTATCAGTGCCGCCATAAACGTCGAAGCCGCAGTCCGCCTAACGTTCCTCCGGGCACTCAGAGCTGAGAACTGGGCTATATCCCCCACAAGGACTCTGTTTATTCGTTCCAGAATCCCGGGGAGCCATGAAAAATGCTGAACAAAGAGTTTCGTGAACCCCCAGAAGAGGAGAATGGGTGCGATGTAGGTGAGTATGAAGTCGACTCCCCACCACGTCGAGTAGGCGAGGAAGATGATAAAATTCCCCGTAGCCGGCCTGAACTGCTCCACGGTCACCCCCAGGAGCAGCATCGCCACCCGGTATAGGCCCAGAATCATGGCGAGGGCAGGGGTGTGCCACGCGTCTGCTGCGGTCTCCTCCTCACTCTGATATTCTCTCAGAGCGTCGATGATCTCCTGGGAAACGGCTCTCTGGGCAGGCTTGTACATGACCATGAGGGCGAGTGCCCCGCTGAAGGCGAAGGAGACCCCTGCGGTGACAGGTGAGATCGCGCTGAAGGCTTGTGAGAGTTTCATTCCAGATATTGCCAAGGGGAAAATGATCGATCCCAGGATTAGCCCCACGGCTCCAGCGAGGATGCCGACGAGTAATACCTCGAAGAGGAGTATGTATATGACCTGCCTGTGAGCGAACCCTCGGGTGAAAAAGAGCCCTATCTCCCTGCGGCGCTGGTTGAGGGATATCTCCGAGACTGTGACACCCAGATACCAGGCTGTGAAGAAAATTGGGGCAGCTACGAGCAGGGTATTGCTCTTCATATTAGCAGAGACGGTCTCGATGCTCTCCAACAGTTGTCCTAGATAGTCAACCGGAGTAAAGCCGAACTGGGCTCCTATGCTGTTGACCCTCTGAGCAACCAGACGCACATCTCGCCTAGAGTTGGCTAAGTTCCAGGGGTTTAGCAGACTATCTCGATCGAGGCCGATGATCGTCTCGGCTACTAATACCCTGGTGTGCCTACGGCCTTCACCATAAATCCAATTTATCCAACCGAGAAACGTCTCCTCGCTCATGATGATGAGCTGGTGAGTGGGTCTCCGAATTGTCTGTGTAGTACCCGTGAGTAGCGAGACGAGAAAATCGGAGTATCTGCCATAGGCTATAGAGAACAGCCTGTCATCGAGATTCACCTCACTCCCGATGGTGAACTTGGCATAACGCTTCTGAATATCAAGGATATCTCCTTCGGGGATGTAAGTGGGAACCCTAAACATGACCGGATCGCCTTCATGGAACAGCGAGGAGTTCATGGATCCCGACTCCACATAGATCATCCCTAGCTCAAGGGAATCTATTCCCTCGATCCCTGCCACAAGGGGCGAGTCGCTGGCCAGGGCTACGACCGTGAAAGGCATTGCGGATTCCACCCCGGTTACATTGACCTCGATACCCAGACCTACTCCTTGTTCAACGCTGCGTATCAAATGCTCAACCCAGGCCACGTTCTCGAGGTTCCCGATGGCAGCCTCCACTTCGGTGAGGGAAGTTCTAGTGAGGTCTCGGTCTTCGGCTGAGAAGACGAGATCCACGTCTGTGGCTTCCAGGACCATGTCAAGCATGGAAGCGCTCACGGCATCGGCTCCCTGAAGGATGCCTGAGAATAGGGTGGCCGCCAGGGCTACGCTCAGAAACAGCGCAAGGAAAATGCCTTTTCCTCGGATAAGACGCTTTAGAGCGTAGCTGTACATACTAAGAACTGTATTGTGAAAGGGAAGCGTTAAAAGACTTCTATTGAAGCCCCCCCGAGTGCAAAGCATTGATGTTCACATGCTCGTTTATGATAAACCACCCTTGGGTGTAAGACCAATCGAGTCATTTTTCGCGCGCGTTGTTTGAGAGGGAGAAATAAAACCGCTGGACCACCCCCAACTCTCTGAGATGCACCTATGAGCCTTCGAGATCCAAGGCCTCGAGACGGCTCGGGGGTAATATTCTTCTTGGTTTCTCTCCTCTAATAGACCCTAGGAATCAGCTTCCAGGGCACCTGCTCCATATACTCCTCGTATTCTCGCTTGTGTCGTTGCAGCTGCTCCGCCTCCTCTTTCGGCATGTAATAGAAGATGCTCACAACCGAGATAATCGAAAGCGCGATGGTATCGGGGGCCGGTAGCGATAACGCTAGGCCTATGGTTAATGCGAGGAAACCCGAGTAGAAGGGATGCCGTACCCATGAGAAAGGCCCGTAGGTGATCACGCTTCCGTCATAGTTCCGTCTCCAGAAGAGCTGCCACCGTACACAGACGATGGCTCCCACCAGGGCCAACGGGACCCCGAGGACCAGGGCGGCGTAGGTGAGGACGGATGCCAAGGCGTTCCCTCTTTAGGATGTAACGGGGTAGGAGGTGAGCTCCCGGCTCAGCCGGGTGAGGCGCTCGCACCCCCCTGCGGTGCACACGACGGTGTCCTCGACCCGGACCCCCACCTCGCCCACAATGTAGATTCCCGGCTCGATGGTGAATGTCATCCCGGGCTCCAGCTCCAGCTCGTTGCCCTGGACTATGTAGGGGCGCTCATGGCCTTGGAGGCCGATCCCGTGGCCTAGGCGGTGGATGAAGTACTCTCCGTAGCCCCCGTCCTCGATCACCTTCCTCGCCACGGAGTCGAGCTCCCCGCAGGAGACTCCGGGCCTCACCGCCTCGTAGGCAACCCTGTTCGCCTCATGCACGAGGTCGTAGATCTCTGCGTGGCGCGCGGTGGGTTCGCCGTAGAAGACTGTTCGGGTGAGGTCCGAGCAGTAGCCTTGAATATTGGTCCCCAGGTCCACGAGAACGCAGTCTCCGGGCTCCAGACTCCTCTCCCCGGGCTTGCCGTGGGGAAGGGCGGCCTTCTCGCCGAACAGGACTCCTGCGTATCCCGCTCCGCCTCCTTTGGTCCTGATCTCAGCTGTGATAATACCGGCAAGCTCCGTCTCTGTCATCCCGGTGTGGAGCCTCTCGAAGCCCACCTCGAGGGCCTTGTCCGTGATCGCGCAGGCCATCCTCATCCAGTCCAGCTCCTGCGGGGACTTCACCATCCGGACCTGGCTCAGGTAGGACGTGGCGTCGACGAAGAGCAGCCCGGGGAGCCTGTTCCTTAGCCTGTTGATCCAGCCCCACGGAGCGTCCTCGTTGATGGCCACCACGGCGTCGTCGAGGTCGAGACGCTCAAAGTTCTGGGCCAGGATCTCCACGGGGTCCTCGTGCTCCAGCCAGATGTCCACGTCGGCGATCCAGGGCTTCTGGCCCCGGAGCTCCGCCTCGAGCTGGTTCACCACGAGGACGGGGTCCCCGGCGAAGGGGATGAGGGCCGCTGCGAGGCGCTCGCTGGGCCCTATCGAGAATCCGGTGTAGTAGCCGATGTCGGCCCCCGGGAACAGTAGGAGGGCGTCGGCGCCCCCCATTTTCAGGGTCTCGATGGCCTCGTCAGCCTTCTCTTTGTGGAATTCAGTCATCGCGTTCAATATTCAGACCGTGGGCTCGGTTATATGAGTTCGCCCGTTTCGAAATGGATGTGATATGGCACGCGCTACGCCACGAGTGGCCTATGCCTCGATGCCAGTGAGCTCCATTATTGCCTCGCGCATCTTGTCGTTGTTCGGGGGGCAGCCCACGACATATCGCCCTTCGTCCTTGAGGTGGTGGAGGCATATTCCCATGATGAGGGGGGTCTCCTCCAGGTCTTCGGGTATCTCGGCCTGGGGGCCCACCAGCATCACGAGGTCCCTCACCCGGTCCATGATGCCCATGTTCTCCAGGTCGATGTAGACGCTCCTGATGGTGCCCCGGCAGGCGCTGCACGCCCCTTTCTCGATGACAGTGATCCCCTCCTGGGGGGAGAGGTCCATGGGGGGCCGCTCGAAGGCCCGGGCCACCGACTCCAAGGGCTCACCCACCATCTGGATGCCTCCACCGTCGAGGCGTACCAGCCCCTGCTCCGCCGCGTACTTCATGTACTCCAGCTCCCCCGGATCGATCCCCATGATCCGGGCCCCGACGATGTCGAGGCTGTAGACGTCGGTGCTCGCGATGACGGTGTCCATCTCGAAGACGTTGCCTAGGCTCGGACCCAGCCCCTCCATGGCGTGGATCGCGTCGACGACGGTGAGGTCCAGGGGGACCGCCTTGTTGAGGTCCACTACGGCCTTCGCGAGGCCGATCCTGTGGAAGAGGCGTTTCGTGGGCTTCTGGATGATCCCCTTCATGTTCTTCATCCCCAGAGTCATGATGAGCTGGTCGTGGGTCTTCATCACGGGGGCGTTGATCCTGACGTTGGCCTCGTAGAAGCTCCGGGAGACGGGTATCTTCTCAAGGATCAGCGGGTCCGGGACCTCCACTTCGAGGATCTCGTCCCTGTCAACGTCCACGAGTACGGCTCCGGTCTCCTCCGCGACCCTCTTCATCCCCGCAAGCTCCAAAGCCTCGGAGGTGGGCACCCCGTATCCGGCTCCCTCCACGATCCTGACCTCCCCAGCGCCGGCCTCGAAGGACAGCCTGACCAGAGCCTCGATGACCCGGGGGTCCGTAGTCACCCCGGGGCCTGAGAGCTTCCCGGTGAGGATGTTGGGCTTCACCGCGACGGTGCCGCCTTTCTTGATGATGCTCTTGAACCCTCCAAGGAGGTCCACTGCCTCCTCAATCATGCGCCTGATCTCCCCCGCGTCCGGGGAGGCTCCGCCCTTCACTATGGATACCTTCGCCAATGTGATCGACTCTACCGGACCTAGGTTATCGTCGTTTCCAAGATAAAATAACCGCCGGGGTTTGGGCGGTCGGCTCAACAGGTGTTAAATCGTCGCTCGCCCCTGATTTTTTCAGTGCGGCTCTATGGTTGATACAGGGATAATCCATTTCGTGGGTGAAGTGGA
>JADHWM010000057.1 GCA_016783485.1 Candidatus Bathyarchaeota archaeon
GTCATGCCTCCGTCGTCTATGATGACTCGGCGGAGGGCGGCTACCCAGTCGTCCATCCCCATGGCCTCAGCCACCTCGGCGAAGTTCATCCTGTAGAGTTCGGGGTGGGTCTTCGAGTAGGCGATGACCGGCGTTGTCTCTATGGGGCGGGTCCTGGGTGCGTCGACACGGCTCTTCTCCCAGAGGAGCTCCCTCCGCCTCTCGTTCTCCTCGTTCTCAGTCTCCCAGGAGTCCATGAGCTCCTTCCGCATCCCCTCCCACGAAGTGGACCCTTTGAGAGACTCCACCATGCCCTCCACGGTCAGCCCCTCAGCCAGTCTGCCATGAACTCTTTCATCGTAGGATCCGCCTCCCACGAATAGGGCGAGGGCGTTGGCGCAGGCCGAGAAGGGCCAGGGATAGACATCGGCCACGATATCGACGCCCCTGTCCCTCGCGTCCTGTATCTGCCTCATGGCGTCGATGGACTTGCCCCAGCCCTCGTATTTCCTGCCGTAGACGTGGCAGCAGAGGCCGGGGACCCCGGACCTCTCAACGATCATGATAGTTTCCCTGACTGCATCTCTGAGGGTGTAGAAGAGGCTCCGCATGTGGTTGTGGAAGATGCCCCCATGCTCCTTTACGGCACCGAGGACCTCGATGCACTCCTCTGGGTAGATGCTGTTCGCGCTGAGTCCCAGGGTCACTCCGAAGGCTCCATCAACCATGGCCTCACGTATTATCTCCTTCTGGGCCTCGATCTCGTTCTCCTCGGGAAATATGAGGTCTCTCCCCCTCTCACGGCCCATCACCTGGTCCCGGACCGTCTTGTGGCCTACAAGGGGAATGTGATTGACGCCGATGCCCATTTTCTCGAGCTTGTTCCTCCAGTCCCCGAGGCTGCCCCAGTCCACTGCGATCTGGGGCGACTCCTTGGAACCCGTCAGGAGTCTACTCTTCACTGCGCTTCGCCCGGTCTCGTTGATCAAGGGGTACATGGAGCCCCCGCACTCCCCGGTGACGACGGTGGTCACCCCCTGGGTCAGATAGTTGACGCCGATGTTGTGCTTGAGGACCCCATAGTCCGAGTGGGTGTGGCTGTCGATGAGCCCCGGCGAGACCGCCAGCCCCGAGGCGTCGATGATCTTCTCCCCTTTCAGGGGCCTCCTGCTCACCTCGGCAATGGAGTCACCCTCGATCCCGACATCGGCCTTGAACCAGGGGTTCCCCGCCCCGTCCAAGACCTTCCCATTTCTGATCACGATGTCAAACATGGAAATCTGGAATGATGTTTAGTCCAAGGTCTATAAAACAAGGGAGGTGGACGCTATCAGCCGAAGGTTATAGACTTCCTGTCGACTCCCCCTTTCTCAGAGGAGGCTATCACGGTGACATGGGCTCCCCCTTCAGCCTTCACGAGCCACTCGGCAGCCTGGAGCGACCGATCCCCACTATCGGTGATGAACATCCCACCGAAGAACCTACCGGGCGGGTCCCTCTTGGGCCCCAATGGAGTGTAAAACCTCCCGGGGACCCTGTGACTTCGCCCCTCCAGGTGGTCCAGCTCCAGCTTCTCCCCGCCCATGACGAGCTCCGCCTCGCCTCCCAGGTCAATCTCCATGGTGACTTTCTTAGCGATCTTTGCCTTCAACGCCTGTTCGGTGACGTTGGTGGGCAGGAATCCCTGGTTCTTGGCGACGGCAGTGACCCTGTAGAGCCCAGGGGCCACCTCCTCGGCGTCTGCTTTGATCAGCTCCACTCTGGGAGTGAGTGCCGCGTATTTGAGCATGAATGTCCCTGATCTAAGGCACTCTTCCTCGAGGAATTTGGGAGGCGGATTCCGCCAAGTGAACTTCTCCCTCCATCCTCCTATCTCGACCCTCCCCAATTGGGGGTGCTCAACGGGCTTCCAATCGAGAAAGCCATCGCCCCCGAGGAAACCGTCATTCCACTCTAGGAGTCGGAGGTTCTCTTCCTCGGTGCGGTTCTCGAATCTCGTGAACCGTATGCCGCCTCGCTCCTTGAAGTTGCCGACTCCGGCCATCCCGGCCATGTCCCAGAGCTCATAGGTCCAGGCGTAGACCCCCATGATGTCGAAGAAGAAATCCTTGGCGGTGCCCACCCGGGGCTTGGCGGGGTCGAGGGTGAACAGGGAGCTGTTGCCGCTAACGCTGGGGTACTGGGCCTCCCCGGTGAGCTCGGTCCCCATGTCTCCAATATACTCATACGTTGCGATGTCCCGTATGTCGAGCTCGCTGTCCGGGACCGCACTCGACGACCTCACTATGAGCCCCCCGTGGGTATGATAGGCGAGCCCCCCGCAGATGTTCTTGTGGGTCCGCCAAAAATCGGCCTGGGCCCTCGCCTCGGGCTCGTCCAGGGGGACGTCCACCCCATAAGCCCGGCTCTCGGGCTTCCACCGTTCGGGCCAGTTCCTGTTGGTCCCCCCGATCCACCTGGGAGGTGCCGTCTTGATCTCTCCTCCGTCGTAGTCCTTGATGACGCCCTCGGTGAATATCTTGTAGTAGACTCCTCCGAACTCGCCCGGTGCCCTCTTCACCATCACCCTGGGGTCCTTCTCGCTCTCCCGCCAGTCGCCGTTGGGATCTTCCACCCTCATCTTGACGATCTCCCCGTCCCCGTCGACGTCCTCCTCAGTGAAGCCAGGCTTCCAGTCCCACTCGGGGTTGGGGATACCCCCGCCGGTCCTATGGTAGGGCGTGGTGAGGTAGAGTTCAGCTCCGTCCGGGTTCAGGCAAGGGAGTACGTAGAATACCCGAGCGTCCAGGGCTCCCGTGATCTCCTCGTCACCCCCATAGCCCTCGAGGAGGTGCTTCACGAGCCAGAGGCAGACCTCCCTCCCGGTGACCTCCGCCGCATGGGTGTTAGCGTCCACGTAGACGGCCGGCTTCTCCTCTGCGGGGCCCGTCTCCTTGTTTGTGATCTCGATGAGCCAGAGCTCTCTCCCCTCCGTGCTCTGGCCAATAGAGTATATCTCCGAGAGATCGGGGAACTCTTTGGCGAAGGCGTGGAGGATATCGGTCATTTCATCGTAGTGGTGATAGTGATCGAATCTAAGGTCGACCATGGTAAATGATAAGTCGTGAACTCGTATTAATTATTGTTCGAGATGTCTCGGGAAAAGATCATAGACTTTGGACTAGACAAGAATCAGAAGGACAGGGTCGACGAGGTCCACGGGAGAGCCTTCGTAATAAACACCCTGACGGGCTGCCACGACTGGAGGTCAAGGTGGAGAGAGTTCGGGAGGAAGCGATCCCACAACCTCATCGAGATGGGGCTCAAAGGGGGTCTCACCGCGAACAGCCTGACCCTCGGGGGGGACAGCATCCACGAGGCGGCCCTCTCCATTGTCGAGTGGGACAACATGATGGCGTCCATCCAGGACAAGGGCAGGAAAATTCTGTCGGCGAAGGACATAGAGGAGACCAAGAAAGAGGGAAAGTCGGGGTACATCATCAACTTCCAGAACACGACCAACCTCGAGGGGAAGCTCTCCCCCATCGACCTGTTCCACAGTCTAGGCCTCAGGATCATGCAGCTCACCTACCAGAAGGCAAACCTCGTGGGGGACGGCTGCGGCTCCCGGAGGGCGGACGCCGCCGGCCTCACCGACTTCGGGGTCAACGTCGTGGAACGGCTCAACAAGCTCAGGATCGTCGTGGACCTCAGCCACGTTGGGCACGCCACGACGATGGATGCCCTCGACCTTTCGAAGCAGCCCCCAACGTTCACCCACACCAACTGCCACGGCACTTACGGATTCAAGTTCATGCGGGGGAAGAGCGACGAGGACCTCCAAGCGATGGCGGAGAGGGGGGGTGTCGCCGGGATGACGTGCATCGCCCGCTTCGTCCGGGAGGAGGGGGACCTCGAGGGCTCCACCATCAACCACTACCTGGACCATGTCGACTACGCCGTCAACCTCATCGGGGTCGACCACGTGGGCATAGGCCTCGACATCAACGAAGGGCTCACCCCCGAGGACTACTACGGGGTCAACAACCAGACCTACGAGGCCCGGTTCCAGGCCGACCCAACCAGCCACACCCGGCGGAAGCATCCCTACGAGCACTATTACGTCTTCGGGCTGGAGACCGTGAGCAACATCAAGTACATCACGGAGGGGCTCGTGGCCCGGGGCTACTCCGACCAGGAGATCATGAAGATCCTCGGCGGGAACTGGCTCAGGTACTTCGGGATGATCTGGGGTCAGTAGACCCCCTTTCCATTCCCCCTATTTTATGGAAAAACCTAAGGAAATCCAAATAACCGGTCGGCCATAAATTGACTTATCTCCCTTTTCGGTGATAGCGATGCCCGAAAAAGTCGTCACGCTTGCGCGAGCCCGCACAGTTGAGGAGCTCAAAGCATTCTTTACGGAAAAAGGAAGAATCTAAGCCCTAATGATTGAAAACGCTCAGAAATTCATTTTTTTCCATTAACCACGCCTATAAATGGTCTCAGCGGCGGAGTAGTCCCCGATGCTGCCCCAGTTACACTTTTAAAGGCAAGGTAGTTTAACCTAGGCTAGGACGGGAGAAAACCCTGCCGAGTGATATAGGGAAGTCAGACCCATGGGGCAACAGTGAGGGACACTGGGCCGAAAAGGCATTTCTATGACTCAATCCCATTCCAGACCCTGATAGCCCTATCATTCAACAACATCAGCCTCTTCGCAGGGGGCCTCATCTCCCTCTTCACCCCCCAATTTCAGGAGGCCCCGTGGATCCTCGCCCTCTTCCCCCCCATCCTCACCATCAGGGGTGGCATCGGGGGCCTCTTCTCGGGCAACCTCGCCACGATGCTCCACCTCGGCCTCATCAAGCCCCAGATCAGGGGCAACACCCGGGTCTACTGGCAGCTCATCAGCGCCAGTTATGTAATCACGGTCATCGACACCGTAATCATGGGTCTATTCGCATTCATCCTCAACTTTGCATTGGGGAGGGCGACACTAGAACAGTTCTACGTCTTCGCCGTTGTCCCCCCGGTCGCCTGTGTCATGGCCCTCGCCCTCTCGATTCCCCTCACATCGATCATCGCGATCGTGTCCTTCAAGAGAGGACTTGACCCCGACATACTGGTCTATCCGATCCTGGCGTCCATCAACGACATAGTCGTGACCGCTGCCTTTGTCACCGCGATCCTCATGGTCCTTTCCGGTGGGGTTTTCAACTATCTCCTCCCAGTGCTGTTCCTCCTTATTGGGGGAATAGCATTTTACATCGCTTGGAAGAACCGTAGAATTAAATTCTTCTATCAGACCATCCGGGAAGGGACCGCCATCGTGATCCTGTCAAGCATATTCGGGAGCATAAACGGCATGTTCCTCTCAAGCATGGGGGCCCGCCTCCAGGCTCACCCGGGGCTTGTCGTCCTCTACCCCGCACTCACCAACGCCCTGGGCAACATTGGATCGATCATCGGCTCAACGAAGACAACGTCCCTCGCCCTCGGCTACATGCGGAGCTTCAACGAGGAGGTCAGGAGCGCCGTCTCCAGCATCCTCCAGGTGGAGGCAGTCGCCTTCGGGATACACATAATCTTCGGATTCGTCGCGTACCTGATAGTAAGCCCTGCATCTCCCGGGGTAAGCCTCATGTTCCTCGTGAGCGTCGCGGTCACAACAAATATCGCAACGTTCCTCGTGATCGGGTTCTTCGCCCTCATTATAGCCTACTTTTCGTTCCGGCGAGGCCTCAACCCAGACAACATCGTGATACCCGCCATCACGACTGCATCTGACTCCGTGGTGACCATCGCAGTGACTCCCGTGATCTTTGTTCTGAAGCTCTTCGGCGTGAAGTGAACAGTATAAGGAATCGCAAGAGTTTCAGAAAATGTGAAGAGGATTGGCGTTCAAGCGAAGGGAGCGATGTACTGAGCCATCGCCACAGCCAGGATCAACGCCGTTAAAATCCTTTTCCCGATAAATGACAAGCGCTAAATGATCATCGCTCCGTAAATCACCCATGTTCGATTTGGAGATCGACGAGGAGACAAAGATCGAACTTTACAGGACCATGGTGAGGATCAGGACCTTCGAGAACCGAGCCAGGGTTCTTATCCGGGACGGGGAGATCCCCGCCAGGTCAGGGTTCTACACGGGGCAGGAGGCCGTCGCCGCAGGTGTCTGCGCCCACCTGAGCCCATCGGACCAGATCGGGAGCACCCACAGGGCGCTGGGGCATCTCATTGCGAAGGGCTGCGATCTCAAGCGGCTCATGGCGGAGCTCTGCGGGAAGAGCTCTGGGCTCAACAAGGGGAAGGCTGGACCGTACCACATATTCGATCCCTCCGTAGGCGCTTTGGGGGCGAACGGCATAGTCGGGGGGAGCGTGCCCATGGTCGCCGGGTACGCTTTAGCCCATCAATTGAGGGATGATGGGGGAGTCGCCGTATCCTTCTTCGGCGAGGGAGCCTCCAACCAGGGGGGCGTCCAGGAGACCCTGAACCTCGCCGCATGCTGGAACCTGCCCCTGGTCTTCGTCTGCGAGAACAGCTCCCCCGAGGTGCAGAGGATGCTGGGCCACGAGATCGACTATCCCCAGCTAAGCATCGAGAGGGTGTCAGACAGGGCCCAAGCCTACGGCATCCCCGGCGCGACCCACGATGGCTGGGACGTCCTGGAGGTCTACAATGCGGTTAATGATGCGGTCATACGGGCCAAGGAGGGCGGTGGCCCCACGCTCCTCGAGTTCAAAGTACACCAAATAGAGGGGAACCTCGAGGGGCGGATCGAGGCCAGGGATGACGAAAAGATCTGGTGCCCCATCCATCGATTCAAGGAGAGAATAACGGATGAAGGTATCTTGACGACGGAACTCGATGAGAAGATCCGTGACGAGGAGAAGTCAAAAGTCGGGGAGGCTGTGGAATTCGCGCTCCGGGGCACAGTTCCCGAGCTTATTGAGGCTTTCAAAGGCGTCTTCGCGGGAGGACCCTGAGATGGCCGAGAGAGTCATCACCTACAGTGAAGCACTGAATGAGGCCCACAGACTCGAGATGGCATCGAACCCGGACGTGGTGGTCTTCGGGGAGAACGTCTCCAGCGGCTGGAGGCAGGTGACCAAGGGGCTCAAGGAGGAGTTCGGGAGGGAACGGGTCCGGGACGCCCCCATCACGGAGACCGCATTCATCGGGATGGGCGTCGGGGCCGCCATAATGGGGCTGAAGCCCGTGGTGGAGCTCATGCTCGTCGACTTTGGGCTCGTCGCGATGGACCAGATACTGAACCAGATGGCGAAGAGCCACTACATGTCAGGGGGCGCCGTGAAGGTCCCCATGACTCTGAGGGCGGTCTACGGGGCGGGGACATCATCCGCGGCCACCCACTCGGAGAGCCTCTACTCCCTTTTCGCCCACATGCCGGGGATCAAAGTCGTCATCCCCTCCAACCCGTACGACGCCAAGGGACTGCTGATCGAGAGCATCAGGGGCGACGACCCGGTCCTCTTCATGGAGCACCGCCTCCTCTATCCCATGGAGGGGGTCGTCCCCGAGGAGGCTTACACTGTCCCATTCGGGATGGCGAACCTGGTGAGAGAGGGATACGACGTCACTGTTGTGGCCACGGGCCTAATGGTCGGTAAAGCGGTGGAGGCCGCCGACGAGCTTAGTCCCAAGTGCAGCGTCGAGGTCATCGACCCTCGGACCATAGTTCCCCTGGACGAGGAGACGATTCTCCGCTCCCTCAGCAAAACAGGGAGACTGGTGATCGTCGACGAGGACTATGAAAGATGCGGCTTCAGCGCCGAGGTCGCGGCGATAGCTGCCGAAAAGGGGTTCCAACACTTGGATGCGCCGGTCGTCCGAGTCGCAACACCCAACGTCCCGATCCCCTATAGTCCCGTGCTCGAGAAACACTTGCTGCCCTCGAAGGAGAAGATTGTGAAAGCCATCTCTCAATTGGTGGGATAACTAGGGATGTGGATCACCCTAGATGTTTCCTCAACACCATCTCTAGACCCGGCTTCCCCACAGCGCCTACGACTCTTTCTACGGGTCGACCGCCTTTGAAGACGACGAAGTTGGGGATGCCCATCACGCCGTATCCCCGGGCGGTAATCTGGTTCTCGTCGATGTCTATTTTCGCGAAATAGGCTTTCCCAGAGTACTCTCGTGTCATCGCCTCGAAGATGAGGCTCATCATTTTGCAGGGGGCTCACCAGTCAGTCCAGAAGTCTATGAATACGGGGAGTCCACTCTAGCTGAAAGCAAAGATAATTAAAATCCTTTCAAGTTAAAATGTTTTACGCGCACGGACTAAACGAAATACCGCACGCGCTCACGGAAAAAGGAAAAGATGTTAGATTATCTCCAGTTTCTTTCCTGTTCCCTCTATGGTCTCGATTACGCTGTCCAGCTGCTCTAGGGACAACTTTGCGTTCATTTGGACCCTGATCCGAGCCCGATCCTGAGCCACCATGGGGAACACAATGGGCACCACGAATATCCCCTCGTCGTAAAGCAAGTCGCTGAACCTCTTCGCCTTGCTACTCTCCCCGACGATAAGAGGTATAATGGGCGTCTGGGACATCCCCGTGTCGAACCCGAGATCCTCCACGGCCTTCTTGAAACGCTTCGTGTTCCTCCACAGCCTCTCCACGTGCTGAGGCTCGGACTCCAAAACATCGATCGCGGCAATCGTCGCCGCGACCACCGGAGGCGGATGGGAGGAACTCAGAAGCCATGTCCTGCTCTTGTTCCAGGCGAACTTGGCTAGGCTCTCGGAGCCCGAGATGTGGCCCCCGATGGTGCCGTATGCCTTGCTGAATGTACCCATCTCGACCTGCACTTCGTTGTGGTCGAGGCCAAAGTGGGAGACGATGCCCCTTCCCCCTTTGCCTAGGACCCCTTCACCGTGGGCGTCGTCGACGTAGACCATGGCCCCGTGCTCTCCCCCGAGTTTGGCGACCTCGTCGAGGGGGGCGATGTCCCCGTCCATGGAGAAGACGCCGTCGGTGATGATCAGTATCCGGCGGTACTCTGGATCATGGTTCTCCGCTTCGTCGAGGACGCGCGCCAGGTCTTCTGTGTCGTTGTGCTTGTAGATCGCCCTGTCCGCCCTCGTTAAGCGTACGCCGTCGATGATGCTCCCGTGGTTGAGCTCGTCGCTCACTATGAGGTCTCCTCTTCCGGCGAGTTGGGGTATGAGGCCTGAGTTGACCATGAATCCAGTGGGATAGGTGAGGGCTGCCTCAGATCCTTTGAACTTGGCCAGTCGTTCCTCGAGCTCCATGTGGAGATCCATGGTCCCGGAGATGGGCCTGACCGCGCCCGAACCCACGCCGTGTGTTTCGATGGCTGCTAAGGCGGCTTCCTTGAGCCGGGGGTGGGTTGTGAGCCCGAGATAGTTGTTGGAGCAGAGGACGATGACTTCTCTGCCGTCGACGTTGGAGAAGGGCTCGCTTGGACCGTAAAGGGTCTTGAGCCTCCAATCCAGGGACTTCTCCACTAGCTCCTCATACTCTTCGCTTAGAAAACTTGTCGGGTTTCTCATAGAAATCGCTTCGGTGAATATACCCTATTAATCTTTTTAACTTTTTATAGTGATATTGAATTATATTGTCGATGGAGAGAATCGTATGCCAAAAAATGTTATGAGGAGGATCTTGGTCACAGGCGCCACAGGTCAAATAGGATCAGAACTGGTACCTGAACTCCGCAGAATAAACGGGGATGAAAACGTCATAGTCGGGGTTCATCGGAGACCGCCGTCCGACGAATTGAAGGACGCTGGTCCCTGCGAGAAGGTCGATGTAACTGATAGGGAATCCATAGAGAAAGTGGTGGACGAGTACGAGATCGATACCCTCTACCACATGGCCGCAATATTGTCCGCGGGCGGGGAGAAGAATCCGTGGCTGGCCTGGGACGTCAACATGAACGGGACGTACAACATCCTCGAGGTGGCGAGGGAACGGAGCATGGCGAGGGTATTCATCCCGAGCTCGATCGCGGCTTTTGGACCAGAGACGCCGAGGGATAACACGCCCCAGGAAACGATCCTGAAGCCAAGGACGATGTACGGGCTCACCAAGGTCGCAGGCGAGCTGCTATGCAACTACTATTTCGAGAAGTTCGGTCTCGACGTACGAGGCGTCCGATACCCGGGCATAATAAGCTACAAGACGCCTCCGGGCGGCGGGACCACCGACTACGCCGTCGAAATATTCTATGAAGCCCTGAAGCACAAGAAATACACATGCTTCCTCAGTGAGGACTCGACTCTTCCAATGATGTATATGCCCGACTGCATTAAGGCGACTGTAGATCTGATGGACGCAGATCTGTCCAAGCTGAAGCATCATACAGACTTCAACCTGGCGGCCATCAGCTTCTCCCCGAAGGAGCTCGCGGAAGAGATAAAGAAACATATTCCAGAGTTAGCTGTCTCCTACGAGCCCGACAGCAGACAGGCCATCGCAGACTCTTGGCCAAAAACCATCGACGACTCCGCGGCCCGCGAAGAATGGGGATGGAGGCCAAGCTACGACCTTGCGGCTATGACCGAGGACATGCTGAAAAACCTCAGAATCCGATACGAAACCGGTCAACTCTAATAATTTGACCGGAGTTCTTTCGACTTCAAACGCTGTATGAACCCTAAGGATAACTATTTGCACGCTTCCGATACTCCGATATAATTTCAGGTTGATGACGAACATTTCTCAAATTTTCCGCTACCAAATGCGAATATAGATCCCCCAATTTAGAGGAAATCACACATAGACGCTCGTGAAACTCTTTCCCCTTGGATAAAGCCTCCTTACAATTGGGCGAGCAAGGGAAAAAATAACCTATGAAGTATGTCAGCGGCTCGATCTCTGCGTGTTGCTCTATTTTTTCTATTTGTTGGGAGGCTCTTTTTTCCACATTGACTCCTTTTCTCCTGTCTGAGGCGTATGCATCGACGCAGCAGTCTGGGTATCCGAGGGTCCTCCCCATTTCCTTGAGCCAAGAGCCTTCAAACTCTTCTGGATAGGTAAATCGAACTCTATCCATCGTAGGTGTCGCATTTTTATACGTCTTTGCTTTCAGCCTTTCTCGCTCTCTCATAAGTCTCTTAAGCCTATTACCGATTTTCCTATTATTGTAGAGATAGAACTCACTCACGGTGGGCCTCACAGCTACAAGGCGACTATGCAATTCGAGTTTTTTGGCCCAATTTAAATGAGCTTTATAATGCTCGGAGGAGAGGACTATCGTTTCAAAAGCATCTCTCATATCCCTCTTGAGAGAAGCGATAGCAGCCAACCTCTTCGAAGGATCCGTCTCGCTCTGAATTTGACCCCATTTAGGGAAAATCTGTTCGTCTATTTCCCTGCCTATGCTATCCCCTTTTGGTAATTCTGCAGGCAAGTTCATTCGAGAACAGGGTCTAAGATTCAAATAAACCAGTAAAAAGTTTTCAACCTTGATTCTATCTAATAATTTTTCATCGATGATTAAATCGGATAATATCTGAGTTCTTATCAATCCTTTGGACCGCCGTTATAATTATTTTTGAATATCAAAGTTTTAAAACCGACGCATGCACACGTGTAATTTTTTTTAAAAAAAAAAGAAAAGGGATGGAGTTTAGCTGAAAAGGCTGTTAAAGATTAGTTTGTATGTGCCGTGGGTCTGGGCCCTGTGCTGGGGTCGGATCCCGATGAGGACCGCCTTCCCCTTCCCGTACTCGGCTGAGAGCATGGCGATCTTGGAGGCGACCTTCTCTTCTCCTATGAGCCAGCCGCTCTGCAGGACGTCCCGCTCCACATATTTGGCGATGGTGTCGTATCTCTCGTTGTAGGCGTGGGGAAGGATGTCGAAGGCGAGGCTGTTAAAGAACAGCACAAGCGCTTCATCCGGCATGCCATAGGCCAATGGCTTCTCGTTGTAGACCTTCGTCTTCAGCGTGGATCCTGGGCAGTAGAATTCCTCGGGCTTGAGCCCCTTCAGGACGCTCCGGACCTTCAACCCCAGCTTCTCTATGGCGAAGTCGCAGGCTTCCCCGAACGTAAGAAGGGTGCCGCCGTCCTCGACGAATTTTTTCAGGGCCTCGACGCCCCCTTCGCCGATGCCGCTCCTATACTCTGGCGGGAAGATGGGGAAGGGCCCGAAGGGAACGTTCTCCTTGTACCATGTCTCCAGCTCCTCGCCGCCGACGATCATGGGCGCAGAGTCGTTGGGGAGGATGACGACGTCGTACTTCTTGTTCAGATCGCCCTTCTTGATCTCCTCGTCCATGAGGGTGGTGTAGGGGAAGCCGAACTGCTCGAAGACGAGCCTCGTCCATCCCTCATCCATGTTGCCGCCCCAGTATCTCTGGTACATCGCGACCCTGAGATGCTTCACGTCGTGGCTCTTTGCCTTCGGCTTCTTCTCCAGGGCGTGGAAGCTCACTCCGGTCTTCTCTGCGATCTTCCCCAGAAGGTCATCGGTTGCGCCTACGGCCATGAAGGCTCCAGCAGGCAGGATGCAGCATCCCACGTCCAACTCCTCGTCGAATCTCTTGACCTTGACGCCCTTCTCCTTGAGGAGCTTGTTCACGACCTTGAAGCTCTTGTTCAGCCTACCGTCGAAGGCGTAGCCGACCTTGGACTTGCCGCAGACCTTGCCGACAGGCTTCTCGTAGTCGGTGACGACCTCGAATTCGCCCTCGATCTTCCCGCCGACGGCGTCCACTCTGACCCCCATGAACTCGTTCATGGTGTCCGTCGTGGTGTCGTAGGGCCTGTAGGGCTTGCCCGTCTTGTCCCTCGTCCAGGCGTCGTCCGGGAAGAAGGTCCGTCCCAGCAGGGTCTTGAGGACCCCCATCTTTGGCTGGGCCAGGAAGAGGGCGTAGGAGCCCTCGGGGTAGGTGAGCCCGTCTGCGATGAAGGGCTTCTTCGCCTTCTTTATCTCGACGCCCTGAAGCGTCAGCTTCTCGATCATCAGCTCTGCCGTTCTCGGGTCATGCTGGCATGTCGGCACTACGAATGCGGTGATCTCGTCCTTCTTACCCCTCTTGGCCTGCCTCTTGGCCTTCAGGTAGGCGTTCTTGAGCACTGTCTCCTTGTTGCGGGCGGCCATGTCGAGGAGTGCCCAGGACGATATCTTCTGCTGCTCGACGATGCCCCGGAGAGTCCAGTAGCCTCCGGGCCAGGGGTGGGGGAAGTTGGTCTGGGGTTTGTAGTGGGGCATCATGTAGGTGCCCACCAGATTGCCGTACTCGGCTCCGTGGAGCTGCTCCGGGTGGATGTACAGAGGCGTCGCCAGTTTGGCGCTAGCCGACTCCGTGAGCATGCCCGCGATGTTGTGGTATATGGTGAGCCAGTGGAAGCCCATGTGCGCCCAGCCCGAGAAGATGGCGCCGTTGATGATCCCCGTCTTCCCATGCTCCTCCAGCTTGTAGGCCATGTGGGCCCCGAACCAGCTGTGCTCCCTCCAGATCAGGGGGTCACCGTGGGGGTGGATGGGCTCGGAGTAGGGCGGGATGTAGAGCCTCGCCCCGTAGCTGCCCATGTGGTGGTGGTCGAGGTATGCCTGGGGCGTCCAGTCCTGGAACATTATCTTGGCCATGTACCTGGACTCGACAATGTTCTGCATGAAGGCGTCCCTGTTGTTGTCGTGGCCGGTGTACTTGTGGTAGAGGGTGGGCTGATTAACGCCTTCATACTCCGTGCCTAGCTGCTCGTAGTACCAGTCGGTGACGATGATCTGGCCGTCGGGGTTGAAGCAGGGCACCATGTGGAAGATGACGTTGTCCAAGATACGTTTCGTTTCCTCGTCCTCCCGTGTAAGGAGGTCCCATGCGAGCTCAGGGGCCATCTGGGTGCCCCCTATCTCTGATGCGTGTAGGCTCATGGATTGGCAGATGACGGCCTTGCCCTTGGAGATGAGCCCCTTCACCTCCTCCTTTGT
>JADHWM010000010.1 GCA_016783485.1 Candidatus Bathyarchaeota archaeon
AACAACCATAAAACACCGCCAAAACCCCAGAAAACCCCCCAAACCAACCCAACCCCCCCCCCACCAAAAAAAAGGGGGACCCTAACCCGCCCCGGGACCCTCACCCGACGGCGTCAACCACATCGAGGATAGCCCCCACCCAACGCAGATAACTGTTCAAAGCCGCCCTCAGAGCCACCACGTCGGAAGCCTCCACGGAAATGACGACCCGCCCCTCCACCGCAGACACAGCCACACTAGACCGCTCCGAAGTCGGACGCTCAACCTCAGGAGACAGACACTCACCAATGAGACCCGACACCCCCTCAGGCACATCAACACGGACCTCCGCAACCACCACCCCCGCGAGAACCATACCACCCACTAGGAAACAAAAAGAAGATAAAAAAGGTGTAGATACCCGCTCTAGGAGCGGATCCTGTGGGAGGCCTGCCCCACCCTCGTGGAGGGGACGTAGGCACCACCGGAGAAGCGGTAGTCACACTTGCGGCAGTCCCAGACGCCGACGCTGTCCCTCTTCACCGAGGGGCTCGCGCACCTGGGGCACCTGTGGTTCTGCCTCTTAATCTGGGTGATACGGGTCCACTGCTTCCTGACCGACGTCCCGCCCCGGGTCCTGAGCCTAAGACCGTAGGTCTTCTTCTTCCTCGGCATCAGTTTTCCTCCTAAAGGTGCTTCCTGAGCTCCGCCGCTTTAACCTGGGCGAGTTCGAGCGCTTTGTGGAGTTCCTCGGTAGTGATGCCATCGGAGCCACCCTTCTGGATGGTACAGATGTTGCCGTCCTCGTCGAAGGCAACCGTGAGCCTCGCATCCAGAACCTCCTCCTCATCGGCCGTCGGATCCACCATGAAGGTGTCCCCGATCTTCGCCAGCGTAACAGCCAGCGGGCTCCTCAGGATCTTGAGGGCCTGGGTCTTCTTGGTCAGCGTGATGACGCCGGCCTTGACCGTGTGCACTGGCCTCTTAGCGGTTTTCAATGCTGCTATCGCGGCCAGCGCAGCTGCGTCGAAGAGGTTCCCGTCGTAGCTCAGCACGTAGATGTCGACGAACACCATGTAGACGGCGCTCCCGTCGATGAGGCTCAGCTTGCCGAAGTCGAGGATCTCCGCGGAGCGCAGACCTCTGTCGACCACCCTCGCGAGCTCGATGGAGTTCTCCCCGGGACGCCCTGGCTCGAACGTGGGGTGAGCAATGGGGGTGAACTCGGCGTTGCACATCAGCACTCCCTTCTCTGGCGTGTCCTCGAAGGGGCTGCCGATCTGGACCTTTACGCCCACGAGTACCCTGCTCTTGCCTATGGTCACCTCGGCGGAGCCCGAGGTCTTTTCCATTGGGCCCGTCTTTAAGGTGATCTCCCTGTACTCATCGAGGGCTCTCCCGTCCATCCTGTTCCCCGCTCCGAGGACCTCCTGGATCTTTCTCCGCTTGAGTCTCGAAACTATTCCGGATTTACTTGCCATTACTCTTCAGCCTCCTCGGAGATACCGTACTTCTTCTTGAGAGCCTCCCGCTGGATCTCGTTGATCTGCAGGCATCCATCGATGGCGAGGTCCACGCAGTCCGTGAAGACCTTGATCGGCAGTATGCCGTCCATCTGGAGGAGGGTGATCTTCCCCAGCTTTGGCAAGTAAGCCACTGGGACATCGGCCTCCCCCTCCTTGTCCTCGTAGTCTCCGAGATCCAGGACTATCTGGCCATCTATCACGCCGGCCGCACAGGACGAGACAAGGTCCCTCATGGGGATCCCCGCGTCGACCAGAGCAACCGTGGCGGCGTTGATGCAGGCGGTGCGGGTTCCCCCGTCGGCCTCCAGCACCTCGGCGTAGACGTCGATGACGGATCTCGGATACTTCTCGAGGAAGACGGCGGGTTCAATGGCCCAGTTCATCACCATGCCGATCTCGGTGTCCCTCCTCGATGGGGCGGGTGACCTCCGCGGATCGACGGAGAAGGGGGACATGTGGTACCTGCACCTCAACGTAGCCTCGTTGGGCTTCGCGAAGCGTCTAGGATGCATCTCCCGGGGTCCGAAGACCCCGACCAAGATCTTGTTCCTCCCCATCTCGATGTAGGCTGAGCCGTCCGCGTTGGGTAGGACGCTGCTCTCGATCTTTAAAGGCCTCAGTTCATTGGCCTTCCTTCCGTCGAATCTCGTCTTTTCCTTAGTCTTTTTTGTCGTCGTCTTTTTCTTCGTGGTTATCTTCGCTTTACTCATCTCTTTTCCTCCTTTAATATTCTCAAATATTCTTGCACCCGACTGGTGAGACCCGAGATGTGGGCTTCGTTCTCAACCTTGTTTATGACCTTGACGGCCATCTCCTCCTGCTCTCGGGTCCTTCCATGGATAAGGATTCTCCCGTTCTGACCGATGACAACGTTGCATCCTGTCTTGTTCAGGATCATGTTAACCATCGACCCTTTCTTGCCAATTAGGCGCGGGATCTTCGAGGGGGTTAACTTCATGAGGAAGCCCTCGTCAACTCGCCCTAAGTCTCTGCCGAGGATCGAGAGGATGGGAGTCCTTCTCCTGTCCAGGTCGACGATCTTGGCGACCACCGTATCCCCGATGTCGAGTATTCGCGTCATATCGATATCTGGGTTGAACGGGGCGTCGATCGCGTCGGGGACATTGAGCACGGCTTCCTCGGAGGTGTCGATGTCCACCATCCACCTCCCGAGCTGGATATCCGTCACTTCCCCTATTACCAGGTCTCCCGTGAGGGGACTGAACCCCGCCTCCAAGGCGATCACTGATACCACGTCCCGGTTGTAGTTGACGAGGCCGATGCGACTCGCGCTCACCTTCCCCTCGGATCTGTGGGTGTTGTCGCCGGTCCTGATCCTCCCTTCGTAGAGGACGTCTCCAGGGATCACGAGGTCCCTGCTCTCAAACAGCGCTGACATTTCAATCAACCATCATTTCATTATCTTGGTCTGGAGGTTTCCCTGCGTAGCCTTCCCGAGCCTGTCGATGAGCTCACCATGCATAGCGGCCGAAATAGCTACCACAGCTACCCACGAACCGTCCCCGGTCCACTCGTCCCTCTTGATCTCCGCTAGCTCCTTCACTATCCCGTAGGACTTTGATGAGTGCTCGGCGGGGATCTTGATCGCGATCTCAATGGATTCCATGCTCATCGGGAGGACGGGCCTAAGGGCGTCGACGATATCTTTGAGCTGCTCCTCGGCGTCTTTGAAGGGGTCTATGTTGACCTTGATCTCCCCGAGGGCGTTCTCTATCCTGAGGGGCGGGTGGGGAAGCTTCGTGGCGGGGTCGACGTAGTTCCTGGAGATGAGGGTGATGACTTGCCGGAGCGTCTGCTCAGTCATATCCTTCCTCTGTTGAGCGGTGAGCTGGAAGACCCCCTTCTCAAACATTATCTCAGCGACCTCGATAGGGTCCATCGTCCCAAAGACCTCCTGAAGTTTCGCCTCCGAGGGTTTCGTGCCCTTGTTGGCGTCCGTGAAAATCGTGTCGACCATCAGAACATTAGTGAGGTCATCCCTGTCTCCGTTCTTGTAGGCCAATCCTTTGTCAGGGTCCACTAGGATCTCAAACTTCTCCCCTTGATGGGTGTAGCGGACCATGGTGTATCTGTCGCTCATCCCTCGAGCCTTCTACGTGAGGTACCTCTCCACCTCTGACTCGGAGAGTTTTCTGAAGACTTTGGTATCTGCGGGGACGACGGCGACCTTTACGATCTTCGCTGTCACATCCGCATCAGAGGCCGTCTTTACGGCCTGAACCGCGAGGGCTATCGCCTCGTCGAGGGTGAGCTCCGGATGGTACTCCTCTTCCAGCAGCTTGTTCCCCTCCTCGTTCTTGCGACCGACTGCGACTGCTTTATACCCCCTGTACGAGCCGCTAGGGTCAGCCATGAACACCCGGCTCCCGGTCGTGTCCACCCCGGCGAGGATCATGCTAACGCCGTAGGGGCGCACGCCTGCGTGTTGAGTATAAACCTGGGCTTGGTCCCCGATCCTCTTGGTGAGGCTCTCGAGGTCCACCGGCTCGTCATAAAGTAGCCGGTTGCTCTGGCAATAAACCCTGGACTGCTCGATGAGGACCCTCGCGTCGGAGATCAGGCCTGCTACTGCTGTTCCCACGTGCTCGTCTAGCTGGAAGATCTTCATGAAGAACCTTGGGTCTTCCAGCCTGCTCTCCGGGGTCTCGTTGGCCACCAGGGCCACGCCTTCGGGGGAGGATACGCCTACTATCGGGGCGCCTCGTTTAACCAATTCCAGGGCGTATTCGACCTGGTAGAGGCGGCCCTCGGGTGAAAATATTGTTATCGCGCGGTCGTAGGCTCGCGGCATGAACAAATCCGAGTCCTCCTATCTCCTATCAGTGATGTTTCGAGATGTTACCTCATTATGGCTATTTAAACCATACTAGTTTAAAGATTCCATGTTTCTTGGGCTTTCTCGGATAATTTAGGTTCGTCGATGTGGTTCGATTCAGTTGAGTGGGGCTATTTCACTATGCATTTTCTACAGAGTTTAGGATAAACAGCTTGAAAAAGGAGTTCTAAGCTTGTTTCATAACCCTTAAATTTATTAACGCCGTTAATATTCCATAATACCCTCAAAATAGCGATGTGTAAATCATGGTTGAAACCAGCACAGATCAAGAACAGGAAGTCGGGTTCGTCCCCCAGTCCGAGGAGAGAAAGAAGCTCCTCATCGTCTGCTCCAAGGGGACCCTGGACATGGCCTTCCCACCGTTCATGATGGCGACATCGGCCGCAGCCCTGGACTGGGAGGTCCACCTATACTTCACGTTCTGGGGCATGGATATCATCACGAACGCCAAGAGCCTGAAGATATCCCCCCTCGGGAACCCAGCGATGGGCATACCCAACATCCTGAGCATCATCCCCGGGATGACCTCAGTGGCGACCTACATGATGAAGAAAAAGATGAGGGAGGCCAACATGCCCACCATCGAGCGCCTCATCAAGATGGCGAAGCAGGGGGGGGTCATTTTCCACGCTTGCTCCCCCACGATGAAGCTATCGGGGATCACCAAGGATGACCTCATCCCCGAGTGCAACGACATCATAGGAGCCGCGACGTTCATCGACCTCGCCGGGGAGGCAGAGGTAACCCTCTTCATCTAATCTAGGAATCGCGCGTCTTTTTTCTATTTATCCGAGAATAGATGGCGCCCTGGCCGGGATTTGAACCCGGGATCGCTCGGGTGACAGCCGAGCATACTGGGCCAGACTATACTACCAGGGCAGGATTTCGAAACAAAGAAATCTCTATAGCAAATAAACGTTGCGCCTAGGATGGCACCTCGGTCACTTGTGCTCCCTTGCGATTATCATCGTCGATGTCATGAAGATGTTGGGTACTGACCTCAACTTCGAAGTGATGAAGTCGTCGAGATCGTTCATGTCCTTCGCCGCCACTTTGATTATGGCGTCATACTCCCCGTAGATGGTGGCGACCTCCTCCACCGCATCAAACTCGACGAGGGCCTTACTGACCTCGTCCTCGGTTCCGGTACTCACATTCACTAGTATGTAGGCTTTAACCGTCATGGTGCCTCGACCTATCGATGGAAAACCCGTTTAAATGTGTTCCGTGTTTGTGCTCCACGGCTCCAAATAGTCGGCGAGGGTCTGACCCATCTCGGTCAGAGCGACGGGGACCCCCTTGTTCTCTTTATCCCCGGCGAGGATGAGCCCCGCCTCCCTCAACCCCCGAAGATTCCACCTCACCGTGGACTTTGGTATCCTCTGCTCCTCCGAATAGCGGTCGATGAGCACCGTATAGACACAGAACTCGCCGTCCCTCCCGGCGATCCATCTCAGGAGCGCATGCTGCTTCTCCGTGAGCCGGCTGGAGGCCGCGGCCATGAGGGCCTGCTCCATGGCGTAAATTTCCTTCGAATGGAGGACCAGGGACTCCCTGATGGCCTCCAGGCTCTCCATGACCCTGCTGTAGAGGGCCGTGTCTCTTTCTCCAGCCCAGCTCCTGGTTACCACTGAATACAGATCATCCGTGGCGTTCAGAACGTTCTTTAACTCAGGAGTGGTGTAGAAGTCGTTTTTATCTGTGGAGGAAACATTCACCTGACATTATCTTCACTCCAAACCACAATCAGTAACCAAGAATTGATTTAAAACCCTTTCCATTCAAAGATTCTGAGTAAAACAGGAAAATGAGGCCCCCGTAACTGGGGGCTCTGGGGCTATACGATCTTTTTCTCGATAGCGGCTGCGACCTGCTCCGTTGTGGCCTTGCCACCTAAATCTGGAGTCAGAGTTTTCCCCTCCTTCAGCACATCGATTACAGCGGTTTCGATGATCCGAGCGATCCTGGCTTCATCGAGCCACTCCAGCATCATCGAGGCTGAAAGGATCATCGCAATGGGATTGGCGATGCCTTTACCCGCGATGTCCGGTGCGCTGCCGTGGACGGGCTCGAAGATTCCGTTCTTCTCCCCGATGTTACCCGAGGGGGCCATCCCCAGCCCCCCGACGATGGCAGCGGCCTCGTCGGAGAGGATATCCCCGAACATGTTGGTGGTCACGAGGACGTCGAACTGCTCAGGGCTCAGGAGGAGCTTCATGGCGCATGCATCCACGATCATCTCCTGGTACTCAATTCTGGGATAGAACTCCGCGACCCCCCGGCAGGCCTCAAGGAAGACCCCGCAAGTCAGGTCCAGCACGTTGTTCTTGTGGACGCTCGTGACCTTGCTCCTCCCGTTCCTGATGGCGTACTCGAAGGCAAACCTGGCAATCCTCTCAGAAGCCTGTCTGGTGATGATTCTGAGGTTGACGCCCCAGTCGGGCCCCCTGTGCCCCACCATCTTGTAGAGCCCCTCGGTGTTCTCCCTCACCATGACGATGTCCACCCCCTCCCTCAGCGAGGGGACGTTGGGATAGACCTTGGTGGGCCGGACGTTGGCATAAAGGTCCAGCTCCTGCCGGAGGGGTATGATCACTTCCTTGGCGGTCTCCCCGACCGCAGCGAAGAGGGCTGCATCGGACTCTTGGACCGCCTCGATTGTTCCCTGGGGCATTGCAATGCCTGTCCTTGCCTTCAGCTCGTCTCCCACAGGGAGCTCCGTGAACTCGAATGCGATGTCTCCCTGGCTCTCGGCGAGCATCTCCAGGATCGAGACCGCTGTGGTCATGACCTCAGGGCCGATACCGTCCCCCGGGAGGGTTGCGATCTTGTATTTGGTCAGATTCACCAGGTCTCCATGTTCTTCTTCAGGTAGGGGACCAAGCCTCCGTCGTTGAGGACCTCCACCATAAAGTCCGGGAGCGGGGTGAAGCTCAGCTCGGCACCTGTGCGAGTGTTCTTGACGGTGCCCCCTGTGACGTCCACCTCGACGGTGTCCCCGTCCTCGACCGCATCTGTGACCCCGGGGCACTCCAGGGCGGGGAGGCCGATGTTTATGGAGTTCCTGTAGTAGATGCGGGCGAACGACTCTGCTATGACAGCGCCTATTCCCGCGTATTTCAGTGCCAGGGGTGCGTGCTCCCTGCTGGAGCCGCATCCGAAGTTGTTTCCTCCTACGACGATGTCTCCCTTCTGAATCTTCTTAGGGAAGTCGGGGTCGATGCCTTCCATCGCGTGCTCCGCCATCTCCTCGGGGTCAACGAGCTCCAAGTATTTCCCGGGGATGATTAGATCGGTGTTTACGTCGTCCCCAAACATCCATACTTTGCCTTTCTGCTTCACATCTCTCACCTCAGGTCCCTGGGGTCCGTGATAACTCCCGTTACCGCTGAAGCCGCGGCGACCGCGGGAGAGGAGAGGTAGACAAACGCCTCGGGGCTTCCCTGCCTCCCCTGGAAGTTCCTGTTGGAGGTCGTCAATCCTACCTCACCCGGCGCCAGGAGCCCTATGTGGCCCCCGAAGCAGGCTCCGCAGCTGGGGTTGCTGAACATCGCCCCCGCCTCGACGAGGGTCTGGATGACTCCGGCCTCGAGGGCGTCGAGGTAGACGCCCTGGGATGCGGGGACAACGAGGAGCCTAGTGTCGGGGTTTATCTTCTTACCCTTTAATATCGATGCGGCGACTTGGAGGTCCTCCAGCCGGCCGTTGGTGCACGAGCCTATGAATGACTGGTTGATCACGGTGCCTGCGACCTCGCTGATGGGCTTCACGTTGTCCACCTTGTGTGGGCAGGCTATCTGGGGCTCCAGATCGTCCACAGGGACGTCCTGAACCATCCTGTACGAGGCGTCCTCATCAGCGAAAACGGGATCAAACACCCCGTCGGTCCTCTCCCTAAGATAGGTGTATGTCGTCTCGTCGGGCTCCACGATGCCGGCCTTTCCTCCGAGCTCGATGGTCATGTTGCACAGGGTCATTCTTCCGGAGACGCTCATATCGGAGATGGTGCCTCCGTGGAACTCGAGGGCGTTATATGTGGCGCCGTCGGCCCCGATGAGCCCAGCGGTCTTCAGGATAACGTCCTTCGGAGTCACGAGCTCTGGAAGTTTACCTTCTATCTGGACCTTGATGGTCTCGGGGACTCTGAGCCATATCTTCCCGGTGGCAAGGATTGCCCCCATGTCGGTTGAGCCGACACCTGTGGCGAAGGCGCCGAAAGCGCCATGGGTGCAGGTATGGGAGTCTGCGCCGATAACGAGATACCCGGGCTTGACGTGCCCTTTCTCGGGTAGCACCTGGTGACAGACTCCGGACTCGACGTCGTAGAAGTTCGTAATTCCCTGTTCCTTGACAAACGCTCGTATATCGCGGTGGATAGTCGCGGCCATCAATGTTGACGCAGGGGCGACGTGATCCAGAATGGGGACGACCTTGGCGTTGTCCCAGACCTTCTCCCGCCCCATAGCCTTCATGGCTTTCACTGCCAGGATCGTGGTGAGGTCGGGCATCATCGCGACATCGACCCGAGCCTTCACAATTTCCCCGGAAGAAGCCTCCCCTAGTCCGGAGGCTCTGGCGAGGATCTTCTCAGAGATGGTCTTACCCATCCGATTGTCACCCGGAGACATGATTTTCCTTGGAGAGGAGCCTGTTCATCCCTTTTAAGATTGCGTCCACGCTCGCCATCACTGTGTCCCCGCTCACCCCGTTCGCGGTCACGAATTTTTCTCCCCGCTTGAGGTGAACGGTCACATCGGCTACCGCATCGGTGCCTCCGGTTATCGCCTTCATTGTGAACTTTTCTAATGTGATTTCGGCGAATCCGTTCACGACGTTTCTGATGGCGTTGATCGCGGAGTCTATGGGGCCGTTGCCCACCCCCGAACCCGTGTGCTCCTTGCCGTCCACGATGAGGGTGACGGAGGCCGTCGGGGTGATGGTGTTCCCGCTGACCACGAGGAGCTGCTGGAGCTTGACATAGTCCTCGTCCTTGAGGTCCATTACGTGTTTCGCTATAGCGTAAAGGTCCGCATCCGTCACCGCTTTGCCAGAGTCCCCGAGCTTCTTCACCTCGGCCGCAATAGCCTTCAGCTGATCCCTGGAGGGGTCGAGACCCAGGTCCTCGATCATGTTGGAGATCCCGTGCCTCCCAGCGTGCTTCCCGGCAACCAGCCTGCTCCTTTTCCCGACAAACTCGGGGCTCAGGATCTCGTAGTTGCCCGAGTGGCTCAGGACCCCGTGGACGTGGATTCCGGCCTCGTGGGAGAACGCATTATCCCCGATGATGGGAGTGGAAGAGGGCATATATATGCCGCTGAGCCTTTCCACGAGGGCCGACGTATCGGCGATCTTCGTGGTGTCGATCCCTGTCTCTATCTCGTACTGGGCTGCGAGGCAGACCACCACCTCCTCGAGGGAGGTGTTCCCCGCTCTCTCCCCTAAGCCGTTGACGCAGACGTGGGCCTGCTCTGCGCCCGCCTCTATGGCTGCAAGTGTGTTGGCGGTGGCCTGTCCAAGGTCGTTGTGGGCGTGGGCGCTGAGGGGGACCCGGGTTGAGGCCTTGAGTTCCTTGAAGAACTCGTATGTCATCCGGGGGGTCATGACGCCGACGGTGTCCGGAATGTTCAGCATCTCAGCACCAGCGTCCTCCGCTGCTTTGCAGATCTCGATGAGGTAGTCCATGTCGGTGCGGGTGGCGTCTTGGGGGCTGTACTCGACGAAGACGCCGTGCTCTTTGGCGTACTCGATGCCCTCAACCGTCTGCTTAAGGACTTCTTCTCTCGTGGTCTTCATCATCGTCTCGATGTGGAGGTCGCTGGTCGAGATGAATATGTGAATGTAGGGCACATCGCATTTGAGGGCCTTGTCGATGTCCTCCCTGAGGGGCCTAGCGAGGGCCACAATCTGGGCGTCGAGGCCGAGGGCGGCTATCATCTTGACGGACTCTGTCTCCCCCTCGGAGGTGATGGGGAATCCCGCCTCGATCCTGGGGACCCTCAACTCGTCGAGCTTCTGTGCTATCAGAATCTTCTCGTCGATGGTATATGTGACCCCGGGCATCTGTTCCCCGTCCCTGAGGGTGGTGTCGAATATCCACACTTTGTCAGGGGCGTGACGTTCCAGATCGGACTTGTACTGGCTCAGATAGAACTTTCCTTTGCTCATCATGGACACCTCGAATTGACCAAAAAGTCCTCTTCTCACGCTAATAACCGTTGTGAGCAAGGAATGTTACGCATGCTGGCTAAATCTAAATTGTGGACGATTTGAAGAAAAACCAAGAAGATTCTATTAAATTGACATCGATAATACGTAGGATATTATAAAAAGGGAGGAAAAGTAAAAAAAATTAGACTTTTATTCTCGCTTTGATTTGCTCGGATTGGGGAAAGACTGTTTTTAGTTTCTCGTTGATCGACCCAACGACGTAGGCAGAGTACTCGTCTCTGTTCATTTTGGGGAAGTAGACTCTATGGTGACCGCCTTTACCGGTTTTTTCCTCGTATGTTAGTATCTCTTCTTCCACGAGGTCGTTGAGGAAGAAGATGACTGATGCCCTGGATTTCCTCTCGCTTGTGTCCAGTAGATATTGGTGGGCTTTGTTGGAATTTACTCCTATTCGTTGATGTTCGTTTAGTTCCCATATCCATTCAAGCAGGAGAGCCTGATATGGCTTGAACAGTGTCTCCAATCCTTCCTGTTTAGTGTCAAATTTCATTATACCGAGACTCGGATTTGCGATAAATAAACCTTGTTATTTATTAGTTAATGTTAATATATAATTCATGTAAATTTAGTCTCTATATGTTAAAAGATAGCTAAGTCGATAGAAGAAGCTTTCGTTTTACAAGGAATTCACACTAATATTTTACAATATGTAAAAAATAAAGGTAAATGAAGAAAACAGGGTTATCTCCGGGTCCACTCTCTCCCCAGAGTCTCCCTGGCGATAACGACCTTCTGGATGTTGGCTGCGCCCTCTGCCCCGATGCAGTAGCTCATTACTCCCCGGATCCCCATCTCGAGGGGGCACTCCTTGGTGTAGCCGTAGGCTCCCATCCACAGCATCACCCTCCTGAAGGTGTCAAGGGCGTGGTGGGGTGCGAGATACTTGCACATCGAGAGGTATTTGGAGACCTCGAGCGGTGTGAAGGTTCCGTGCTGGTACTTCTGGTCCATCATCCAAGCCGTCCTGTAGACGAGCATCTTTATGGCCTCGTGGTGAGCGGCCATGTCGGCGAGGTCGAACTGGACCCCCTGGTACTTGGCGATGGGCTGCCCGAAGACATGGCGCTCCTTTATGTAGTCCATCCCGATCTCCATGGCCCTCTCGGCGGCACCGATGCAGCTCGCTGAGACCAGGACCCTTGCGGCGTCGAAGCCCTCCATAGTGAGGTAGAAGCCCCGGCCAGTCTCCCCGAGCTGGTACTCTTCGGGGACCTTGACATCTGTCATCTTGAACCCACCTGTGCTGATGGCCATCCTTCCATAGTTGTCGAACCGCTTGGATACCTCGACTCCCTCAAAGTCGAGGGGGAGGTAAACCGCGGTCATACCCCTGTGCCCTTGAGACCGGTCGTTGAACCCAGTGACGAAGTATCCGCCCCCCATCTCCTGACACTCATGCGTGCCGCTGATGTAGGTCTTCTCACCGTTGAGGGTCCAGTTGCCTTCGCCTTTACTGAAGGTGGTCTGGAAGCCTGAGACATCCGAGCCTCCACCCGGCTCCGTGACGCCGATCCCGATGAAGCCCTCTCCCCGGGCCGCCTTTCTGAGGCAGATATCCCGGACCACATCCTGGCAGTACTTATCCACGACAAAACCCCAGCTCGCTTGGACGAGGAAGAAGACGGGCAGGGAGACAGAGATGTCTGCGTAGCCCAGCTCCTCCGCCGCGATGGTGGCGGTCACCCAGTCCGCCCCGGCGCCCCCGTGGTCTTCGGGGAGGGTCATGCACAGTAAGCCCAGGTCCCCGAGCCCGCGGATGAGGTCTTTACCAAGCGTGTGGTTGGTGTCGTTTTCCCTCACCCTCTCCATGGGGAGGTTCTTGGCCAGCCATTCTCGGATGGCCTCCCGGAACAGGTCCTGTTCCTCAGTGAAAGAGAAATCGATCAAATTACTTCACCTATCTCCGGATATACTGATACAAGCTTTATTAAAAGCCTGATTCCGTCCACGAGATGGCTCGATCTCCACCCGGAAGGTCTTATACAGCTGAGCCACAAGGTTTCCCCGTGAAGGGCATGAGCAAAATAATGGTCCTAGGATGCGGCCTCATGGGGCCCACCGTCGCTCGAGACTGCGTCGAGAGCGGTGAGGTCTCCAAGGTCGTGATAGGAGACATCGATGAAAAAAAGCTGGAGAAGGCCAAGAAGAGCATCGCCAACCCGAAGCTCGAGACGGCCAAGCTCAGCGTCACCGATCACGATGGACTCGTTGAACGTTTGAAGGGATTCGACGTCGTCGTGAACGCCACCGCCTCGAGGTTCGCATTGGGCGTGCTAGAGGCGGCGATGGAGGCGGGCGTCAACGTCGTGGATCTCTCAGGCGGCGTGTACCCCCTGGAAGGGGAGATATATGGAAAAGTCGAAGCAGCTGGCATCACTGCGATCCCTGGGTGCGGAGTCGACCCGGGGCTCATCGACATCGTCTCTGGGTACGGGATGGATCTCATGGACGAGGTGGAGGGGGTCTACTTCGCCTGCGGGGGACTACCCAAGGATCCGGAGCCTCCGTTGGACTATAAGATCGTGTTCGGGGGGACCCGTATGCCCATCCGCCCCGGGAAGGTCCCCGTGATTCTGGAGGGCGAGAGGGTCCAGGTTGACAGGTATGATGACCTGGAGCCGGTCTACCTCGAGGGGTTGAAGGACATGGAGGCGTTCTACGATGGGTTCCCCTCCTCCCTCCTCGTGCTGTGCGAGGAGCGGGGCGTCAAGACCTTCAAGGCGAAGACCATCAGGTACGAGGGGTTCGTCGACAAGCTCATGTTCCTCCTGGACCTTGGCGTAATAGGAGACGCCCCCGTGGAATATGGGGGCCAAGAGATCGTCCCCCTCGACTTCTTCCACGAGCTCATATATCCCATCGTAAAGTTCGACGAGGCGGAGGGTGACAGAGACATCACCGTCCTTCTGGTGAGGGTTGAAGGGAAGAAAGGGGACTCGGAAATCGCCGTCAACTACGAAATGGTGGACTACTACGACGAGGAGAAAGGAGTCACTTCGATGGCCAAGACCACGGGATACACCGCCGCTCTCATAGCCCGGATGCTGGCCCGGGGGGACATCAAGGAAAAGGGGATCCACTGGCCTGTGAGGCTGATCCGAGGAGAACTCTTCGATGAGCTGATGAAAGGCCTAAGGGAGCGGGGAGTGGAGGTCATCGAGAACATCCTCAAAATCACAGACCTCTGACCAACACCATCAACTAGATGATGAGAATACGAGAAGCTGTGGAGATGAAGATTTATACAGAAAATTTCCCATTGCATGAATTTACGGAGCCTCATCTAGAGAAACGCATGTGAATGCCCCTTTCCGGCGGGCATTTAGCAGGAACTCCATGACATGGGCCTCCTCGTTTGTCGCTGAGCCACCAATCATATTCTTTTCGGAATATTTGTGCCAGATAATTATTTATGTATGAATAAGGGTTACCAGTCTCTGTTTAAGGAGGGAAAAGACCTCAACAAGAAATCATCCGTCGAGCGTAGCGCTCGGACGATTGAAGAGATTAACGAAAAGATACGGAACGGGGACGTTCAGGTCCTATCGGTTTCTGAGATGAAAGAACTTGTAGAGAGCAGCGGCGTCCAGGTCGCATTCAAGGACGTCGATGTGATTACAACCGGTACCTTCGGGGCGATGTGCTCCTCGGGGGCGGTCATAAACATCGGTCACGCGGACCCACCCATCAAGATAGAGAAGGCGTGGATCAACGACGTGCCGGTGAGCCACCCCGGAGCCGCTGTCGACCTCTACATTGGGGCAACCCAGATGTCAGAGACTCAGCCGTTCGAGTACGGCGGAGGCCACGTCATCGAGGACCTCATCAAGGGCAAGGAGGTGGAGTTGAGAGCGACGGCTTATGGGACAGACTGCTACCCCAGAACCAAGCTCGAGGTGACCCTCACAAAAGATGACCTGAACCAGTTCCAGATGCTAAATTTCAGAAACGGGTACCAAAGATACGCCTGCGCCACCAACGGCAGAGACGAGACCATATACACGTACATGGGGAAGCTGCTTCCCAAGTACAGGAATTCTACTTACTCGGGATCGGGGGAGCTGAACCCGCTCTCAAACGACCCCGACTACGAGACCATCGGCCTCGGGACCCGGATATTCCTCAACGGGGGCGTCGGCTACGTCATCGGCGAAGGGACACAACACAGCCCGGGGAACGGCTTCGGAACCATCATGGTGAAGGGGGACGCCAAAGCCATGGACCCCAAGTTCATCCGGGGGGCCACGTTCACCAACTATGGCACGACCCTCTACAACGGCATAGGGATACCCATCCCCATACTGAACGAGGGCATCGTACACAAAGTAGCGGTGCGTGACGAAGATATCTACACGAACATAGTCGACTATGGGGTGCCCCGGAGGGACAGGCCTACTCTGGGAACCGTCAACTACAAGACCCTCAAATCGGGCAGGGTCACCATTGATGACAGGTCCGTGAAGGTGAGTTCAGTGTCAAGCCTGAAGAAGGCGTACGCCATCTCGGAGACCCTCAAGGAATGGATCGCTGAGGGCCGCTTCTACCTCACGGCGCCCATCGAAAGACAACCCACGGACTCGGTAGCCAACCCCATGAGAAAGCCTAAGGGGTTGGCCTTCGTCGAGGACGTCGTCCACGATGCGGTCACCTGCACCGAGGACGAGGAGATCGAGGAAGTCGCGAGGCGTCTCATCAACCGGAACATCAACCACCTCGTGGTAGTGGATGCCGAGGGAAAGCTCAGCGGTATTGTCACCTCCTGGGATGTCACAAAGTCCATCGCAAACGGTAAAGGGGCCTTGAGCGACTTCATCGTCAGGGAGGTCCACTCAGCATCCCTCAACGAGCCTCTGGAGACGGCTCTAAGGAGGATGACCGAGCACAACATATCGGCGCTCCCCGTGACCGACGGCGAGGGGCGGGTAACCGGCATCGTGACCTCCGAGGATATCTCTAAGCTTCTGGGGGGTGGCCGCTTCGGTTAGAGTGATACTCAGGTTCTCCAAGGAGAACGTGGACAGACCCATCACCTCCCAAGTCATCCTGGAGCAGGGAACACCCGTGAACATACTCAGCGCCCGCATGAACCAACAAGGTGGAGAGATTCTTGTTGAGATCGATGCGGATCACGTCGAGGGAGTCATAAAGGCGTTCAGGGAGAGGGGCGTCACCGTCGATGTCCGCAGACTCATCGAAAAGGACGACGATAAGTGCGTCGATTGCGGAGCCTGCGTCTCTATCTGCCCCATGGACGCCCTAACCTTCGACGATGACCACTCCGTTATCCTCCTAGAGGACAGGTGCAACGGCGTCACCTGCGGCCTCTGCGTGGACACATGCCCCCAGAGGGCCATCAGGCTCATCGGCTGAGTGGGAAACCTTGAGCAACGGCTTGGCGGGGCTATACCGGAGACCCTATTTGATCGGTGAGTCCCAGGGGACGATCGTCTCCGACAGGGAGGAGGCGGTTCAACGGGCTATAGAGGTCATCAGGCATCAGAATGGGGAGCTTAGGCTCTATATCAGGGAGTTCAAGGAGTTCCAGTTTGCCCTCGATCCCCTGGAAGCACCTGATGGGCCAAGAGTGGCGAAGTTGATGGCGGAGCATTCCAAGGCGGCTGGTGTCGGGCCCATGGCCGCGGTGGCCGGAGTCCTGGCGGACCTCTCCGTCGAGGAGATGCTCAAGGCGGGGGCCAGCGTCGCCGTGGTCGAGAACGGTGGAGAGGTCGCGTTCACATCGGACAGGCCCGTGAACATAGCCCTACAAGCCGGTGACGCCCCCCTCTCCAAGCGGATCGGATTCAAATTGGAGGAGTTTCCGGTGGGCGTTGCTACGAGCTCAGGACTCTTCAGCCACGCACTGAGCTTCGGGGAGGCCGAGGCGGTCACAGTCTTCGCTGAGAGCGCCGGCCTCGCTGACGCCGCTGCGACCGCCGTCGGGAACGTGGTGAAAGGGGATGACGAGCAGTACGCCTCTAGGCTTGGCGTGGACACTGGCCTCTCCATCGAGGGCGTCAGGGGGGTCTTCGTGCTTTATAGGGGAGCCGTCGGTATGGGGGGGAGGATGCCGTCCATCATAGGCGTCGACCCTGGCGACCCCAATGAGCTCTCCATCGAGATAGGGAGGCGATGAATTGCCCAAGCTTCTCGTAGTCAAGTACGGTGGCTCCGTCTTGGACAGCGGGACGGCGATCAGGAGGGCCGCAGAGGCGGTCAGGGAGGAGCTGGGGAGAGGGAGCAGGATGGTCATCGTCGTCTCCGCGATGAAGGGAGTGACGGATCAGCTGCTCTCCGCCGCCGGGGAGATCTCCCCTGACACCCCGAGGGAGGTCGTCGACCACATCCTTGGCCTCGGCGAGGAGCAGAGCGTCAGGCTCATGGCGTCGGCCCTCAAGTCAATAGGCGTCGACGCCGTTGAAGTGACACCCCACACTCCTAGCTGGCCCATCGTCACCGACGGCAATTACGGAGACGCCGAGCCGATACTTGAGGAGTGTGAGAGCCGAACCGAGCAAGGGGTGAAGCCACTCATCGAGAGGGGGCAGGTCCCCGTCGTCTGCGGCTTCGTCGGCAGGAGCCTTGACGGGAGCATCACAACCCTCGGGAGGGGAGGAAGCGACACGACCGCCACCCTCCTCGCCCGGTGCCTCGGCGCCGACGAGCTGGTGCTCGTCAAGAACGTCAGGGGCATCTACTCGGCGGACCCTCGGAAGGTGGAGGGAGCCAAGCCCCTGAAGGAGATGAGCGCATGGAAGGCAAGCCTCCTCGCGTCGTCGGGGGCGAAGGTGCTCCACAGTAAGGTCTTCAGGTACAAGCCTGACGGCCTCAGGATAAGGCTCGTCTCATACGAGCAGAGTCTGAACGGGAGCGGAACGGTTGTGAGCGGAACAATACCGGGGCTGGAGGTCGAGATCCACGACGAGAGGGTCGCGAAGCTGACCCTGGTCGGCGAGATTGCGTCTGATCCGGAGGCCCTTGCATGGGTCTTCAAGCTGATAGTCGAGAACGAGGGGAGGGTTCTCTCCCTCAAGGGGATGAGGGACGCCTCGACGGTGTTCGTCACAGGGGCCCTCGACGACGTTCTCAACGGGGTTCATCCCCTCGTGGTCTCCACGGAGAGCATCAAGGCAGTCTCTAGCACAAGCGGGCTGGCCCTCATCAGGGTCCGGGGAAGGGCGCTGGATGACGCCGCAGCTAGCTTGCATATAATAGGCGAGGCCCTGTCCTCAATGGGCGTCGTATTGAGGGATCTGGTCGTCGGGGAGTCGTCCGTCGACGCCTTCGTCGACTGGGAGAAGCGGTTTGAGGCCAAGATAGTGATAGAGGAGAGCTTCAGGAGGAATAGAGATGAGTAAAATGAAGGTAGCGGTACTGGGAGCGACTGGCGCAGCAGGTCAGAACATCGTGGAGGCCCTCGTGGACCACCCCTGGTTCGGTATAGACTGCCTCGCGGCCTCGGAGAGGTCCGAGGGGAAGAGATACAGGGACGCCGTCGAAGGCGCCGTCTTCTTCGAGAGGACGCCCGGAGATGACGTCATGGGGATATCGGTGCAGAACACGGACAAGGTGGATCCGAGGGACTACGACCTGGCGTTCAGCGCCCTCCCCGCATCGGTGGCGAAGGGCGTCGAGGCACGTTTCGCAGAGCACATCCCGGTATTCAGCACGACGTCCGCGTACAGGTACGAGGATGACGTCCCGGTGCTCATCCCGGAGGTAAACCCCGGGCACATCGGGCTCGTGAACATCCAGAGGGAGAACCGGGGCTGGGCGGGCTACATCGTGCCGGGCCCTAACTGCACGACGGTGGGGTTGGTGATGACCCTCAAACCCATCCAGGACGCCTTCGGGGTCAAGACGGTCCGAATGGTCTCTATGCAGAGCCTCTCAGGGGCCGGGGAGAAGGGGCTGAGGGAGGACTCGCCTTACAGGAAGATGGTGGAGATGAATGTTTACCCTTGGATCGAGGGGGAGGAGGCGAAGGTCGTCGCTGAGACGAACATACTCCTCGGGAAGTTGGTGGATGGAAGGATAGTTGACGCCGGGATAGACGTCCACCCGACCTGCACGAGGGTCTACGTTGACAGGGTGCACACGGAGGTTGTAGACGTCGTGACGGAGAGACCCGCGACTCTTGAGGGGGTCAGGGTGGCCCTGGAGGGCTTCAAGCCCCTGCCCCAGGAGTTGGAGCTGCCGACCTGCCCTGAGCGGCCCATCTTGGTCCTCGATGAGGTTGACATGCCCCAGCCAAAGCTGCATAGCTCCAAGGGGTTCATGGTGACCCTCGTGGGGAGGCTCAGCGAGATCCCCCGCGTGGGAAACGGGTTCACCTACATCGTGACCAGCGACAACCTGGAGAAGGGGGCCGGTGTGGGGGCGGTCCAGAACGCCGAGTTCATGAAGGCAAAGGGCTACCTATAGTAGCCCGTTCCACTTCCTGGGTATTTCTTGCAAAGTTTTCTTCACAAAAACGGTATTAAAACCGGGCTCGAATCATTGACTTGGTTTGAACCGGAAGCTAAAGATCGGTTTACTGCCGTCTCTGTTGATGGTTTTAATCAGTCAAGCTCGTTCATACTTTTTTCAACGATATCCAATGTTCTATCAAGGGCGATAGCTGCAGCCTTCAATGATTTCCGCATACGATCTTGCTCTAGTTTTGATTTTACCATCCTAGTTTTCCAGATGGAAGCTGAGTCATCAACGATCTGTGCGTTCAATTCATCACAAACACGAGCTTCAAATAAGGAGAGTTTTGGGTGAATTATCCCATTCCGTGTTCCTCGGCCATACTCCGTACCAATTCTGCATCCTCCACCAACCCCATATTTTTTCATGACATCTGCGATTTCAATCTCATCTCTGACGATCTCAAAGTTTTCAACCCTAGTCTCCAATCTTATTCGCACGAGCACGAACCCAATTTGTTATTGGACTAGAACCAGTTCATCTTGGGTTATTATAACGGTTGGCTGTACCCCCGGTGGTGCCCAACCACCTCTGGCTACAGAGAGCGCGAGCAATCCTGTCGCGTATAGAACATTATGATTGTCTGCTAGCATCAACGCGTCAAGTTATTTTCAGACATTACCTTACGGGCTCTGAATTCTCCAATCAAATTCTTTTTTAGGGAACTCAGGATATAAGGGCGGTTTCTCTCTGTTTAGCATGTTTTCACCTATTGGATTGTATTTTTTTGAAGTTTTTGAGTTAGCGCGCATGGAGAAAGTAAAACAATCGCCCAAACTTTGGCGTGCACGGGTTATTTTAATCGTGCGCGCGCTGATTCCTTTGATCACCTTTCATAGGGGTTTGAACCGCAACTCCTTGTGTGATACGCATAAGTGTATTCAAAGTGTGAGGAATAAGTTCCCACTTACCAAACACTCAAACACCCCTCATGAACACACACGCGGATTGTTTCCTAGAAAAAAGGGGGGGTCTCTCGAGGATGGATGGGAGTCTGATCTCAAGGAAGATTTTCCCCTATCTTTCCTCCGCATTCGCAAGTCTAATACACATAGAAGTGCTCGAATAATCCACAAGAGGAGATAGAACATGAAATCGAAAACCACTATAACTGATTCTTTCTGGCCTGAAGGTTATAGATGCTGCGTGAACATCTCATTCGACTACGACGCCAACAGCGCCCTGATGAGACGCGCGCCCCTCGACATCGTGGCCCAGAGCCGGGGCAGATTCGCCCCCAACGTGGCCATCCCCCGGATACTGGACCTCCTCGACAAGCACGAGATACCCGCCACCTTCTTCACACCGGGATGGACCGTGGACCAGTTCACAGAGTCCGTCGAGAACATCGTGAACAAGGGCCACGAGCTCGCGGCCCACGGATACCTCCACGAGAGGCTCGCCGAGATATCCAAGGAGGCCGAGGAGAGCGTCTTCCAGAGGGGACTAGCAGCCTTCGAGAAGGTGGGTGTGAAGCCCGTGGGCTTCAGGGCTCCATACTGGCTCATCAGCGACAGGACCCTGGAGCTCGTCCAGAGGCTGGGGTTCGAGTACGACTCCAACATGATGGACTCCGATATGCCCTACATGCTGAAGTGGAGAGGGAAGGAGACGGGGCTCGTGGAGCTCCCCGTGGAGTGGATGCTCGACGACTGGCCCCAGTTCGAGACCCACCGCAGGAGCCCAGAGGAAGCATACGCCGTCTGGAAACCTGAGTTCGAGGGTCTATACGAGCTTGGGAGATATTTCGGCCTCACATGCCACCCCCAGGCCATCGGACGTATTTCCAGGATCAACATGTTAGACAAGTTGATTACCGAGATGAAGGAGAAGGGCGATGTCTGGTTCGCCTCATGCAAGGATATCGCCGACTGGACTCGTAAAAAGTTGGCCTGACTATCCTAGCCTCTCCTTGAGCCGGGTGACCAGGATCGGCAGCGACTCTCCCGAGGGCGCCCTCACCGTCACGTCGCACACCCCACTCAGCTCTGACTCCCTTGGGTTGAACTCGAGAAGGACACCACCACTCCTCTTCACGTTGAGGGGCAGCGCCGCCGCCGGGAAGACCATCGCGGAGGTCCCGATGACCAGCATGCAGTCAGAGCGCTCCGCCTCGGCCAGGCACATGTTCAGCGTCGGGACGGGGATGGGCTCCCCGAACATCACGGTGTCCCCCTTCACGACTCCGCCGCAGGAGGGGCACCTCGGAGGGAGCTCTGAGACCTCGAATCCCTCAACCGGATACCTCGTATTGCAGTTCATGCAGCGGAGTTTGTGAGTGTTGCCGTGGATCTCGTGGACGTTGATGCTTCCGGCCGCGATGTGGAGGTTGTCGATGTTCTGGGTAATCAGGCTCTTCAGGACTCCCATCTCTTCCAACTCAGAGAGGGCGCGATGCCCAGAATTGGGCTGAGCTTCATGCATCGACCTTCCGAGTTCTCGCCTCCTCTCCGGATCGAGACGCCTCTCCCAGTAGCCCTTCGGGTCCTCCATGAACCGGGTATAACCGTCCATGGGGGGCTCGCCCCTCTCAGTCCAGAGCCCGCCCGGGCCCCTGAAGGGGCGGATGCCGCTCTCCACGGAGACCCCTGCCCCCGTCAACGCCACAACGTATTCAGCCGAGAGGATCATCTCTGCGGCTTCATGGATAGCCCTCTCAAAAGCATCGTCCTTGGCCAACTTCGTCGTGTAATATTCTATAAAGGGACAGAAAAGGTCTACCCGATCTTTTCTTTGAGGGCCTTGATCAGGGCGGGGAGCACGGTGTAGAGATCCCCCACGAGGGAGTAATCGGAGATCTCGTGGATGTTGGCATTCGCGTCCTCGTTTATGGAGACGATGATCTGCGAGTCCCTGATGCCGGCTACATGTTGAATAGTACCCGAGATACCGCAAGCCAGGTAGAATTTCGGGGAGACCTTCCGGCCGCTGATCCCGATCCAATCCTCCATCCAACCCAGATCAGCCGAGATGGGCCTCGAGCATCCCACCTTCGCCTCCAAGACACCCGCCAGCTCCTCCAGAAGTTTCAAGTCCTCCTTAGCTTTGAACCCCCTTCCCGCTGAAACGATGATGGGGGCACCCTCAAGGCCCATGTCCCCCTTCACTTTATCCCTCCTTTCGACGACCTTGACTCTCGGCTCGGGGATCGACACATCGAGTGTGACAATCTCGCCAACTCCCTCACCTGGCTCCGGCGTCTCGAACGCCCTCGAAGGGATGGTGGCGATGTGAGGAGCCCTCCTGCTAACCTCGGTGGCTATCGTTGAGCCCGCATAGGTGAGTCGCTCGCCCACTAGATTGCCCTCCTCGTCCACCTCGAGGCTCAGGCATTCAGTCATGCAGCCCGTATCAAGAGCAGCGGCCACCCGAGCGGCCAGCTCCTTCCCCCTCTTCGTGGCCCCAATGAGTATTATCCTAGGATCGGAGGCTTCGACTGCCTTTAAAAAGGCCTCCTTGTAGGCCTCAACGCTGAAATGCTCGAATCCGGGATCATCAGCGACCAATGTTTTCTTGGAACCATATTGAGCCAGTTCTCCAGAATCAGATATGTTCGAACCCACGAGCAGTACGTTTAATTCTCCACCTAGGCTATCCGCGAGTTCCTTTCCCTTCCCAAGGAGCTGGATTAGTAGGCCTCTGTCCTCGGAGAATGCCAGAACGTTCTGAGCCATCGCGCTCACCTCTCCAGAACTCCCTCGGAGACTATAGCCTCGGCTAGCTGCAATACAGCATCTTCAATAGTATCGGCTTTGATGACAATCCGTTTCCTGTCGACCTTGGGGGCCTCGACTTTCAGGACCTCCACGGAGGATGAGGCTTTGACCTCCTCCGCGGATAGTCCTACAGCCTCGGCGTCCCACTCCTCGGTGGGCTTCCTCTTCGCCTTCATGATGTTCATGAGGGAGGGGATCCTAGGCTCGTTGACCTCCCTCACCACGGCCACCACCGCGGGGAGGTCAACCTCCACGACTTCGTCAACATCCTCCAGGTCCCTAACGGCCCTGAGAGTCCCCTCTCCGAGCTCGATCTCTTTGACGTATGTCACCTGGGGAAGGCCCAGGAGCTCCGCAAGTCTCGGACATACCTGAGCGGAGAGGCTGTCGAGAGCCATCTCCCCCCCGATGATGAGATCATAATCCCCTAGCTTCTCTACCGCAGCCTTCAGCACCTTGGAGGTCGCCAGAGCGTCTACTCCAGCCAGCGCCTCGTCGTTAATTATGTACGCCGCATCTGCCCCCATGGCTAGGGCTGCGAGGAGGGCCGTCCTCGTCCCTGATCCGCCCATGGAGAGGGCTATGACCTCCCCCTCGCCGGACTCTTTGAGCTTGATGGCAGTCTCGAGGGCCCGCTTGTCGACCTCGCTTATCTTTCTCTTGACGCCCTCGGTCTTGGGCTGCCTCGTTTCGGGATCGACCTTCATCTCTGTAAGATCGACGATGTCCTTTAACAGTACGATAATGCGCGCCAATATGTTGTCTCCTGAACAAGTTGAATACTTTGGGGAATATTATTAACATTTATTCGAAAACGCCCTGTTAATTCCCTTGATTCTGAAAAATGCTTTAAACATCGGGAGACAACCTCCACAGATTCTAATGGGAACCGAGACGGAAAGAATCACGGTTCTAGGAGCAGGAGTCATGGGCCACGGGATCGCCCAGATCGCCGCGGCAGCAGGGTTCGATGTCGTCATCCGGGACATCTCCCAAGAGTTCATCGACAAGGCCAGAAACGGGATCGAGGGGAATCTGAAGCGCCAGGTCGAGAGAGGGAGGATGGCCGAGGAGGACGCCAAACGGGTCCTTGAGAAGATCTCCTTCACCCTCGACCTGAAGGACGCGGTGAGAGAAGCGGACATCATCATCGAGGCGATCCCCGAGAGGCTGGAGCTCAAGAAGCGGGTCTGGGCCGAGGTTTCGAGTCATGCGAGGGAGGACACTATCCTCGCCACCAACACCTCCAGCCTGAGCATCTCAGAGATCGCCGAGGCCGTCGCCCGCCCCGAACGCTTCGTGGGCATGCACTTCTTCAACCCCCCGACGATTATGCGCCTCGTGGAGGTCATCCCGGGGCAAAAGACCGGTAGAGGAACAATTGATACCATCATTTCCGTATCGGAGCGGCTGGGGAAAACGCCCGTCGAGGTAAAGCGGGACGTGGTCGGGTTCATCGTGAACAGGATCCTGGTCACATACCTCAACGAGGCCACCAAGCTCCTCGAGATAGGAAACTATTCGAAGGAGCAGATCGATGGAGCGATGCAGCACAATGCCGGGATGCCCCTGGGGCCCTTCATGCTCTCAGACCTCATAGGCATCGACATCGTCCGCCACGTCCTCAAGGTCTTCGAAGAGAACCTGGGACCCCAGTACAAACCCGCGGACTCGATCGAGAACCTCTTCCAGGAGAAAAACCTCGGGAGGAAGACGGGGAGAGGCTTCTACAGCTATGCGGAGAGACCTTCAGTCACGCCTCAGGATGGTGAAGGATTCGACGTCGACCTGCTACTGAATCCGTTCATTGCAGAGGCGGAGAAAGTCGTCGCGGAAGGGATCGCAGACGAGGAGTCTGTTGACACGGCGGTCAAGCTAGGGGGAAATATCCCTAAAGGTCCATTCGAGATGAAGAAGGAAAGAGGCTAGGCTAAGACCCTACTCTGGAAGCGGTTAGACAAGCTTGAAGCAGAGAGCAGTCTTCTCTCCCTCTTTCACGAACTCGGCGACAACCCGGGCACCAACGGATAGCGTATCGCCTTCGTCCACATCCAGTACCAGACCAGAGACGCTCGGGCCATCATCGAGCTTCACCACAGCAACCGCGTAGGGCGAGCGCCCCACCATGGTGGAGAGGGGCACATGGACAACGGTGAAGGCTCGGATAACTCCATCCCCAGAGACCTCCTCCCATGTCATCTCAGATCCGCCACACTCTGGACAAACGGGTCGAGGGGGAAGATGAAGCATACCACATTTCGCACACTTTGAGCCCCGAATCTTACCTTCAGCCAGGGAGTCCGCGTAGTTCTTCGAAGTGAATTCAGACACACCCGTCACCTCCCGTAGACCTGGACGGACACCGTCGCCCCTGACGCCCCGACATTGTGGGCCAAGCCAAGCTCCGCCCCCGCGACTTGATGCCTCTCCGCCTCTCCCCGTAACTGCTTGAACATCTCGTATGCCATAGCCGCCCCCGTCGCCCCCACTGGATGCCCCTTGGCCTTGAGCCCGCCATCGGGATTCACAGATACTTCCCCGTCCAACCCCGTCCTTCCCTCAACTGCGGCTCTGCCTCCATCCCCCTTCGAGAAGAACCCCAGATCCTCGGTAGCCAGCAGCTCCGCTATAGTGAAGCAGTCGTGGACATCGGCCACGGCTATGTCGTTCGCCTGGACTCCCGCAATCTTATACGCCTGAGCTGATGCCAACCTGGTTGCCCTGAGAGAGGTCAGACTCTCCCTGTCGTGGAGAGCCATGGCGTCAGAGGCCTGACCGATCCCACGGATATAAACTGGGGAGTCAGTGAACTCCTGCGCCCTTTCACCCGCAGCGAGGATCAAGACCGATGCGCCGTCGGATATGGGGCAACAGTCGAACAAGCGTAGGGGATATGCGACGTACGGATTCAGGGATGATTTGAGGAACTCGAGCTCATCTCCGAAAGTCAATTGCTCCCGCTCCCCCTGTCTCAAGGCGATATCCATGACCTCCCGCTGGAAATGTGCCTTGGGATTCAACGAGCCGTTATGATGGTTCTTGATGGTAATTGCAGCCAACTGCTCCCAGTTAGAACCATACTCGGCGAAATGGGCGCTCGCCAGAGCCGCATAGAGCCCCGGGAACGTGAACCCGGCGCCTACCTCGTAGATCGCGTCCGCAGCCATCGCGAGGGTGTCCGTGACCCCCTCAGTGGTCAACCCCCTCATCTTCTCCACGCCGCCCACCATCACCACGTCGTAGGCCCCCGAAGCGATCGCCATCGCTGCCACGTTGACCGCCACCCCAGAGCTGGCGCAGGCATCCTCGATCCTCGAGGCGGCAACGGGGGTTATCCCCAGCCAGTCAGCCATGAGGGCGGCAGTGTGGGACTGCCCCTCAAAGGCGTCGCTAGAGAAGTTCCCGACGAAGAGGGCTTCCACCTCCTTCAGATCGAATCCGTTGTCCACCGAACCCTTCGCCTCGAGGGCGGCCTCCACGAAGAGTTCCCTACTGGTCCTTTCAGCGTGTATCTTATGGTGGAAACGGGTCATCCCCCCTCCGACGACCGCGACATCCCTAGAAAGCCTCATCCTTCCCCTCGGTTCTTCCTTTGAAGGACCGAAATTAAGAGTTGTGACGAAATAAAGTTCGACAAACGTCGAAATCATCTTGGTTTTTTCCTTAGAAAACCTTAAACCGTTTGAAACTATGGATCATGAGATACTATGAACGTAGCCTTCGTTCTAATCAACACCGACTTGGGAGCCGATGCAGAGGTAGGCGAAGCGCTCCGCAAGATCGATGAGGTCAAGGAGGTCTACGGTGTCTATGGGGTCTATGACATCGTCGTGAGGATCGAGGCCGACACCCTCCAGCAGCTCAAGGACACCATCAGCTCCAAGATAAGGACCCTGGAGAACGTGAGATCGACCCTCACCATGATCGTAGTCTAAACTTCTCACGATCCATCCGATTGTTCAACTTCGCGAGACGGCAGATATCCTGTTAAATACTTGTATCCAGTCAGTTGATGGAATCATATGAAGGATCAAAGAGGCTTCACGGCGTGGTTCACGGGCCTCCCATGCTCAGGGAAGACAACAGTAGCAGACGCCGTGGCTGAGAGACTCAAGGAGAGAGGGTATAGGGTCGAGAGGCTCGACGGGGACACCGTGCGGAAGGGCCTGACGAGCGACCTCGGGTTCTCCAAAGAGGACAGGGACGAGAACATCAAGCGCGTCACCTTCGTCGCGAAACTCCTCACAAGGAACGGGGTCGCTGTCCTGGCTACATTTGTCTCCCCTTATCGCGCTAGGAGGGCGAAGTCCCGGGAGGAGATAGGGGAGTTCGTTGAGGTCTACACGCGCACCCCGGTGGAGGTCTGCATCGAGCGGGATGTCAAGGGCATGTACAAGAAGGCCCTGGCTGGTGAGATATCCAACTTCACGGGGGTCAACGATCCCTACGAGGAACCCGAGGACCCCGAGCTCGTCCTGGACACAGACAAAGAGTCCATCGATGAGAGTGCTGGGAAAGTCCTAGACAAGCTCGTCGAAATGGGATATATCGAGTAGCTCTTTCATTTTATTTCATGTGTTTCAGGGCACATGATTTTTTATGAGGCAAGCTGTTCGAGTCTAAATTTGATTATCTGCGCGATTCCCGCCTGAATACTCCAACAGGGTTCGTATCCGAGGCCTTTTCTGATCTTTTCCAAGTTGTAGCTGAACTCCTTGGTCTCCCCAGCTCGGGGAGGATGATTGACGATGCTGACTTCTGTGGATTTTCTGAGGGACTGAACGATTCGCTTGGCCAGGACGCCGATCTCCATGGTCTCTCCACCGACGTTGTAGACCTCACTACCTTTGCCCTTGGATTCGAGGGCGAGGATGAGGGCTCGGGCGATGTCCTCGACGTGTACGAAATCCCTGGTGCTTGAGCCGTCCCCGTAGACGGTGAGGTCCTCCCCGTTCAGCCCCATCCTAACAAACTTGGGTATCACAGTATCATAGTTAGTGAAGAGGCCCACGCCGAAGACATTCCCGAAACGGAGGCTTACGGTGGCGATCCCGTGGTTGTCGCTGAAGACATCCATCAACCTCTCCCCCGCGAGCTTCGTGACGCCGTAAAGATTGAGGGGCCTCAAGGGTATACACTCAGTGACGGGCATCTCGGCAGGCTTTCCGTAGACTGCCGCCGTCGAGCAGAATACCACTTTCCCGATGCCGAGCCTCCTCGCGGCCTCGAGGACGTTGTAGGTGCCATACACGTTGATGGAGGTGGCTTCGCTGGGCCGCTCCCTGCATTTGACGAGGCCCGGGAGGGCGGCCAGATGGGCTATCGCGTCACAGCCCTTAAAAGCCTCCACCATGAACTCTAGGTCCCTTATATCACCCTCGAGTAAGTTAGCGGCATCACCTGCTCCAAGGGTCCTCAGGTGGCCATAGTCGCCATTCATCAAGTTGTCGATAGATACAACTTTGTTCTTCCCTACAATGAGGCTCTTCACGAGTTTAGATCCGACGTATCCTGCGCCACCCGTTACGCCGATTTTCAAGGCGATCAATGGGTTTCATATCTCAGGGGGAATATAAGATGGGTCGATGGCGACAGCTAGGATTGTCGACATAGAATAGGTATTTCCTGTGAAACTAAAAGGAAACCAAGTATGCGAAAAAGGGGTGAAGAGCTACCCCGCGTAGATCTTGAACCTTTCTTTCTTGGCTTTGCATACCGGGCATTTCTCAGGAGGCTCCCCCTCCATGGTATAGCCGCAGACCTCGCATACCCTAATGGGCCCCAGATCCGGGTCTCGTTCTTCGTCAATACCAGCCTTCGCTTTCTTGAAGAGCTCGACATGAGTCTTCTCGGCCTCCCAAGCGAATCTGAATGTCACCTCCGCAGCATACTCCTTCTGCATCTTGGCTACATCGCGGTAGGCGGGGTACATCTCCTCGACCTCGAAGGTCTCCCCATCAATTCCTATCTGGAGGTCTTCGGAGGTGGTCTTGGAGCCAAAAGCGGCCATGGATACGGTCAAAGCGTCTCCCTCGCTCCTGATGTTCCTGTAGTGGTTGGAGGCGTGAATCCTCTCGGCGTAAGCTATCGCCTTGAAGAGCCTCGCAACGTTCCGGTAACCCCCCTTCGGCCCGCTGGGAGAAGATGCTGTACCTCATGTGGGCCTGGCTCTCCCCGGCATATGCGCTCTTGAGGTTGCCGTCTGTTATCGGTCTAACCATCGGTTTCCACGTGTGGAAGAGTTAGGATGGCGGTTTTTAGCGGTTATTACAAGCCTTTATCTAATAAAGCCAAACGAATACTGGGAATCGTTATTCAGGTGAGAAATGTGATCGAGATCAGGTTCCACGGAATGGGCGGACAGGGGGCTGTGATGGGCGCCCTGATCCTCGCCGAGGCTGCCTTTTCAGAAGGAAAATTTGCCCAGAAGATCCCCGTCTACGGTGGGATGCGACGAGGAGGAGATGTCACAGTCTTCCTCAGGCTCGACGACAAACCGATAAGGCGGACCAGCGGCATCTACGAGCCCGACGCTCTCGTGGTATTGGACCCTGCTTTAGTAGGAAACCCCGCCGTGAAGAAAGGATTGAAAGAGGGGGGCATCGCCGTCCTTAACGAGGAGAGGGCACCCTCCGACGTTGACTTCGGCGTCGTTCTCGGGAAGACAGCCACGGTGGCTGCAACGGGGGTCTCGGCCCAGTTATTCGGGGTGAGGGCCATTCCCATCACCAACACAACGATGCTGGGCGCCATAGCGAAGGTCACGGACTGGATCGAGCTGGGGTCACTCTTCGAGCCGATAAGGCACGCTTTCCCCGGGCGCATCGGGGAGCTCAACGTTGAGGCCTGCAAGAAGGGCTACGAGATCGTGAAGGAGTCCTGAAAATGAGCCAGATTGTCAGGTCTTTCAGGCCGGTGGTGGACATGGAGAAATGTAACAAATGCACTCTATGCCAGATCTACTGTCCGGAGGGGACGGTGATGGTGGTGAACAAGGAAAAGGTGGTCTTCGATTACAGATTCTGCAAGGGGTGCGGCGTCTGCGCCACGGAGTGCCCGACGGGGGCCATCGGGATGGAGAGGGAGGCATAGTTATGTCCGTTACGAGGATGATGGATGGGAATGAGGCCGCTGCCTGGGGCGCCAAGCTCAGCAGGGCCGAGGTCATACCGGCTTACCCGATCACTCCCCAGACGGAGCTCATCAGTCAGATTGCGGCCCTCATCTCCGAGGGGATTATGGACGCTGAATACATCAAGGTCGAGGGGGAGCACACCGCTATGGCTGCGGCTATCGGGGCATCTGTTGCGGGCGCAAGGGTCTTCACGGCGTCCGCGTCCCAGGGGATCGCCTTCATGGAGGAAGCTCTCTGGATGCCCCCGGGGCGCAGGCTCCCCATCGTGATGTGCATGGTGAACAGGGCAATGGCCCCCATCGGGGGGCTGAGGCCGGACCACAACGACGCACTGATGCAGAGAGATACCGGCTGGATCCAACTCTATTGCGAGAACAGCCAGGAGGTCATCGACACGGTCATCCAAAGCTTCAAGATAGGAGAGGACAAACGGGTCTGCCTGCCCGTTGCCCCCTGCTACGATGGCTACTTCGTCTCGGCGACGGCGACCCCCACGACGATCCCGGATCAATCCGAGGTCGACGACTTTCTGCCGCCCTATGTCCACGAGATGTACAATATCATGCCCGGGGAGCACAAACCCACGGGCGGGTCATCGGACATCGCTAAGGCTCGTTACGAGGTAGAGAAGGCCCACGAGCGAGCTAGGGGGATTATCGAGGAGGTGGACAAAGAGTTCGGTAAGAGGTTCGGAAGGTGCTACGACGGACTCATCGAGGAGTATAACTGCGACGGTGCAGAGGCGGTCCTCGTGACCATGGGCTCCATGACGGGCACGGCGAGGGATGTGATCGACGAGATGAGGGGGAAGGGGAAGAGCATCGGGCTGGTGAAGCTGAAGGGCTTCAGGCCGTTCCCAACCGAGGAGTTCAGGAAGCTTGGTAAGAAGTACAACGCCATCGCCGTCGTGGACAGGAACAACAGCTACGGCTCCGCAGGCGGAGGAATCGTCTCCATGGAAGTAGCGAGAGCCCTTTATGCCCTCGACGACAGGCCCCTCCTCGTTAACTTCCAGGTGGGCCTAGGCGGTAGCGACGTCACGATGCGCCAGATCGAGTACATGGCTGAGGAGACCCTCGAGGCCGTGGAGACGGGTAAGGTCAAGAGCGTCGTGGACTGGGTTGAGCTCCACGACCTAGGAGAGGTGATGTAAATGGAACTGAACAAACTCTTCGACGAGTACTATGAGAAAAGCTACATCCAGGGCGGCACCACCTGCTGCCCCGGCTGCGGGGGACCCCTCTTCTGGAGGCTTGCCCTGGAGGTCCTGGGAGCCAACACGATTCTCTACGGCGACGGCCCCTGCGCATACTGCGCAATAAGGAACATAAAGCTGCCCACCTTTGGTATTCACTTCTCGTTCGCAGCCGACGGCGCGACGGGGATCGCAGCGGCTTTGAGGGTGAAGGGAAGGAAGGACATCACCCTCGTCTCCTCGGCTGGCGACGGTGCCACCGGTGATATCAGCTTCGGGAAGGTCTCGGCAGCCGCGGAGAGGAACGAGAACATGATCCAGATCTGCGTGGATAACGAGGCCTACATGAACACGGGGGTTCAGAAAAGCGGGCTAACCCCATTCGGCGCCTGGACAACCACGACACCCCTGGGCAAGGAGGCTCCCAAGAAGGAGATCCCCATGATCCTGGCCCAGCACAAGATTCCCTATGTGGCAACCGCTTCAGTCGCGTATCCCAAGGATTTCCAGAAAAAGATCATTAAGGCGAAGGGCATCGAGGGCTTCAAGTATTTCCACTCGGTGATCCCCTGCCCCACTGGGTGGAGGTTCGACCCGGCGAAGAGCATCGAGGTGATACGCCTCGGGGTTCAGACCTGGGCTTGGCCCCTCTACGAGATCGAGGGCGGGATCTTGAAGCTGACAATGAAGCCCAAGAGGAGGCCCATCGAGGACTACCTCAAAGCCCAGAACAGGTTCAGGCATCTGACGGATGATCAGGTGAAGCACATCCAGGCCATGACGGACCAGAAGCGGGAGAGACTCCTCCAACAGGACGGCAAGAGGATCATCTTCTAACCTTCTTTCTCTTTTTCACCCCTAAACTATTTGTACATTCAAGCAAACCTTCTTCCGATGACGAAGATCGCGGTCATCGGGCACATAGCGATCGACAAGGTCATTGATGAGACTGGGCAGAGGGTCCAGCTCGGGGGCCCACCGGCTTACACTGCTCTCTCCTTCGGGCTTTTAGGAGATAGAATCCATGCGGTTTCCAAGGTTGGAGATGATATCTCAAAGAATTTCCTTCGGCAGCTAACGGACCTCGGTATGGATGCCGGTAATATGGTTGTAGAGGGGGCGGAGACCACCAGGTTCGTCCTCGACTATACCCAGGAAATAAGAGTATTAGGTGTAGAGAGTGTCTGCGAAAAGATCTGCTCTAATGACATCGAGGACCTTCCCGATGCCGCGCTGATAACGCCTATAATCGGGGAGCTCACAGACTGCGCAGTTGAAGCCATCCAGTCGGACGTCTTGGCTTTAGATCCCCAAGGGTTTCTGAGGAGGCGCCTGGAGGATGGTTCGATTCAGCTCCAGCCTTGGCGTGATAGAGAGTTAATGGGCAGGTTGGACGTGTTGAAAGCCTCCGCTGATGAGGTGAAGCTCATCACCGGGGACTCCGACCCACGGAGAGGGACTGAGAAGATCAGGAAGTTCGGGGCGAGTGTGGCGGTCACCACTTTGGGTCAGAACGGTTCGCTTGTCGCCATGGGAGGAAGGCCATCCCAGGTGCCGGCTTACGATAGCGATGTGCGGGACTCCACGGGAGCTGGGGATGTCTTCCTCGGCGCTTTCATGTCGGAATACCTCCGGGGCGATGACCCAGTTTGGTGCGCCTGCGTGGGATCGGCTATGGCTTCTCGGGTCATTGAAACTAATGGAGCAAGGATAGATTCTACGAAGAGGGATGTAATTAGCCGCGCAGAAGAGCTGCTCGACTGTGTCGTGAGAGTCTAGGAGAACCTGCGTCTGGCGATAAAGTAGACTCCGAGGGCGAAGAGCAGGTTGACGCTCCAGGTTCCGAAGATGGATATCACCAAGTTACCAGAGCCGCCTCCAGCTGCTAGGACGTCTCCTTGAGCTTCCGCAGCATCTCCTGAAAACGTTCTATCTGACTCGGTTGCTGGGGCAGATGCACCCTCAGTTGGAGTCTCCGCATGCTCCGGTCCGGGTGCCTTCACTAGCTCAGAGTCTACTGCGGACTCGCTGAACATGGGAGGGGCCAACTGGCTGGGGACCGCTGCTACCAAGAGGTAGCCCAGGGATATCGCGAGCACTGCGTAGACTAGAACCTTGTTCTCCATCGTCATTTACCATCCGCAGCGTCGGTCTTAATACCACAGTTTAGAACAATGAAAGTCTCCTCGTGGAGGGGCTGTTCGAGTAGTAGAACAAAACTTGGCGAGAATTTATTCACCGCGGTCTGTCCCTCCATAGTCGGAACGTTTCGTACCACAATATCACGAGGGGTACGAGCCCGAAGATCACCGTCGTGATATACAGCTCCGTAGGATTGAACGGATTCTGGAGCAGAAAAGTTGCCAGCATCGTGGTCACGAGCACGGCGTAGAAGAGGTAGCGGGGGAGCATCACCCCTCCGACTGAGACGAACTGCTTCAGGACGCCCACCCGAATCTCCCGGATGAGGCTGTAATCGCCCCTGATGCTCTCGACGAGCCCCATGTCCTTGAGCTTGTTGAGGTGGTAGGATGAGACGCTGGGGCTGCTGAACCTAAGGGCCCGTTGGATCTCCCTGACCCCTACAGAGGATTCTTTCGATTTGAGGATGTGCATGTAGACGAGGAGCGTCTTCCCCTTGAGCTCCGATTCGATGATTTCCTCGTCTGAAGCCAATTTGAAACCTCTTTACACTAGGCTGATGTTTGAAATAAAACCGTTGGGTCCTCAGCGGAGCATTCCGATGAGGGCTAGGGCGGCACCCAGGACCTCCTCGGTTCTCACGGTCACGCTCCCAGGGTCCGGGATCACGTTCGCCGTGAAGTCGAAGACCTCGCTCATTTCCAAACCGTCCCTTGATAGTATCTCTTGGAGCCTGGCTCTGGGTGAGCTGAAAGCGATCAAGGCACTCTTGGCCTCAGCAATTCGGGCTCCTAACTCAGGTTCTAGGTCCCTGAAAGGAGGGGCAAGCCTTGAAGCCGCCAGCTTTAGATCGAAGTCGCCCCTCGATGCGAACTTTCCCAGTCCCCCGCCCGTTAGGTGGATGCCGTACCCCCAATAAGATTTTACGTCTCTTTTTTTGGCGAATCTCCCGGTGAGCATTGGTTGGACGCTGGTGATTCGTACAGTCGTCCGCCCGCCAATGGAGGGCCCAGGCCCTGTCACTCTGGCAGGAGTCTCGACGCCTACGTCGACGAGATATTCTCCGTTATCCTCCGAGAGCACGACTCCCTCCCTGAACTCACCTGTCTCGAGTCTGCTAGAGTTCCGCTCCAAGGGGTGGTGGGGGGTCCTGAGGGGCGGGAGGACACCGACGTATCTCAGCTCCTCCATCATTCCAAATAGGTTCTTCCGCAGATACTGGGGAGTCTCAATATAGTTTAAGATGAGCCGGAGTAGCCTGGACTCGTCCGGGACGTCCCGGTAAACATAGATATCCTCGACCCTGTGGATGGCCGCAATCCTGGCGATCTGGCCGATGACAACAGTCTTCTCCCTCTGGTGGGGAACCTCGGAGACGAGGGAAGAGGGGATAGCTATTGAAAGCTTGTAGTCCCTCCGATTCGAAGTCATTGGGGTGCCCTTCCTTCTCTCAATCTAGGCCAAGATGTCCAGCCGGTCTTAACGAAACGCTCCCTCTCCTCGAGATTCTCGTGCACCCATGCGAGGAATGAGTTGAAGCTCCGCATCGAAGCGACTATGGTCATATCTCCGATCCCGAGGCGGACGAGGCTCTTAAGGAATTCCCTCTCAGCCAGCTCCTGGGTCGGGCCCACAATCTTGACACCCTCCACGGTGTAGCCCTCCTCGATCAACGCCTCCCTGGCCTTCGAGAGGATATACCCGGTGCAGATATGGATGGGCTCAACTTGGGAGACGCGAAGCCTCTCCATACCCTCCGCCACCACCTTGAGAGACTCGACGAGATACGCTTTAGTCTTGAATACACCGCCCTGGAACAGATCCAGGGATATCTCTCCAGAGTGGGATTCCCCCGTCTCGACTCGGCGCATCACCACAACGGCGCCGCCTAACAGGTCGCCCCAGCCTGATTAACGCCCGCATCGCCGGGTATCGTCCACCTCGACGACCATGACACTCCGCAGAAGAGGTTGCGTGCGCTTAATAAAAAAGGGAACCCCCGCCTTGAGGCCTAAGGTCAAGGAACTCGGTTTCAGGCTGTCGATTATCCCTGATCACAGCAGCTGGAGGCTAACTTCGTTTTCCGCAACGACACCCTCATTAGGCTTCCAGAAAGTGCGAAAAAACTCGGTGATAGCGAGAGTATTTGAGATGGAATGAGGGGATAGCGAGCCGAAAAAATTCTCATATTTGTTTCAGCTTATCAATAGACAAGTTGGAGCTGGGATCATGGCCATAGAGGAGCCCCAGATACGTTGAAACATAATCCCCGAAATAGACGAGGGAAAGAATCCGGGCGAGCCTTCCCGAGCCCCTCGCCTCCAGCTCGATTATATCACCGACTCTGGGAGTGAAGAGCCCTTTGAATCTCTCGATCTTCCTTTTCACTCCCTCATCATCTCCACTGTCCCTGAGCAACAGCAAAGCCAGAGTTCCCAGAGCCTCCGAATGCCACTCGCTACCAAGAACCGCGTTGTGGAAGGCCTCCGGGAAACTCCCCGATCCCGACGGGACCTTGCTGTTCTCGTTCAACTGGGACCCTAACCTGTAGGCCACACCCTCAAGGAGCGAGGACCCGTAAACCAGCGGAATCTTGCCGAGGAGCCTCAATGCAACCTTCTTCGCCAAATTTTCATCTGTAGGCACGTCCATCGAGACTTCGTCTCTAATGGCTTCCAGGATCGACAAAGCCTCTGGGACCTCCCCCCACGAGGTCCCCACGAGATCCAACTCGTGCATCGCTGTAGCCAGGCTGAAGAACTGATGGGAAATCGCGGCCCTCGGCCTGTATCCGCCTGGTAGAGATATCAAGGGAAGACCATTGTCCATCGCCATATTGCCCATGGCGCCCCCTGAGGTCACCGTGATGGTAGGAGCTCCCACTCTCAAAGCTTCCGCGAGCATATTCAGAGTCTCCTCCGTGTTCCCCGAGTAGCTAACCGTAAAGACCAAGGTCTCATCGTCGACAAAAGCGGGAAGATGATACCCCCGGGAAAGCACCAACGGAACAGTGCACTCTCTCCAGAGCCAGTCAATAACGAGCTTCCCACCGATGGATGAGCCACCCACTCCCGCGAACACGACTTTGTTGAATCGCTTGTGGGAGATGCCCTCTAGCGAGACTTTGTTAACTCGTTTTATTGCAGAGCGGCAATCCTCCGGAAACCTCTTCAGAACCAGTAGCATACCGGATTCATCCAGAGCCTTGATATGCCTGAGATCGTCGAGGGAGTTGTCCATCAGCTATGGTTAGGTCTTGATCGAGATAAAAACTCTTCATGCAGACTGGAGAACCGTAGATGGCAAAGATAAGCTCCAGCTTGGAATGGATATCGGTTAATCCTCGACCACTATCGACCCCGAGGGACATGTGGCCTCGCATGCCCGGCAGATGATGCACTGATTCGGCTCAACAACGGCGATCACGTCCCCCTGCTCCGCGAAAACTCCCATCGGGCAGGCCTTGAGGCAGTTCTGGCAGGCAGTGCATGTGTCGAGATTCAAGGTCACATAGGGCATTTTTTTCGCCTCGATGGAATCCTGTGTACTTTTGACCTACGATATTAAAAGATTGAGGTGACGGGTTTTCTCAGCCGCCCAGGGATTCAATGGCTTTCTCGATCTTCTTGATCGCGAGGCCTCTCCTGCGGATCCTGTCCCTCTTGCGCCTCTCGTAGTCTCTCCTGGAGACCCGTCGGGTTCTCAGCCTCACCTCTAGGTTCCGAAGGTCTGAAGCGATCCGGGTGAACTCCCCCTCCGCCTGCTTAATCTCCTTTAAGGGCTCGGAGAGCTCGGGCTCATCAGCGAGTTCTCTCTCTAACTGCTTAAGGGAGTCGGCGAGTTTGCTCACGCCTCGACTGTGCTCAGCCGCAAGCCTCTCGTATTGATCCTTCTCTATCTTCCCCTCCTCGAGCTCCTCCTCGAGGGACTCTAGCGCCTTAAGGTGGCCGATCCTTTCGCGCTGCTTCTCGATGAACTCTTTGAGGGTAGGAACCTCGGCTTCGAGGGTCACCTCCACCCTGGCGGGCTTTTCCCGTCGCCTCAGGAAGACTATAGCAGCGACGACCAACCCGAACGCCGCGACGATGGCGATTGGCCTTAGGGAAGGCATGATGGATCCGGATGGGATCTCGGCCTCGATGGCGGGCCTCTCCGATTGGAGCGTGGCACCATACGTGAGGCGGACGACATCGCTCTCAACCCTGCTGACTGTCGCCTCGAGGCCCCGGATGAAATGAGGCAGCTCGATGTTGGGGTAAGAGAGGTGAGATGAACCTCCTGCAGTCGAGACGTGCTCTCCGTTCTCCGTGGTGTACGTTACACTGAAGACCCATCTGTCTCCGGGCATAATGGGAGACCGAGGGAAAACAGCCACCTCTTTCGACTCATCTGACTCCGTGGCTATGGTCTCTAGTGTGCCAACCCCGTCTCTCGCCTTGATGTTGGATGCGTCTGGGGGGAGCTCGAGAGGGAACCCGAAGAGGATGGGTCCCTTGTTGGTGAGAGAGTAGGAGTCTTCGACGACTAGGATGCTTGACTTGACCGTGATGCTCCGAGACACATCATCTACTACCAACAGAAGCTCGTCGTCCGTCGAATGGGTGTACAGGATGCTTGCGTAAACCCCGGAGTCAGCGACGATATTCTCCCCCAGATATATCACATTCCAGTGATCGCCAACCTCGATTTGGGTCATGTTTATCGGGGAGATGACTTGGTCGAAAATGGCGCCGGGAGGTAGCTCCACCTCCAGCTGATACCGGGAGATATTGTAATCGATGACGGGGAAAACGGGCAAGATAGCAGCATAGGCAGTGCTAGTACCGCTTACGCTATCCAGAGAGAGATATGATGCCCTAAGTGTCAGGGACGTTCCGGCTCTCAAGGTTATCGGGACGGTGAACTCGATGCGGGAGCCCTGGATTCCCTGAATATCAAGGCCCGACGCATCTACCTGCCTCCAGCTATCAAACTCCCACACCTCGAAGATCGACCTCTCAGGGGTGAGGGTGTCAGAGAACCCCATCCAGAAATCTGTGACAATGGCTTCAGAGCCCTCGGGGGCGGAGAGGGTGAATGTATCATTCAGGAAAACGATGCCTCCTCTGACGATCTTCACACTCCTATCTATATCGACGAAAAGTTGCTCCGTTTCACCGCTGGCCATGTAAGCATAGGACGACAGCATTGAGGCACAGAGCAGAGCCATGAGAGTCAGCGTTTTAACCTTGGATATCTTCATCGAGGACATCATACCAGAGTAATGACACATATCCCAGATTTAAAAAGTGGGGCATGGTCCAGCCTGAACACCGTGATAAGCTAACATTATTAAAGAGGATAGGAAAGATGAATCGTGTTCAACAGGAGAAGCGAATAATGAACAAGCCTCATCCGTATATGCCCAACAGCGTCCCCGACATCAAGGAGAAGATGATAGAGGAGATGGGGATCAAGTCCATCGACGACCTCTACGTCGATATCCCAGTGGGCCTCAGATTCGAAAGAGAGCTGGATGTACCCGGACCATTCACCGAGGCCGAGGTGAAGAAGCACGTCTCGGGCCTCCTAGAGAGGAACTGGGGTTTTGCGGCCCCTCCCTTCCTCGGGGGAGGTGTCTGGCCCCACTACGTCCCGGCTGTAGTCGACGAGATCGTTCACAGGGCCGAGTTCCTTACCAGCTACACCCCTTACCAGCCCGAGATCAGCCAGGGTATACTCCAGTCTATCTTCGAGTACCAAAGCCTGATCTGCGAGCTCGTGGGCATGGATGTCGCCAACGCCTCGATGTATGACTGGGCCACCGCCCTCGGAGAAGCCTCCCGCATGGCTTGCCGCCTCACACGGAGGAGCAGGGTTCTGGTGCCCAGCATAATCAGCCCCCGCAGACTCTCCGTCCTCAGGTCATACACTGAGCCTGTGGACATCGAGATAACCCAGGTGGATTACGATAAGACAAGCGGTCAGCTTGACCTAGAAGACCTCAAAGAGAAGATCGGGAGCGATTCCGCATCCGTCTATATCGAGAATCCCTCCTACCTTGGCTTCGTCGAGGAAGGAGTCGAGGCGATAGCCGAGATTGCCCATGACTCCAAGGCCCTTTTCGTGGTCGGCGTGGACCCCATCTCCCTGGGCTTAATTAAGCCTCCAGGCGAGTACGGGGCCGATATAGTCATCGGCGAGGGTCAGCCCCTTGGCAATCACATGAATTTCGGGGGTCCCCTTCTCGGTATGTTTGCCTGCAAGAGTGATACCAAGGTCATCAGGCAGATGCCGGGGAGGCTAATCGGTGTGACCCAGACCCTCGAGGATGATAGACGGGCCTTCACGATGACCCTCCAGACAAGGGAGCAGCACATCAGGAGAGAGAAGGCGACTAGCAACATCTGCTCCAACCAGGCTCTCAATGCCCTAGCGAGCGCCGTGTACCTATCCCTAATGGGGCCCCAGGGGATCAAGGACCTGAGCGAGCTCGTGTCGGGAAGGGCACACTACGCCATAAGGCGACTGGGGGAGCTGCCCGGGGTCAGGGCTCCGGTGTTCAGCAGCTTCCACTTTAAGGAGTTCACAGTCCAGTTCAGGGATAAGACAGTCGAGGAGGTCAACCAGAGCCTCCTCGATAACAGGCTCCACGGTGGTAAGTCGATTGTAGGAGAGTTCCCCGATCTTGGGGAAACGGCGCTTTTCTGTGTCACAGAGAGCCATACGAAGGAGGATATTGACCGATTGGCATACGCCCTCGAGGAGGCACTGGAGGGATGACCATGAGGAAGTTCAGGCAGGCTCAATGGGAGGAGCCAATCATCTTCGAGCTTAGCCGAGAGGACCGGGTAGGCTTCAGCGTCCCTGCCTTGGAGCCCGAGATAGCAGATGCCATGGACGACATCGCGGGTCTAGTCCCCAACGGGATGCTGAGAGAGAAGCCCCCTGGGCTCCCTGAGGTCTCGGAGCTGGAGGTCCTCCGCCACTTCATCCACTTATCCCAGATGAACTACGGCGTGAACTCAGGCAGATTCTATCCCCTCGGCAGCTGCACCATGAAATACAACCCAGTCATCAACGAGGTCCTCGCAGGCCACCCTAAGGTCACGGGGATCCACCCCGACCAGGATGAGGCGTCTATCCAGGGGCTCCTCGCGATGCTCCACGAGCTAAAGCAGGGATATCTCGAGATAACGGGGATGGACGACGCGAGTCTCCAGCCCGCAGCGGGAGCCCACGGAGAGTACCTGGGAGTACTCTTGATAAGAGCATACCACGCAGACAGGGGCGACCTGGAAGGACGGACAGAGATCATCATCCCCGACTCGGCCCATGGCACCAATCCAGCGACAGCGATCATGGCGGGATTCAAAACCATCGAGGTTCCATCTAACGAGGACGGGGGCGTCGATCTGGAGGCCCTCGCGAGCGTCGCTGGCCCCCAGACCGCGGGTCTGATGCTCACCAACCCCAACACCCTGGGGATCTTCGACAGCAACATCTCCAAGATAGCTGGAATCGTCCACGACGTGGGGGGGCTCATGTACTACGACGGTGCGAACCTCAACGCCATCATGGGGAAGTGCCGCCCAGGGGACATGGGATTCGACGTGGTCCACGTCAATCTTCACAAGACCTTCAGCACACCCCACGGCGGTGGGGGCCCAGGATCCGGGCCGGTTGGCGTAAAGTCGTTCCTGGCGGACTATCTGCCAGTACCCGACATCGTCGAGAGCGCTGGAGTCTACAGCCTTGACTGGGATCGATCCAAGACCGTCGGGAAGATCCACGGATACCATGGGAACGTGGGCCCCATGCTCAGAGCATATACCTACATGGTAACCATGGGTGGGGAGGGCCTCAAGGAGGCCTCGGAGCTATCGGTGCTCAACTCGAATTACATCGCTGCGAAGCTCAAGGACGTCAAGGGTTATTCCCTGCCTTTCGCAGAGGGGAAGCCCAGGATGCACGAGGCTGTGCTGAGCGCCGAGAAGATGAGCGAGGAGACCGGTGTACGGGCCCTCAACGTCTCTAAGAAGCTCCTTGACTACGGGCTCCACGCTCCCACGACCTACTTCCCCCTCATCGTCCCCGAGGCCCTCATGATAGAGCCCACGGAGACGGAGCCCGTGGAGGTCCTCGACGAGTTCATCGAGGCGATGAAGGAGATCTCGGATTTGGCATACTCTGATCCGGACGACGTCCTCGGCGCCCCGAGGATGACCGTGGTAGGGAAGCTCGACGAGGCGCGTGCGGCCCACCCGAGGACCATCTGCCTGAGCTGGAAGACCTATTGTAGGATGATCCCCTAGCAGGGGCATCTTTTTATTTCATTGATGCGATTGAGGGCTGAAGGTAGCCAAATGTTGAGCGCGATCGGAAGTCTCGTATCCATGAACATCGATTTCCTGCAGCAGCCCCCCTGGGCCACATTGTTCATCCTGGTGCTCACTACAGCGATCAACTTGGTGATGAGCTACGCCAACAAGAGGTCTATGGATCTTGACGCCTACCGGAAGATGATGGTGGAATCCGCGAAAGCTCGCAAGGAGGTTATGGAGGCAATGAAGTCGGGGAACCAGAGGAGGATCTCCAAGGCGCAGAACAGGCAGAGCGAGCTCATGAAGGAGCAGAATAAAGCGTCCATGGGGAGGATGAAGCTCACAATGTACGTCTTTATCCCGTTCATACTCATCTGGCAGGTCCTCAACGGGTTCTTCGGACAGACCATTATCGCCTATATGCCATTCAACGCTCCCTTCTTCCCTGAGGAGCTCACCATCGGAAACTGGTATATCCTATGCTCCATCTCAGTGAACATCGTCCTCTCCAGGATTATAGGGCTCACCTTCGAGATCGACCCTGATGAAAGCGAATAACAGTGCTTCAATATGACGGGGAAACCCAAAAAATTCGAAGAACTCGTGATAACGGTCAGCGGATATCATGGCTCCGGGCGGTCAACTCACGCGATAAGGCTCGCCGAAACCTTCGGCCTGAGATACGTCTCATCGGGAACCATCTTCAGGCAGTTAGCCCAGGAAAGAGGCCTCAGCCTCGAGGAGATGTCCAAGCTCACCGAAGAGGACTCTGAGATCGACAGGATGATCGACGAGAGAGCAAAGGAGGAGTCCAAGAAGCCGGGGGTCGTGATCGACGCCACCCTTGCGGGGTGGATGGCCGAAGACCCTGACATACGCATATTCCTGTTGACCTCCTTCGAGGAGAGGATCAGGAGGATTGCGGACAGGGAGGATACCTCGTTCGAGGAAGCCGAGAAGGAGACCGTGGCGAGGGAGGAGAGCGAGAAAGAGAGGTTCCGTATATACTACAACGTCAAAATAGAGGACCTCTCGATATACGATGCGGTCCTCAACACCGAGCTCTTCGAGGAGGATGCGACGGCGCGAATCCTTAAAAGCGTTGTCGAGGAATACTGCTCGGCGAGGTAATTCTGTTGTCAGCAATGGACGTTGGTCGGATCTGCGTGAAACTGAAAGGGCGCGAGGCGGGGAGCCGTTGCGTCATCGTGGACGTCGTCGACAGGAACTACGTGATCGTCACGGGGCCCCCCGAGGTCACGGGAGTTAGACGCAGGCGGGTGAATATGAGCCACCTGCAGCCCCTCGATGAGGTCGTTGAAATAAGCAGGAACGCCTCCGACGAAGAGATTGCCGAGTTATTGCCCTAGCTATAATTTATTTTTA
>JADHWM010000058.1 GCA_016783485.1 Candidatus Bathyarchaeota archaeon
GAGGAGCATCCTCTTAAGATGGACGGCCACACCATCCACTTCGACGGGTACGACGACCAGGCCCGGGACAAGGCCCACACCGCGGTTCTCCTCCCAGCGGGCCAGAGCCTGAGCCGGGGCATCGTCTCCGTGGAGAGGGAGAGGGGGCTCCGGGAGATGAGGGGGCTCCTCGACGGGGCCATGAAGAACAAGGAGATGCTGGTACGTTTCTTCAGCCTGGGGCCCACAGGCTCCCGGTTCAGCCTCTGCGCCCTCCAGTTCACCGACTCCGCCTACGTGGCCCATAGCGAGGACCTCCTTTATCGGAGCGGATACGAGGAGTTCAAGCGCCTCGGGGGGGGCCGGGAGTTCTTCACTTTCATCCACAGCGCCGGGGCCCTCGACGAGAGGAACTGCAGCCTCGACATCGAGAAGCGGCGCATCTACATCGACTTCCTCGACGGCAAGGTCTACTCGGTGAATAACCAGTACGCTGGGAACAGCCTGGGCCTCAAGAAGCTCGCCCTCCGCCTCGCCGTCTACAAGGCCAACCACGAGGACTGGCTTGCGGAGCACATGCTCGTGATGGGGGTTCACCCCCACGGCAAGGACCGGGTCACATACTTCACCGGGGCCTACCCCAGCGCCTGCGGGAAGACGAGCACCGCGATGATCCCCGGGCAGACCATCGTCGGGGACGACATCGCCTACATCCGGATCGACGAGGAGGGGAACGCCAGGGCCGTGAACATCGAGTCCGGCATCTTCGGGATCATCAAGGACGTCAACCCCGGGGACGACCCCCTCATCTACAATGCCCTCATCACCCCCAGGGAGCTCATCTTCAGCAACGTCCTGATCGAGGACGGAGTCCCCTACTGGCAGGGCATGGGCAGGGACCCCCCTGGGAACGGGGTAAACTTCTCGGGGGACTGGTGGAAGGGGAAGACCGACGACAGCGGCAAGGAGATCCTCTTCGCCCACAGCAACGCCAGGTACACGATGAGGATCAGCGAGCTGGAGAACGCCGACCCCAAGGCCCATGACCCTGAAGGAGTCGTGGTTCAAGGGGTCTTCTACGGGGGCCGGGACTCGGACACCAACGTCCCGGTCTGCGAGGCGATGAGCTGGGAGCACGGGGTCTACCTGGGGGCCACCATCGAGTCCGAGACCACCTCGGCGACCCTGGGTCAGGAGGGGGTGCGTTCGTCGAGCCCCATGGCGAACATGGACTTCATGGTGGTGCCCTTGGGGACCTACCTCGCGAACCACATCCGGTTCGGCCGGAAGCTCAGGAACTGTCCCAAGGTCTTCGCGACCAACTACTTCCTGAAGCACGAGGGGGCGTACACCAACGGGATCCCCGACAAGAAGATCTGGGTCCTCTGGGCTGAGGGCAGGGTCCACGGGGAATACGACGCCATCAAGACCCCCATCGGATTCCTCCCCAAGTACAGGGACCTCAATGAGCTGTTCATGAAAGTCTTCGACAGGGAGTACACCCTGGAGGACTACCACATCCAGTTCTCGGTGAGGCTGGACAAGTACCTGGAGAAGATCGCCCGGATGGAGGAGATATTCAAGCCGGAGCCGAGGATGCCCAAGGAGTTCTGGGAGATCCTCAGCCAGCAGAAGGCCGATCTGGAGGTCCTGAAGGCCGAGACGGGGAAGGCGGCGCTGGCCCCCGAGTACTTCCTGTGACTACGGTTCACGGTGACCCAGCCGAACTCTCCGTGTTTTGGCGAGCTAAGACCCTCTATGCTTCCTGGAGTTCAGCCAGGGCCTTCGTCTCGACCTCCCTGATGAACCGGGTCTTGGACTCCGTGTAAAGTTCCCTCTGGTCCCTGAACCTTTCCGCGTTTCTTCTCTTGAGCGTGCAGTAATCAGCGGCAGTCTCAGGGTGAATCCTCAGGTGGTCCCTGAAGTTGACGTGCCTGTTCCAGTCGTCGCTGGGCTCTCGTACCAGATGCAAGTGAAAATATCTTATGGTATCGCTGGGCTTCTCAGGGGCCTTTCCCAGACAGTAGAACCATTCATCGTTGTCGTCAATCTTGGTGACGTCGTCGTATCCCAGCTCAGCTAGAGGAGGAAGGAGTGCCTCGGCCTCCCTTAAACCGGGGACTCCAGCCATGATGTCCACGATCGGCTTTGCGCAGAGCCCCGGGACGGCGGTGCTGCCAATGTGGATGACCGTGGGTATCCTCCCGTCGACCGCTGCAAGAATACTCCTTCTCTCAGCCTCGAATATGAGAGGCCAACTTGGATCGTAGTCGACGATCAGGACGGGTGCCGACATGGTGGATTAACTCCGTGTGGTCTACAAAAGGGGAACGCGCCTGAATCATTAATAAACGAATCACCCGCTGGAAAGGCAGAATCATTCCAATAGTTCATGGAAAAACCATATTACCCCCCCGGGATGATTAGCCTATTCACGGGGTGTCGAATTTGAGCTACGAGGAGAAGACGAAGCGATCTAGGGCTATGTACGAGAGGGCCGGGAAGGTGCTCCCCGCGGGGGTCTCCTACGGCATCAGGGACATCACGCCCTACCCGTTCTACGTGGCGGAGGCCAAGGGGTGCAAGCTCACCGACGTGGACGGCAACGTCTATAGGGACTTTTGGACGGGCCACGGGGCCCTGATTCTGGGCCACTCCCATCCCTTGGTGATGGACGCCGTGGCGGCGCAGCTCAGGAAGGGGACCCACATAGGTTTCTCCCACGAGCTGGAGATCGAGCTCGCGGAGCGCCTCGTCGACATGGTGCCCAGCGCCGAGATGGTCCGATACACCAGCAGCGGCACAGAGGCCAACATGTACTCCAGCCGCCTCGCCCGGGCCTACACGGGGAGGATGAAGCTGGTGAAGATGGAGGGGGGGTGGCACGGCGGCTACGACAGCCTCCACAAGGGGGTGCACGAGCCCTTCGACGTCCCCGAGTCCGCGGGCCTCAACCCCAAGACGGTGGAGGACACCTTGGTGATCCCCTTCAACGACCTCGACGCGGCCAGGAAGGCTCTGAAGGGCGAGGACGTCGCCAGCCTGGTCGTGGAGCCCCTCATGGGGGTGGGGGGCTTCCTGATCCCCGAGCCCGGATACCTGGAGGGGCTGAGGGAGATATGCGACGAGACCGGGACGCTGCTCATCTTCGATGAGGTCATCTCCGGCTTCAGGCTAGGACCCGGCGGGGGCCAGGGCTACTTCGGGGTGACCCCCGACGTCACGATCCTGGGCAAGATCATGGGCGGGGGCTTCCCCATTGGGGCCTTCTGCGGTCGGAGGGATATCTTCGAGCGCCTGGACCACCGGAAGTATCCGGATATGCGGGAGAGGTCCTTCCACGGGGGCACATTCACGGGCAACCCCGTCAGCATGGTCGCAGGGATAGTCACCCTCGACCTGTTGAGGGAGGGGAAAGTCTACGAGCACATCGACGGTCTAGGCGAGAGGGTCAGGAAGGGCTTGGCTGATATCATCGAGGGGAGCGATGTGGACGCCGCCCTGACGGGTGTCTGCTCCACCTTCGGCATCCACTTCCAGAAGGAGGCCCCCAGAAATGTCAGGGATGTCACGAGGAACGATGCCAAGGCCGCGAAGGCCTACTACGCCCACATGCTCTTCAGGAACATCGTCTACGTCAGCCCGACTCTTCCCCACAGCTTCATCAGCGAGCCCCACACCGAGGCAGACATCGAGGCGTACCTGACCGCGACTGAGGACTTTTTCAGGACCTACAAGGGGTAGAAGGGCTAGGAGGGGGCTTTCCCCCTTTCACGGCCTGTTCAGGGGTCGACCGTACTTCTCGAATATTCTCTCCACCTGGTCCAGGGGCAGCGCGTGCCTCGCATTCCCGTCTCTGCCGATCATGGTCTCCGCCCCGAACAGGGCGTTCACGATGGCCTCCTCCGTCGCCTCGACGGTGGCCTTGTAGACGGGGCTCATGAACCCGTCTCCTCTGCTCGGGACCGCCTCCTTGAGATCGTCGAGGCTCCTCTCCCCGGTGCTGAATGAGATGGTGAAGTCCCCGCTCCCGTTGCCCCCGTATGAGCCGGTCCGGGCGAGGCCCAGGGCAGCCCTCTTCGCCACCTTCCAGAGCTGGCGGCTGTTCGCGTCGAGGTCCGTGGCGACCACCATCATGATGGAGTTCCCCGGAGACTCTCCCGGGGGCTTCGGCAGTTCCACCTCCCTGCCCACCGGCACGCCGGCGATGGTGAGGTCCTCTTTTCTCCCGCAGTTGAGCTGGACCAGGACGCCGACGGTGAAGCAGTCGTGGACCCTGGAGGCGGATCCGACTCCCCCCTTGAAGCCGTAGCCGGTCATGGGGGTGCCGCATCCCACGTTTCCCTCCGGTGTGGCGCCTCTCCCCTCCCGGCTCCGGGCCCCATCGATGGCCTCGAAGACCTGCTCCTTCCCTATGTGCCTGCCGAAGTTGCGGGTCAGATAGCTTCCGTTGGTCTCCCCGACCACGACGTTCAGGGAGCGGGGAGCCCCGTCGTACCTCTCCTCGAAGTAGTCGAGAACCGAGTCGGCAACCCTCCACGTGTTCAGGGTCTCCGTGAGAAGGATGGGGGTCTCGATGGCTCCCTCGAGCATTACCTGGGGGAGACCCGTGGCCTTGCCGTAGGCGTTGAAGAGGTCGACGGCTGCCGTCACATTCTTCTCGTAGGGGTTCCCCTGATGGGGGACGATGGCGGTCACCCCGGTCCTGATGTCATCACCCCTGATCAGCGTTGAATGCCCCACCCCGACCCCCTCCACGTCGGTGATGGAGTTCATTCGTCCTGTATCCATTACGCCGAGCTGTATCCCAAACGCTTTAGCTCTAGGCTTTGCACCCATTGCGCTCCTTCTCAAATAGGCTGCTAGACGGGAAAAGGATTGAGTCTGAAAAATGTTTTATCCGCTGCTCTGATAGTGGGTTCCATGAGTATTTACGAGGAACTAGGAGTCAAGAGAGTAGTAAACGCGTCCTTCGCCCTGACGCGGCTCGGCGGGTCCTCCCTCTCAAAGGAGGTCCTGAATGCCATGGAGGAGGCGAACGAGAGCTACGCCTACCTCTGGGACCTGATCAAGAGGGGCGGGGAGATAATAGCCGAGGGCTGCGGGGCCGAGGCTGGATGGATTACCAGCGGCGCCTTCAACGGGCTAGTCCTCAGCGCCGCCGCCTGCATCGCCGGGAGGGACCCCGAGAAGATCAGGCGCCTCCCCGACACCACGGGGATGAAGAACGAGATCATCCTCCAGAGGGCCAACAGGATCCTCATCTACGACAGGGCCATGCAGGTCCCCGGCGGCAAGTTCGTCCTAGTCGGCGACGAGCGCTGGGGCTGCACCCCCGAGCTGATGGAGGCCGCGATCACCGAGAACACGGCTGCCATCAACCACGTGATCATCGGGGCCGATAAGCCCCGGATCCTCACCATCGAAGAGACCGTGAAGGTGGCCCACAAGCATGATGTCCCAGTCATCCTGGACTGCTCCGGGATGACGTATCCCTTGGACGGGCTCACCAAGTACGCGAAGATGGGTGTGGATCTGGCGTGTTACGGGGGAAAGTACGTCGGGGGGCCCAACTCCACGGGCTTTGTCGTGGGCAGGAAGGATCTCGTCGAGACGGTCGCCCTCCACAGCTTCATCGGGCACGAGGCCGGACCCCTGGAGCAGGGAGGCTTCTACAGGGGCATCGGGAGAGGCTACAAGCTGGACAGGCAGGAGGTGGTGGCCCTCCTCGTCGCCTTCAAGAGATGGCTGGTGATGGACCACGAGAAGGAGCGCTTCGAGCCGGCCTGGAAGAGGACCCGATACATCGAGAAGAGGATCAAGAAGCTCCCCGGCCTCAAAGGCGTAAAGATATCCTACATTCCCGAGAGCGGTGAGGGTTGCGACTACCATAAGATCGGGCTCAACCTTGACTTCAAGGACCGCACCGAAGAAGAGGTCCAGGACATCATCCAGAGCCTCAGGGTGGACGACCCGGAGATCTGGGTCAGGTACGGGGGGTTCGGCAACTCATTCGGTCTTAACTGCCTCACGCTCCTGCCCGGAGAGGAGAAGATCCTCGTGGACAGGTTCACCAAGATCTTCGGCTAGGCCTCCTTTCCCGGTTTTTCTTATCCCCTGTTTTATTAGGTCTGACCGCCCATCCAGTATCGGTGAAATCAAATTGAGTGAACCCGCGAAGATCCACGGCTTCACCGAGGAGGAGCTCATGGAGGTGGACCCCGTGGTCCTCAGGGCTATCCTCCACGAGAGGACCCACCACACCATCGAGGTGATGATGTATCGTATCATGGTCGGGAAACTGGGGATATCCAAGAGCTTCGGGGATACCGCGGAGCGCCTCATCGACATCTGGAAGGCGAGGGGGCTCCCCACCGACGCTCCCGACATCCAGTGGTGTCTCAACTACGTCGGCTTCGCCAGGATGCTGAGAACCGGGGGAGAACTGGACCTGGGCACGGAGCTCCCGGAGCCCTTCACTGAGGACGAGATGAAGACCGTCGATAAGCTCATCTACGGGAGGAGGAGCATCCGCCAGTTCAGGGACGAGCCCGTCCCCGACGAGATGATCGACAAGATCCTCCACGCGGGGCTCTACGCCCCCCACGGCTGCAACGTGGGCTGCACCCGCTACCTGATCCTCAGGGACCCCGTGGAGTGGAAGCTGGTGCGGAGCGACATCCCCATCGAGAACTGCGTCATGATCGTGGTCCTCCAGGACATGCGGATGTACAAGGCGCTGAAATTCGACGAGTACGTCCCCCAGAACCTCTACTACGACGCCGCCGCAGCCGCCGACCACATCTGCCTCATGGCCCACGCCCTCGGCCTCGGGGGCTGCTGGCTCACCCACGGCGAGGAGACCCAGAGACGCCTCAGGGAGCACTTTGGCCTCCACGAGGAGATCGTGAGCAGGAACCACATCATCGTGGGCTGGTCCGACGAGGCCCCCATCAAATCCCAGAGGATGAAGCTGGAAGAGGCGATACTCAACCGTTAGCCTCCTCCAGCCGCTCCTTTTTTATCAAAATCACCCCAGTAGGAACCAGCGATGATGCCCATGAAGGATACAGCATGTACCTGGATAGAGGACAACAAGGAACGCCTCATCGAGATCAGCGACGAGATATGGGGATACGCTGAGCTGGGCCTCGTCGAGGAGAAATCCGCCAAACTCCTCGCGGACGAGCTCGAGAGCCACGGATTCAAGGTCGAGAGGGGCGTGGGAGACATGCCAACGGCCTTCTACGGCGTCTGGGGCCGCGGCGAGCCCGTGATAGGCGTCATGGGGGAGTACGACGCCCTCCCCGGCATCAGCAACAAGGCGGTCCCCCGGAAGGAGCCTCTGAAGGAGGGGGCCCCGGGACACGGCTGCGGCCACAACATCCACGGGGCCTCCGGCCTCGCGGCAGCCATCGCCCTCAGATACGCCCTCGAGGAGCAGGGCGTCCTAGCCACCGTCAAGTTCTACGGGACCCCCGCCGAGGAGAACTACGACGGCAAGGTCTTCATGGCGAGGACCGGCATCTTCGACGACGTCGACGCCTGCCTCAGCCACCACCCCGGCTCGGTGAACACCGCGGGGCTGGGCAGCAGCAACGCCATGAACTCCGTCAAGTTCCACTTCCACGGGAAGACCAGCCACGCCGCCGGCTCCCCTGAGCAAGGCCGGAGTTCACTGGATGCCGTTGAGCTGATGAACATCGGGGTCAATTACATGCGTGAGCACGTCATCGAGAAGGCCCGCATCCACTACGTCATCGAGGAGGGCGGCGGCCAGCCCAACGTGGTCCCCGACTACGCCCGCACATGGTATTACATCAGGGCGCCCGAACGGGACCAGGTGGACCACATATACGAGTGGGTCCTCAAGATCGCCGAGGGGGCCTCCCTCATGACTGGCACCCGCCTCGAAGTCGAGTTCCTCGGGGGCATCTACAACAAGATCCCCAACAAGGTCCTGAGCGACGTCGTCCTCGCGAACATGAGGGAGATCGGGTCCCCGACCTACACCGAAGAGGAGCTGGAGTTCGCCCGGGAGATCGGTGAGACCGTCCCGAAGCAGCAGAAGATCGACGCCCTCCGGAAGAGCGAGTTCCCCGAGTGGGAGAAGTACGTGAATGTGGACCTAGTCACTGATATCCTGGACCCCTGGAACGAGGGGAAGACCGGCGGGGGCTCCACCGACGTCGCCGACATCAGCTGGAAGACCCCCGCAATGGAGTTCAGCACCACCGCCTTCGTCCTGGGGACCCCCGGCCACTCCTGGCAGACCGTCGCCTGCAGCGGCATGAGCATAGGCCACAAATCCCTCATCTTCGCCGCGAAGACCATCGCCGGCTCGGCCCTGGACCTCATCGCAGACCCCGCGCTCATCGAGAAAGCCAAGGAGGAGCATGTGGGCAGGCTGAAAGGCCAGACCTACAAGAGCCCCATCCCCGACGAACTGGGCCCCGCCCTGAAAGCGGCCAGGGAGGCCGCCGAGAGGCTGGGGGGCGGAGAATAAGTCGCTGAAAAGTACGTGAAAACCCGTTCAGGCCTTGGTTAAATGACTCCATTACCCTAATAAAAGAAAAATCTCAACCCCCCATAATGAAAGACGCTCTAAAAAAGATCGTCAGGGGCATGGGCTTCATTCTCACCCTATTCTTCTCCTCTGGCCTCGAGCCTTGGGCGCTGAATCTCGATAAGAGGCCGGACGACGTCAACGGAGACGACATTGACTTCCTTCTGGACATGGCTCAACTCTATGAGGAGTCCTTGGAGCCTCTGCAAGAGGATAGCTAGAGAAAGGGTTTGAAAAAAGGGGTTTAGGGGAAGGCGGTGGGGGCCTTCTGGGGGAGGTCCTTCGTGAACCTCTCCAGCCTCACCGCGACCTCCTCCAGGTCCTCCACGGGCTTCACCAGGGCGAACCTGATGTGCCCCTCGCTGTTGGGGCCGTACTGGGTCCCCGGGGCGCACCGGACCTTCTCGTGGTGGAAGAACTCCCTAGCAAAGTCCACCGACGGGACGTTCAGCTCCGAGATGTCCACGAAGGTGTAGAAGGCGCCCTCGGGCATGGGGCATGTGATCCCCTCGATCTCGTTGAGCCGGGGGACGAAGTAGTCGATCCGCTTCTTGAACTCCGCCCTCATCTCGGCGACGAAGTCCCAGCCCTCCTTCAGGGCCAGGGTCCCCGCCTTCTGGAAGGGCACTGGCATGCTGCAGATTCCGATGGGGACCCCGTTGATGACCTTCATGAGCTCCGGGCCCGCGATGATGTAACCCGCCCTGCACCCCGTCCAGGCGAAGGTCTTGGAGAAGCTCATCAGCACCATGGTCCTCTCCCACATGTCCGGGAGGTTGATGATGGGCAGGTGCTCCCGGCCGCCCCAGACGTACTCCGTGTAGATCTCGTCCGCGATGACTACGATGTCCTTCTCGACGGCGATCTCAGCTATCTGCTCCAGCTCCTTCTGAGTGTAGACCGCCCCGCACGGGTTGTCGGGGTTGCAGATGAGGAGGGCTTTAGTCTTACCGGTTATAGCGGCCCTGATGTTATCCATGTCGGGCCTGAAGGTCCCATTCTCGTCCTTGGTCATGTTCGCATGCTTTATCGAGGCCCCGAAGTAGGCCGCGGGTTGGTTGTACCCCTGGTAAGCGGGGTCCTGGATGACGATCTCGTCCCCCGGGTCCAGAATCGCGCCGAAGGCCCTGAAGATGGCCTGGCTCCCACCGGACTCGATGAGGACCTGGCTGCTCGGGTCCACGGTGACGCCGTACTTTTGGTAGTACTCGGCGATGGCGGCCTTGAACTCGGGGTCGCCCCCGAAGGCGTAGTGGGTGTGGCCCGCCTTCATGGCCTCGTAGACAGCCTTGTTGATAAACTCGGGCTGGTTGAAATCGGGGTCACCCGCACCCAGGTTGATCATGCCAGGCGTAGGGGCGACACTCACCCTCGAGGTCATCCCCTGCTGCATGGCTGCTATCTCCTTCTTGGCGAATTTCATGACGTCCATCTTGATCACGTATCGTCTTAGCTAACAGAATTTACTATAAAAGCGGTTCGGAGAGCCCTCCCCGGGTTATGGTTCAAACTCTTCGAAAAGAGGGGAAAAAGGGGAGAGTGTCAGCCCAGGAGGGCGTTGAAGAACAGCTTGAATGTGGCGTCGCTCTGGGCCCTGAACTGGGGGCTGAAGCCGTAGAGGATGACCCGCCCCTCCCCCATCTTGGCGTCGATGAGGGCGGCCTTCCTGCTGAGGTGCTTCTCCCCGATGAGCCACCCGCTCTCCATGATCCTCTCGTCCGGGTAGCTGAGGACCACATCCATCTCCTCGTTGCTGGGCCCCGGCTTCACCTCGAAGGCGGCGTTGTTCCTGAATATCACCAGGAGGTCATCCGAGACCCCCCGGGCAAGCGGGCTCTCCCCGTTGACATCCACGTGGAGTGTGGAGCCGGGGCAGAGGAACTCCTTGGGCTTCAGGTCGGCTAGGGCGTTGACCACGGGGAGCTCGAGCTCGTCGATGGCGAAGCCCGAGGCCTCCCCGAGGCAGATCAGGGTCCCGCCGTCCTCCACGAACGCCTTGAGCTGCTCGACCCCCTCCTTCCCTATGCCGCTTCTGTACTCCTCCGGGAACTCGGGCATCATGAAGGCCCCTCCCCACCTCTTCTTAAGGTACTCCTCGATCCCCTCCCCCAGGATGAGGCTCTTGTGGTCGCTGGGGAGGATGATGACGTCGTGCCTCCTGCTCAGCCTGCCCCTGGTCACGTCTGCGTCCCTGATGGTCTTGTACCTGAACCTGTAACGTTCCAGGAGCCACCGGGTCCACCCCTCGTCGATGTTGCCGCCCCAGTACCTCTGGTACATCCCTATCCTGAGCATCCCCACCGGCTCGTGGGGGAACTCGGTCTCGGGGGCGGCCAGGAACTCCACGTAGAACCTCTTGGAGAGCTTCTCCAGCTCTTCCTCCACACCCTCAGCCGGGGGGATGTAGAATGAGCCAGCGGGGAAGACCCCCTCCTCGGCCTCGACCGGTTCCTGGATTCTATGGACCTCGACCCCTCTCCGGAGGAGGCGGTTCACTGCTGCGAAGCTGTCGTTGGCGCTGCAGTCCAGCAGGAAGCCGGCTCCACTCGTCTGCACCCTGCCCCGGGGGAACCTGATCGACGTTAGCTCATCGAACTCTCCCTCCAGGGGTTCTCCCACCTCGTGGAGGCTCACTCCCATGAACTCGGCGATGTTGTAGGTGCAGAGATCGTAGGGGGATATGGGGCTCCCGTCGGGCCTGAAGCTGAAGGGCCCCGCGCGGTAGAATGTGCGCCGGAGCAGGCTCAGTATGTAGGGCCGGCAGCTCTGGGCGGTGAACACGGCGAAGGTGCCCCGGGGGTATGTGACCCCCTCGGCCCTGAACTCCCTCTTGCTCCTGCTCACGGTGACCCCCATCTCGGCGAGGAGCTTCATGAACTTGTACGCGGTGAGCTCGTCGTGCTGCTCCGGCTTCACTATGAAGGCGTAGGGGGCCTCGCTTCTCCCGGCCTCTATGCTCCTCGACGCCTTCACGTGCATGTTCCGGAGGATCATCTCCCGGAACCTCGCCGCCACCTTCAGCGTCGCGAGGGCCGAGACCTTCTGCTGCTCCACGATGTCCCTGAGCCTCCACCAGCCCCCGGGCCAGGGGTGGGGGAATCCCATCTGGGTCCTGTACTCGGGGCGGCCCCTGCGGCTCGGCTGGAGCTGGTGGTGGTGGACGTAGTGGGGGGTGGCGAGCTTGGCTGAGGCGGACTCGGTGAGCATCCCGCAGATGTTGTGCCAGCACGGGATGTAGTTGAACGTGGGCATGAACTCCCCTGGGTAGGTGGCAGCGGACTCGATCCCCGTCTTCCCGGCGGCCTCGAGCATCGTCGCCATCATCCCCCCGTAGAGCTGCTGCTCAGTCCAGATCAAAGGGTCCACCCCCTCGTCCACGGGGTTCGCGAAGGGGGGGATGTAGAACCGGGCCCCGTAGCTCCCCATGTGGTGGTGGTCGATGTAGGCCTGGGGGTGCCACTCCCGGTACATCACCTTGGAGACCATCTGGGACTCGACCTGGCTCAGGTGGATGGCGTCCCTGTTGTTGTCGTGGCCGGTGTATTTGTGGTAGAGGAAGGGGGTGGAGACGCCCTCGTACTCGGTGTCCAGCTGCTGGTTGTACCAGTCGGTGACCATGATCTGGCCGTCGGGGTTGAAGCAGGGGAAGACGAGGAGCACGGTGTTCTGGCGGACCTCCTCGTGCTCGGGGCTGGTGGCGACCTCGTAGGCGAGCTCCGGGGCCATCTGGGTGCCCCCCACCTCGGTGGCGTGGATGCTCATGGTCATCGCGACGACGGTCTTGCCCTCCCTCGCGATCTCGTCAACCTGCTCCTCGGTGAGCCCCTCGGGGTGGGCCATTTTCCAGCTCATCTCCCGGATCTCGTCCAGCCTGGCATGGTTCTTCTTCGAGGTGATGATGGCCAGGAGGAAGGGGTTCCCCTCGGTGGACTTGCCCAGCTCCACGACCTTGACGCACGGGGAGGAGTCTAGGTGCCAGAAGTACTCGACTATCCTGTCCCAGCGCTCCAGTTTGCGGTCGGCTCCCATCTCATGGCCGAAAAACTCGGTTGGTGATGAAATCTGAGGAGTCATGGGTACTGTATTACATGGAAATTTTAAAAAACCTTCGAAACGTCGATAATTTTTCATTGAAAACCATGGAAATGGAACGGAAAACGGGTTATCAATAGGTATTTCTTTGAATAGCCTTTTCCAATGTTCCCAACTGAGTGAAACATGGCCCCGCTACCTGTACGCTCGGGGCTAAATGGCGTAAAATAGCGTTATAACCTTCATTTTTGAACAGTCGTGATGTATCGGGGGGCTTGAGAGCCGGAGGAGGGGCTCAATCGTATTACCTAACTAGATAAAACGGGGGCTCTGAGACTCTCTCCGTCGCGAACCTTATACAAATATGGTTCCACTTGGACTGGGGACGCATTTGCTCCGGCTATATCCTGCGAAGTGTAAGGGATGCAGGGCCTGCGAGATGGCCTGCAGCTTCCGCCACAGCGGCCGCACATCGTTCCAGCCGAGCATCTCCAGCACGAAAATCGTCAGGGATAATGACACGGGGCACATAACCATCGAACTCGACGAGACCTGCGACCTCTGCCAGGGGGAGGAGCCCCCCCTCTGCGTCAAGTACTGCGTCTACGGCGCCAGGGGGTTCGCCTGACCATGAAGGGGCGCCACCCCGGGTACGGCGGGAGGATTCTCCGCGTCGACCTGTCGACTGGCAAGACCGTCACAGAGCCCACCATGAAGTATGCGGAGAAGTATGTGGGTGGGCGGGGCGTCAACGCCTGGATCCTGTTCAACGA
>JADHWM010000011.1 GCA_016783485.1 Candidatus Bathyarchaeota archaeon
CTGTGAGGCATGGGTTCTTCTCTGTTGACGGCGATCATGTGAGTTTTGAGTTTGGTCTACTCGTGTGTGGGGGAAGCGGCTGGTTGAAAAGCATCTCATCGGCCCTAAAACCTATAATTATTGAAAGGGCCTGCGCGCGCTTGATTATAACTCCCAGTTTACTTATTATAACGAGAAAAATTATCTTGTCTTCTGCCTGAGCTTGAGTTCTATCCTCAGGTAAAGCCCGTTGACGGTCTGGCCGTATATGTCCTCAAGGATGGAGCCTGTTTCCTCGTTGATGGATTGGATGAGGAACCTTGCTTTGGGTTTATCTTGTTTCTCGTCGTTCTCGATGATGAGGTACTTTTTGCCCTTTAACTTGTTGAGGTAGTAGTCGCTGCGCTGGACGAGGAGCTCAGTCTTGGTCTTGTCGAGAAGGACCTCGTAGACCTGATCTGATACGTTCTGGTGGGCATTGGCTCCTGCCATGGGAATATATCCCTTAGGGGGGGATATATTTTAGCCCCCACACACGCGAGCTATTATTTGTGTGGGGTTAAAATTCTAATACTTGATAGCTAACCCACTGGTCATGGAACCAATTATCTTACCCGAACCTGCGAGAAAAGGCGGTAAATCTGTGCTGGAAGCCCTACAACTCAGGCAGACCAATCGAAGTATTGGTTCAAGGGAACTCCCACTGCAGGTTCTCTCAACCCTCCTCTGGGCAGCCTTTGGAGTGAATCGTGAGAAGTCATCCTTTCATAAACCAGGAAGGACAGCCCCTTCAGCAAGCAATTCACAAGAAATTGACCTGTACGTTGCCCTGAAGGATGGCCTATATTTGTATGAAGCAATTCCTCATCAACTGACACCCGTTTCAGCGGGGGACTTTCGCATGATGTCCGTCAGAGGTGCTGCTGCTAGCGCACCAGTAAGCATTTTTTACGTTGTAGATCTCTTGCGCTATGATCTTGGACCTGACCAGCCTGACCCAAGGATTGGTGACCCCGAAGTTCAGAAATCTTACTATTACACCGATACGGGATTCATTGCTCAAAATGTCTACCTTTTTGCGGCTTCACAGGGACTGGCTGCATGGTTCCATAATTGTGACAGGGAAAATATCGTCAAGGAATTCAATCTGCATCCTGATCAGCGGATACTGTTCGCACAGACGGTTGGATACCTCAAGTAAAGGATTGTCGCGCACGCGTTGTGCAGATGAACCAAAGGAACCATGGGCATTATTAAAAAAAGCTAGGTCTGAGGTTAAGCGACCCTTCTCTTGAGATTTAACTGCGCGCGTACGTTACTATAATCTCTAGGGCAAGGAGAGCAAGCCCGAGCATTTTGAGGCTTGATTGTGATAATCTCTTTCGATTCCAATACCAAAGAATTTCTAGCGGACTGATTCCTTTACAGGGCGGTCATCCTTAGGATATCGGGTTGAGCGACCACCGCTGCGACGAATATTAGGGCAACCACAGCTATGGCTAAGCCGATGATGGTCCAGATACTTTTTCCACCGAGTGCTATCGGGATTGGTCCGATGAAGATCACTCCAGTGGCTTTGAAATTCGTCTCAGCTTTTTCCAGCTTCGATCTGAAACTTAGTAGGAGGAGGATGGTTCCGAGCCCGGACATGGTCAAGCCAAGCCCGAGGGCTTGCGGGGTGATGCTCATATCGAATCCCCCGTTCTGAATGAGAGGTTGGTCTTAAGTCTTTATCCGTTCTAAAGGGACCAGAGGGCGGCCTTGCCCAGGTACTCGTTGACCTCCCACTCCCTCACTGAGACTTTATCGACGTCAATAGCGTAGATCGAGTGGAGACGCGCGTTCCGTATCTCGTCGACAGTGACAGGGGGACTGGTGTAATACAGGTCGCAGAGCCTCTTGATGGCCGCAATCTCCTCGTCCGTCCTGAACCTCGGAGGCTTGGTGAGGGCGGGGGGTATCTGCATGATGTAATACGGGGGCGTGCCCAGAATGAACTTGTTCGCGAAGCCGCTGTACCTGGTGATCTTGCTGGCGACGCGTGCCTTCAGGTAGGTGTTTGGGTCGAGGGCGTTCTCGGGGGAGACGAATCCGGTCTCCACCTCCACCAGTGCCGTCCCGAAGCCTTTGGTCGCGAATACGTCACAGGAGACCTTGTCGATCATGTGCTCCAACTCGACCTGGAATCCGTTCTGGATCAGGTGCTTGGCGCAGATAAGCTCCATCACGGAGTGATTTATCTTCACCTGATTCGCTCGCTGGAGCCCGAAGAGCTGATCCCTGAGGGTGCGGAGCTGAGCGTACTCATCATCCTCCACTTCGGGCCTAATCTTCCCCATGACCTCGTCTAGATCGGCCCTGAAATGGCTCAGCTCAAGCATCCCCTTGGCATGTTACTCCTTTGACAAAGGCCCGATATTTAACATCTAAGGTGTCAAGCACCCTGCATCTTCTCCAGGAACTGAGGCAGATCGCAGATGCTGGATATCGCGTGGCCAGACCAAAAGCCTTGATCGGGTGTTTTGATCCAGACTGGGGTGATGCCCGAATCGGAGGCCCCCTCCATGTCGGCTTCCACGCTGTCCCCCACATGGACGGTCTCCCCCGGTAGAGCGCCCATCTCATCTAAGACGTATTTGAATATGGCGGGGTTGGGCTTCCGGATCCCGAGGTCCCGGGAGCAGATTATTATTTCGAATAGGCTGTCCAAGCCCGTCTCCTCCAGCATCTCCCTCGGCTGATCGCTCATGGTATTGGATATGAGGGCCAGCTTGTATTTCTCGGCGAGTTTCTTGAGGGTCTCCTCCGTGCGGGGGTAGAACGTTGAGATATAGTGCTTCTTGAATGTGTCGTGTATCATCTTTAGCGTATCATCGTCTGCGAGGATGCCCACCCTTCTGAGGACTGCTCCGTAGATCTCCTCGTTGGTCTTCTCCAGACCTTTAGCGCGGTGCCTCTGGAGCTCCTGCAGCGAAGCTCCAATGGCCTTTTTCAACCTCTTCGGCTCGATGTTATAACCAAGGCTAGCCAGGAGGATCCTCACCGCCCTGTGATACTCCTCCCAGTCTATTCCACCGTAGGCCAGTGTCCCGCCGAAATCCAGGAAGACCGCTTTTACCTTCATCGCCTAGACATATCTCCTCGGGTTTATTTCATGTTTCATAGTGTGTGCGATATAGATGCTGTTTCTGATAAGACGCGTTTCGCCCCCGGACGCATGTCAGAAAACAGGTAAAACCCCTTTAATCCACGCACGTTTATTCATGGCTATGGTCGTGAAGGGCGTCTACTGCCTCTGCATCGAGGTCTGCGACGACCTCAGTGTAGAGATAGGTGCCTTGGGCGTCATAGACTTCAATAAAGGTAGTTACATCTATGTCGGTTCTGCCCTCAATGGACTGGATTCCAGGGTTCTGCGCCATATGAACACAAGTGAGGGCGTCTACAACGCCATTCACTGGCACATTGACTATCTGCTGAGAGAAGAGAGTGTGAGAGTGGAGGCTGTATACGTCAGGCTCAGCGATGAGAAGATAGAGTGCGAGATAGCTGGCAAAGTCTCCCGTTACGGCTCGGGTGTCGAGGGGTTCGGATGCAGCGACTGCAGGTGCAACAGTCATCTTTTCAGAGTGAAAAGTTGGAATTTTCTGCCCGATCTTAAGATGGAGAAATGGGAAGCAGCAGAGACTCATCTAACATGATGTCATTTTGTTTATGGAGTCTATTCGTCGGGGTCCCAGCGATATAGATAGATGGTGTGGCTCCTGTAGCCTTCCCGGAACTTGAGGTTCCTCTCCGAACTCCACCCGGGGATTGAGAAGTCGTGGGTCACAATCCGTGCCCCCGCTTCAAGCTCCTGTTCGAGTTTGGGTCTGACTTTCTCGTTCGCCCCTGTCGTCAGGTACATTGTGACGACGTCCGCTTGACTCAAATCCAAGTCGAAGATGTTTCCGTGGACGATCTTGACTCGTTCGTCTAGTCCGAGAGCCTTCGCCTTCTTCCTGGCTTCCGAGACGAGCCGTTTGTTGAGGTCAACGCCGACGCTGCTTGCCCCGAACTCCTCGGCGGCCATTATCACTACCCTGCCGTCTCCGCACCCCAGGTCGTACAGGTTCTCTCCGGGTTTGAGGTCGCTGTATTCGAGCATCTTCCTCACCACCTCGATGGGCGAGGCGACGAAGGGTGCTATGGAATCTCTGCCAGTGTACAATTAATCCTCTTCTTGTGCGTACTTTGTAATTGCTCGAGAGCCTGAAATAAAAATGGTGTGGAGCGGTTTCTCATACTTCGAGGATAATGTTTCTGTAGTCCGATTGGCTAATCATTTTAACCTCCAAAATTGCATATTCAGACATGGCGCCGGAGAAGGTCAGGTGCTGGGATACAACGGATCCCCTCCATATCGCGTACCACGACGACGAGTGGGGGGTCCCCGTGCATGACGATCGGAAGCTGTTCGAGTTCCTGCTCCTGGAGGGCTTCCAGGCGGGGGTGAGCTGGGCCCTCATCCTACGGAAGCGGGAGAATTTCAGGGAAGCCTTCGACGGATTCGATCCCTTGAAGATATCGGAGTACACCGAACAAGACTTTGAGCGTCTGATGAACGACGAAGGGATATTGCGGAACAGGTTGAAGATCAGATCCTCTGTCACGAACGCCAAGATATTCCTGGATATCCAAAAAGAGTTCGGGACATTCGATAGATACATCTGGGGCTTCGTGGGTGGAACGCCGATCAAGAACGAGTTTAAATCCTTCTCCGAGATGCCCGCAAGGACCGAGACCTCGGAGGCGATGAGCAAGGACCTCAAGAAAAGAGGTTTCAAGTTCGTGGGCCCCATCATCTGCTACTCCTTCATGCAGGCGGTGGGCATGGTGAACGACCATTTGGTCCATTGCTTCAGATACGACGAGGAATCCTAACAGCTCACGCACAGAAAACAAGTAACCAGCATAATACGCGCAACCGCTTTTCTAAACCCTAAAGTGCCGGCAACGACCTCCGAGCCGTCACAAACCACCCGATCTTCAACGCCCAGGGCATAATGGCCTCCCCTCAGACCTCCACTTGCTCTACGGCTACCTGAACCCCCACTACACAAGGCACGTGAAGCAAAACAGTAGCTATTCAGTAGCTATTCAGTACCAAACACCACACAAACACAAACAAAAAAACAGCCAAAACAACAAAAGAACCCCAAAAAACACCCCCCAAAAAAACAAATAAAAAAAATTCGAGGAGGGACAACACCTCCTCAGCCTTCTCATCAGACTTTCGACATACACTACACCTTCATACAGGCGATGGGAACGATGAATGACCCCCCCTATCCACTGCTACAGGCATGAGGCAATCATAGCAGATATGCAGAAAACAGATTCTTATACAACACAAGAGTGACCGATATACGCCATGAACGCGTTTTCAATAGGAGACATAAGAGCGGAGCCCGGGTCTAAGGTCAAAGGATTCCTGCCTTCAGAAGGGCTCAGCATGCCAGACGGGACGGTCAACTACTGGCACATCCCCGTGATAATCGTGAACGGAGCCGAGAGCGGACCCGTATTCGAGGTGGACGGCTGTATGCACGGGGACGAACAGGAGGGAGCCTACACCGTGCTCGAGCTCGCGAAAAGACTCGATCCCAAAAAGCTGAAGGGGACCTTCGTGGGAGTCCCCGTCCTGAACGTGCCGGGCTTCCTCACCCACGGCGGCGTCAGGGGGAGCACCACGGACCTCATGTACGTCGACATGAACAGGCAGTTCCCGGGAGACCCCGACTCGATGTCCCACACCCGCAGGGCCATCCACACTTTCTGGAACGAGATCATCCTCAAATGCGACTACACGGTCAACCTCCACGGCTGCGTGAACGGGCAGATCCCCCGGGTGGTCTGCAACGAGGAGATGCCCGGATCCCTGGAGATGGCTGAGGCCATCGCCTGCACCCCGGAGTGGATCATGGCCAGCAGGTCCGAGCACACGAGGCTCATTGAGGACACTATCAACAGGGCTTGCACGGAGAAGGGCATCCCCAACGTCTTCATCGAGTCTGGCTCAGCGGACAGGAGCCACAGCGCTATAATGGCGGATGTCGAGGTCGTCGTCGAAGGCATCATGAACTGCATGAGAAGATACGGGATGCTGGATGGCGAGGTGCGCGTGCCCAAGATACGTAGGTCTACGCCGTACTACACTCATGTCCGGGGGAAGGGCGCCGGCATCATCTACCCGGAGTCATGCCTTAGGATCAACAACATGGTTGAGGAGGGCGAGCTGCTGTGCAGGATAGTGGATTTCCTCGGGAACGAGATCGACCAAGTGAAAGCCCCCCATGACGGCATCGTTATCATGGAGGCCAACCAAGTCTCGGTGGGGCCAGAGTCGAGCATCTGCATCATCGGATATCCTCCGGAGATCAAGGGAACGGGGTAGACGCGAGCGCTCACGAGACTCTGTTTTCCACTATTGGACAACAATACTCCGTTGTCCATAATTTCCAGAACAGTATTGCATAGAAACAGCGTGCGAGCCCCCTCTTTCTTCCTTGCAACGTTCTGTAAAACATCTTATAGTCAATGGAAAAGGTAATGACAGAGGTTTTAGTTTTGGTCTCAATATCAAAGGAGAAAAAATCAGCACTCGAGTTCGTGGACGAGAACGAGCAGTGGCTCTCAGATTTCCACAAGGAGATCTGGGGATACGCTGAGCCCGCGTTCAGAGAGTACAAGTCCGTCAAAGCCTACATGAAGCTCCTGAGGGAGGAGGGCTTCGAGGTCGAAGAGGGGAGCGGCGAGATGCCCACGGCATTCTGCGCTGTCTGGGGAGAAGGCAAACCCGTCATCGGGAGTTTCGCTGAGTACGATGCGGTTCCCGGAACCTCCCAGGCGGCCGTCCCCTACCAGAAGCCCCGGGACGAGAAGCTCCACCCCTGGGCCGCCGGGCACACCGACCCCCACTCCAGCCTCGGCACGGCTGCGCTCTTCGGGTTCCTAGCCGCCAAAAGGGCCATGGAGGAGCACGGTCTCAAGGGCACACTGAAGCTCTTCGGGGAACCAGCCGAGAAGGTCTGCGGCTCGAAGCCCGTCCACGCCGCGAAGGGCTACTTCGACGACTTCGACGCATCCATTCCCTACCATCCCAGCGGGACCAACGGGGTCAAATACGAGATAACCGGCGGCTCCTACTGGAACACCCTCTACACCTTCGAGACCCTTCACCCCGAGAACTGGTTCAGGCCCAAGGACGTCCCCTTCAAGATCCTGGGCCACGCAGGGGGGAGGATACCCGCCGCCCTCGACGCCGTCTGCCTCATGTACACCGCCACGAAGTACGTTGAGGACTCGATGCTCCCCTACACCGCCTACTGGACCCTCAACGAGTACATCATGGTGGGGGGCCAGGCCACATCAGACAATCTCCCGCCGAGGATAGCCCAGATCCAGTACGCCCACCGTGCCCCTCTCCTGGAGATGCAGCAACAGATCTCCAACGTCCTGGACAACACTGCGAAAGGCGTGGCCCAGATCACGGGGACGAGGGTGACCAAGAGGATCATCGCGAGGACTCGCTGCGGCCTCGTCAACAAGACGCTCTCGGAGATACTTCACAAGAATCTCGAGATCGTTGGGCCCCCAGTGTTCTCCGAGGAGGCCAGGGAGTTTGCACGAAAGATCCAGGAGAATCTCGGGTTCGAGTCGATGGACGACCCTCTCACAAGGGATTGCCAGGAGATCGCCCCCATCGAATCCTCCGATGATGACATCCGCTTCAACTTCCCGAACTGGGTCACAACTCAGGGCTCCGATGACTATGTCGACTACCAATGGACGGCTCCCTCGACGAGGCTGTACACCGCCAACGCTACGCTGAGGAACCCTGACCCCAACAAGCCACTCCCGCCCTGGGTTAGATGGGCGATGAACGGATTCTCTCATTGCATTGAACCCGGCATCGTGACGGCCGCGAAGACTATGGGTATCACTATCATCGACCTGTTGACCGACCCCTCGGGACTCGCTAAAGCGAAAGAGGAGTTCAACGAGCGCACCGGTGGAGGCATCGGCGGGTCGAAATGGGTCCCTCCGATACTCCCGAAAGACTTCTATCCGCCCATAGACCTCCCTTGGCCGGAATATGTCACAACCCAGAGGGGATACGAGTGGTCCTTGACAAAACCTGGCCCTGATAAGGAGTACAAGGTCCTCCACGAGGGCCTTTAAATCCCTTTTCTCTGAATCGGTTTTTATGCCGAGAGGACGCCCCTGTTCATGGGAGTTTATCACATTGGACATTGATTCGATTAGAGCGGATTTCCCGGGTCTCCGAGAATGGACATACCTGGACAACGCCTTCATCTGCCTGTACCCGAGGCAGGTACGGGAGGGCTACGACGAGTTCCTGGATCAATGGATGACCTTTAGCCCGAAGGGGGCAAAAACGATTCTCGGGGAGTGGCTCGATAAAGCAAACCATGTCAGGGGAATGTTAGCAGATTTCGTCGGAGCAGCAGCGAACGAGATCGCCCTCACCACCTGCACTGGCTCCGGGCTAAACATCGTGATCAACGGGACAAAATGGGAGAAGGGGGACAACGTGGTCTTCCCCGTGAACGAGCACAACCCCATGGATACCACGACGCTGCGGAGAAATGGAGTGGAGTCTAGACCCGTGAAGGTAGAGAAGGGACGAGTAGAGCTCTCTGACCTGGAGAAAGCTGTAGACGACAGCACGAAGTTAGTTCAAGTCAGCCAGGTCTCATATGTGAACGGATTCAGGTTCAACTTAAAAGAGGTCTCGGAAATCGCCCACGATCACGGAGCGAAGGTCCTGGTGGACTCTACCCAGGCTCTGGGCGCTCTCGCGACCGACGTTAAGGAGGAAAAAGTGGATTACGTCTCCGCGGCCCCGTACAAGTACCTGATGGGCCCCGCAGGCCTTGCGTTCCTCTATGTCAGCTCGGAGCATCTGGAGGATCTGGAGCCTGACCGCATTGGCTGGAAGAACCAGCTCTGGGATGGGGAGCACGCCGAGGAGCCGCTGGATGGATTCAAAACCGCCGAGAAGTTTGAGTATGGCACCATCCACTTTCAGGGGGCCTATGGCCTCGAAAAGTCGCTGGAGTACATCAACAACATCGGGATCGACAAGATCGAGAAGAGGGTCCTGAGCCTCACGGATCACCTCTGGTCCAGGCTTTCAGAACTGGGGAGAGAGATGTACACTCCTCCTGGGAACAGAGCTCCCATCGTGAGCTTCTACCAGAACGACTCCGTCGAAGTCGCCTCTAAGCTGATGCTCGAGAAGGTGAAGGTAACGGGAAGGGAGGCCCACGGGGGCCACATCAGGGTTTCATCCCACTTCTATAACACCCGCGAGGATATCGATCTGTTCATCGATAAGCTGTCCGAGTACCCCGCTTAGGCCTCCAGTCACCTATACTGGAGGTCTCGCTCCCTCTCCTTTTTCCCGTATCCTTCGATCTCTGTCCCATCGGCTTTCTTCATCCCCATCATCTTCGCCATCTCCCCGTAGCTCTCCGAGAGTTTGTACTCGGGCTCCATCGAGAAACCCGTGGGATATGATCCGGTCCCCGCTTGCTCTAGCCCGTAAGCCAGTCGCCCAAGATGTCCCTTGGGCACAGAGAAGATCATCTCATAGTCCTGAGCGCCAGCCCGTTCCCTATCCCCGCGACAGGGGATCGCCACTTGGCACTCGTTTTTCAGTATGGAGGGCACGATGGCGTACACACACGCCGAATGGCCGCCGAGGACCGTGGAGATATGTCTCTCCCATCCTCGTAAGCTATGCCGAGCAGCAGACGAAGCAGCTGGGCCGAGTTGCAGTAGATAACCGCCACATCGGGCTCGAAACTCGCAGTCCGGATGGGGGCGGAGACCAGCCCTATATATCTCCCCGGCTCGAGGCGGGGGAGCTCCCGGGCCCAGTTTACTCCAGCCTCGAGGGAGGCCACGCCTCCGGGATACCTGTTGCGGCCCTCGAAGAAGAATTCAGGGGGTTCAGCAAGGCCGAAGCCTATAACCGGCTCAGGGCACCACATATCCTCGAATAGCTGGACTATGGTCTCCCCGTATTTTCTCGTGAGGGCGAGTGCTTGGCAGGTAGCCATGCATTTACCGTAATCCTCGATGGGCCGTTTCGCCCCAGATGGAATATCGTCAAGGGATTCGAGCATCTTGACGGCGATGATGCGGCTGGCCGGCTGGATCTGCTCCTCTATCCTCTCTCCATACTTGTTGTAGATGGACATTGACTTCAGATGATTATCTACGATCTGAGTTATGTAATATTCGCTGGATCCGTTTGTGGCCTACCTAGCTACGTTTACGGGTGTGGGATTCAACACCTTGATAAGATCCTGCGTGGCGAGCTCGAGAAGGAACCCTCGTCTCCCCCCGTTGATTAAGATCCGTGGGATATCCAGAATCGTCTCCTCGATGTAAACGGGCAGTTTCATCTTCGTTCCGAAGGGGGATATTCCTCCAACTCGGTACCCCGTCAACCTCTCGGCGTCTTTGGGGCTGGACGGTTTCACCGTCTTCACCCCCATCTGCCTCGCGAGGGACTTGGTTGAGACCCAGCTATCCCCGTGCATCAGGACAATGAGGGCGTCCCCCTCTCCCGTCTCCATGACAAGGGTCTTGACGACGCTATGTTCGTCGACCCCGACTTCCAGGGCTGCAGCCCTTGTCACGGCATCCTTGCGGTATCCGTAGAAATGAAAGGTGAATTCGATCCCTTGTTTCCTGAGGGCGGCAACGGCCTGGGTTGGTGGAGCCTTATCGTCAGTCATTTTCGGCCTTGATCACCATTAAATCCGTCTTTTCGTCTCAACATTATAGGACATAATCCACGTACCAGAAGCACTCTCCATGCATCACGTTGTTTTCGCTGAATCCTTCCACGTGTCTCCCGAAGATATCGACCAGATCCTCCACTGAGAAGTAGTTCTTCACGATGGTGAAGACTCCCCCATCCATGAGGGCCCGGATCTTGTACGTGTTGGGATCCCCTTCCTTCCCTACCAGCTCGCCGCCGATCCCCTGGATATATGTGTTATCCGCGATGAAGATCCTCGAGCCCCCCGCTAACACTCTATGGAACTCATCGAGGAATATGTCGATAAGATCACGGGGTATGTGGGAGAACCAGGAGAAGGCGAGACCCCCGTTGAAGGAGTCGTCCTCGAATGAGAGGTTGTACGCGTCCTCCCTCCTGAAGGTCACGGGGCACCCGTATTTCTTCCCCTTAGCGATATCCAGTACCTCATCGCCGAGATCCGTAGCCATAATACTACTTGCCGATTCAGATAGGATCCGCGTCCACCACCCTGTGCCGCAGGCCACCTCCAGCACGTCTCTCCCTCGTAGGGAGCCCCGGATGGCGGTGGATAGCAAGTCCTGTTCTCTCTGTCGGTCAGGGTCTTTCCAATCATAGATCTCCTCATACTCTCCGGCCCGCTTCCTGTAGTATTCGACGAGTTTGTCGTCAGCAGTCATTCATCTACACCTGAATTGATGAAACGAAACACACTAGGATACACGATTACCCCTAGAATACGCTTTCCAGTCAACGATGTGCGGCCGCGAGTTTTTTCGAGTAGGAGTGCATGAATAACCCGAATGAGGTCATCGCATACTTGAGTATTTGAGTCACATCGAGCTTGCTGTCCCCGTTCTCCCTGTCCCTGAAGACGATGGGGACCTCCCCGATCCGGAATCCCCGTCGGGCGGCCTCGGAGAGCACCTCGATCTGGATGTCATAACCTGAGGCATTGAGATCCGGGGCAATGGCCCTTTTCAGGTCCACACCGTAGCATCGGAACCCCGATGTGCAGTCCCTCGCCGGGATTCTCCCGAACACTCGAGCAACTATGTTGGCCCCCCGTGAAATTATGTGCCTCGAGGCGTTCCAGCCTCGGATCTCTCCGCCCTCTACGTATCTGCTCCCGATGATGACTGACTCGCCATCGCACATATCCACGAGCAGGGGGATAGCCTGAGGGTCATGGGAGAGGTCTCCGTCCATCGTCACGATGTAATCAGGAGGTGGATCAAACTCCAAGGCTCTCATGATGCCCGCCCTGATTGCAGTTCCCAGCCCGAGCTTTCTCTTCCTATTAATCAGGTGGACATCGTCGTCCCACCAGCTAGTGGCTTCTACGATCTCTAGGGTGCCATCGGTGCTCCCGTCGTCGACGATGATAGTTTTTACGTGGATGTTCTCCAGTTTACTGAGCTCAGCAATCAGCTCTCCAATCGTATCCGTTTCATTTAGGGTCGGTATGACGACACAGACGTTCGGCCCAGCCCCATCCACGGAGTTCCCAACTTTCAGGCTTTGAATCCTTGAAGGTTAACCACTGCGAGAACCCCCATGATTTTAGATTACTTTCAAAGATTTTTAAATGGTAATTGCACCGCTTCATCATCAACTGGTGACATAAAGTTAATACCGATCTTGGCTATCAAGTAGAAACCTTGTCTCCCGTGGGTTGATGGATTCCTAAATTTGAAGTACTCCCGTTGATACACTTGAGACGTGGGGTAACAGTATGAGCGAGAAGACAATTGGCATCCTCGGTGGTATGGGCCCCGAGGCCACGGCAGATCTTTTCTACCGGATAGTGAAGGCCACACCGGTAGAGAGAGACCAGGATCACCCCCGGACCATCGTCTACAGCAACTCCAAGGTCCCAGATAGGACCCCGGCGATCACGGGGGGAGGGGAGAGCCCCCTTCCCGAGATGCTCATGGCGGCGAGAAGCCTGGAGGGAGCGGGGGCCGACTTTCTCATCATCCCCTGCAACACTGCCCACTACTTCATTGAGGAGCTGAGAAACGAGCTCGGGATCCCCGTGCTCCACATGATCGAGATGACCGCAGGGCTCGCAGCCAGAGAGTATCCAGATGCGAGGAGGGTGGGGCTCATCGCGACGGATGGCACCTTGAGGAGCGGGATCTACGCGAGGTTCTTCGGGGAGGCCGGGATGGAGGTTCTGGTCCCGACCGCAGATCTTCAGAGCCGCGCGATGGACGCCATCTACGAGCATATCAAGAAGGGGGATTTAGACACCGGGAGGAAGATATCTCTGGATGTGGCCCGGGACCTAGTGGGGCGTGGAGCAGACCTGGTCATCTGTGGCTGCACGGAGATCTCCCTGGTCCTCAAGGATGGTGACATAGCGGTACCCGTGGTGGATCCCCTGCAGGTCGTCGCCGAGGTAGCCGTCAGGGTCGGCCGAGGGGAGCTGGAGCCAGGGGACGTTTAAGGTGCCTCGCTTCCGTGATCCGGCAACGGTTCTAGGAGGATGTGCCCCAGCTGGACCTCATAGTCCTGGGAGGGGTTGATCCCCCTTAGCTCGACGACTGCTTCCTCCCATTCGACTCTGAACTCGAGCTCGACCCTGGACCATTCTCCTGCGAGTCCCTCGTGATAGAGGTCATTGAGCCCTACATCGATATGGGCAAGCCCATACCTTCCGTGCTCCTGAGTGGCGTCCAGGGTCAGGATGGGACCGGAGGCGCCCCGTGTAAGGGGAACCGCTTTCACGTAGAATGTGGCGAGATATCTTCCCCTGGGCAGGGCGTGGTATGGGCCATACCAGGACGGCTCATTGGCGGTGGAGTTGCAGATCATGATGCCCCCCTGGATCACCGTTGCTTCACCGGCTTGGAGGTCTCTGTAGTTGAATGTGGTGGAGGATGCGTGGTATCCCTCGGGGTTTACGGCTCGGATCAGCTCGACCCTGTCAAGGATGATGTCGCATGCGCCGACGGTGTAGACCCTGAATTCCACCATCTCCCGGGGCCTGTCTAGGGCGATCCTGATCCCCACGGATCTCCATCCCTCGCTGGGGAACTCGTATCCGTAGAGGTCCCTCTTCGCGATGACGCTCTCTCCCCTGTCGCTGGTGACCTCGAAGGTCCCCAGGTACCCCTCCCCGTGGCCCTCGACCTTGAGATGGAGCACTGCGTCGTAGGCCGGGTCGAGGAGGTAGGTATAGGGGCCGTATAGGCAGTATCCCCGTTCTGAGCCTTTCCTAGAGCGTATCGCGAGGCCACTGTCAGCCCCGGGCTCGTGCACGGTATCCCCGGAGCCGATGTGAAGGTCCTCGTGAGCGTGAAAGACTTTCCGGACGGGGTGCGCCACCGTCTCCATGTTGGTCTCCCCCCGTTTGAAGAGAATCATCATGTCGTTGAAGGCCTTGACGCCGAAGTCTGGGCTCCGGGAGAGGGCCCTGTGGGCTTGGAGGGTCCAGGTGTCCCCCGACTTGAGGTCGAGGAGGGCGTAGTCGACACCATCGATCAGGGTCGTGACATAGGCCTCGAGGAGCCTGTTCTGTCTCTCGGAGTAAGTCGTGATGGGTAAAACGTACGCGTTTATCCTGTCTGAGACGTGGGGGAAGACGTGGTTCTGGGTCAGTATGGGGGCGTCCCCCGGGATGGAGTCGATGAGGCTCAAGGTCCAGCGGGTCCTCTCCGTCATTTTCGTGGGTGCCGGGTACCAGAGCACGGCGCCCTGGCGGTTCACGATGGCCGATACGGGGCTGACGGGGCTGAGCATGGAGATCACCAGGATCGAGGCTACGAGAATGTACTTCGCTGTGGATCTGCTCCCTTCTGGGTCCCTTGATTTGAGGGTGTACGCCGTTGCGATGAAGAGGCCGGGGAGGATGTAGAGGGCGTAGTGGGAGCCTATCATATAGTACGCCCGGTAGTTGGAGAGGAGGAATGGGAGGAGGAGGAGTAGGTTGACGGCTATGAAGCGGTTCATGAGGGGGAGGAATAGGAGGGGGGCGAAGAGGAAAAGTATGTAGAGGAACTTGAGGAAGACGTCGTGGGAGAGCCCTTCAAGGACCTTGCCCAGGTTAGCCAATGCGTAGAAAGGTAGATTCACGGTCTCTCCGCTATAACCTATCGCCGTGAAGACGTTGGTGGCCTTGTAGATCGGGAGAAACTCAGTGGTGATCGGGAACTGGCTCATGTATCCTTTCACGAGACTGTAATACAGCAGGCAGACGGGGACGGAGAGAAACGGTATGGTGTGCCTGTTTAGTTTAGGGTACCTCAGAGTTGTCATTACATCCTCTAATTTCTCGCGGCTGAGGTAGCCCAGGATCATTGCTATCAAGATGGTGAAGACATGCTCCTGGATGGACAAGGTCAGGAAGAGGGAGGCTGTGTAGGCTATCCATCGCCTCTCCAGGATAAATAGGAACGTTGTGAACACGAGGAAGGGGATAAATATCTGGGGCTGGAAATCGAACCAGTTTGCCCCCTGGAGTCCGGGGTTAAGGAGGTAGGCGACGCTGATTATGAGACTCGTGAGGTCGTTCCCTGTCAGCTTTCTCGCGATATAATAGAGGGGTATGGCGGCTGCGCTAAGGATCGCTGACTTCAGGAACAACAGCGTCAGGATGGAGGGAAACAGGGCGTAGATGGGAAATATGGTTAGCAGTATCGGGCTGAAATGGATCGCTAGGTAAGTGCCCTGAGGGTTTAGGTAGAGCTCTGGGGTATAGTAGAAGAGCTTGCCCTCGAAGACTGAGGAGTATATGAGCTGGTTAAATATACCCAGATCCCAAGCGAAGCTGGAGAACGAAAGATGCTTCAGGTACGTGTAATATGTAAAAATTGAGGTGTAGATAATTACGCATAAATAAAGTGTAGTTTCATACTTCTTTTTCAAAATGTACTGAATGATATTCATCTTGTCTATTTATTTTTAATGCCCAAGCTGAAATAAGGCGCATGTTCTATAGTGCGACGTTGACATGTGACATCCCTAATTTAACCCGAATTTATCGATACTGCCGTGATTTTACGCAGTTCATGAAAGCAATGCCTATCCAATTATACATGAAGTTGATATTTTCCGTTCTGTAAAAACCGGTCTTTAGTAGATTTTTGAAAACGGGGTTGAAACTGTCCCTGTATTTAAAGTATTTAAATAGAGGTTTTTTGGCTTATATATCGAAGGCTATGAAGTTTGTTCATCTTAAGACGTTGAGGGATCTCGTGATGCTCGTCGCGTCGTCCCCGACGATGAACGTTATACAGCATCTCCAGAATGACAAGTTCCACCTATACTTCATCATCGGTGGCACGCTGAGTGAGATATTCCTTTACTTCGTGAAGCTGGATGAAGCCATCGAGGGCACATTCATCACATACAACTCCTACACGGGGGAGATCGGCTCCAGCGACAAGCTGGCCCACGAGCCGAACCAGAACTCGTTTCCTCTAGTGGAGATTGAGAATCAGGATCTGCTCCCCGATGATTTGCTGTCCAAGGTGAACAGCCTCTGAGCAGTGATTGAAACTCAAGCGTGGTGTGAGAGATATGGGTGAAGAGAAACAAATTGACATAAGCATCGAGAACGTCGTAGCGTCTGCTTCGCTGGACCAGAAGATCGACCTCTTGGCCATCATGAAAGTCTTCCGGAACGTCGAGTATAGGCCCAAGCAGTTCCCGGGGCTCGTTTTCAGGCTTAAGAGGCCGAAGACGGCGACCCTGATCTTCGGTTCGGGGAAGATGGTGTGCACCGGGGCCAAGTCTGAGAAGATGGCCCGGAGCGCTGTGAATAAGGTCGTGCGGGAGCTCAAGGGCAACGGGATCATCATCCTGGGGAAGCCTAGCATCGTGATCCAGAACATCGTTGCGTCAGCTAACCTCCATGGGAAGATCGACTTGGAGATGGCGGCGGATATCATGGACAACGTGATGTACGAGCCTGAGCAGTTCCCTGGCCTCATCTACAGGATGGCGGTGCCCAAGGTGGTGATGCTCCTTTTCGCGAGCGGGAAGCTGGTTTGCACTGGAGCGAAACACGAGGACATGGTGAAAGAGGCGGTCTACAAGCTCCACGGCATCCTCGAGGAAGACGAGCTTATCTACTATGATTAGATCTTGGACAGGGTGGAGAATTGCCGAAGAAAAACGATCTGGAGCGTAAAGCCCTCCAGCTGGTCTTCGATGCAGGTTCTGAGGGGCTACTCCAGAGTGACATGTGGAAAGGATTAGGTGTAACTAGCCGCGAGGGATCGAGGCTCGCTCTAAAGTTCGAGGAGAAAGACGCCATCGAACGGAGGAAGGTCCTCCATAATGGGAGATGGACATACAAGTTGTTCTCCCAGACGAAGCTCGTGACCCTCGAATCCATCAAGGATTGCCCCTGCATCGTCTGCGAGGGTCTGGACAAGTGCTTCGAGGGCGGTCAGATTTCTCCTCTCAACTGCCAGCCGCTGACCCTCTGGATGGAATCGAACACAGCCGAACCAGACGCCTAAACAATCAAGACGGGAAAGACTTGGAAGGCTGGAAAGAGTACTTAAAATATTTCATTTTTTTCATAATCTTAGCCGGCATCGCCCTCGGTGGCATGCAGGTCCTCAAGGCGAGCTTCAAAACCACGTACCCCATCATGGTTGTGGTATCGCAGAGCATGGTCCCCACCCTCGGTGTGGGGGATTTCATCCTTGTGGGGCAGATAGTGGACTTCGAGGATGTAGTCGCTGAATCCATGCCCGAGGGTGAGATAATCGTCTTCCTGAGGCCTGGGTCGACGAACGAGTATATCGTCCACAGGGCTGTAGACAAATATTTCATGAACGGGGAGTGGCAGTTCGTCACTAAAGGCGACCACAACAGCGTCCAGGACAGCCGCCCCGTGAGCGAGACCAGGGTCATGGGCAAGGTTGTAGGCAAGATCCCTGTTCTGGGGTATTTCCCGTTGTTCATCAAGACCTCCCGGGGATTCCTATTCGTCGCGGGGCTCATGGCACTGGTATTTTTCGCAGATTACCTGATGCCTGAGAAAAGACTCGAGAAGGCTGGTGGGCGTTTCCCCTTTCTATCGTTGATCCCCTTCGCCGTTGCGCCAATCGTGCTCCTGTTGTTCGTGACGATGCCCGACACACACTTGGAGTACGAGATGTTCGCACTGGGAGCATGGTATGTGGGCTGTCTGATTGCACCCTTCGCGTTCGATGACGATGACATGGGGATGATGTTCTGGCTGTATCATTTCGTTCTAGTGATGATCCCCTTGGCCAACGATATGATCTGGTGGATAACCCGTATCACCCCGAGCAACTGGTGGCTGGTCTCAGGGAGCACGGTCCCCATCACGTGGCTGCTCCAGAAGGAGTCGCCTTTCTTCTTCGAGGCGTTCAACAAGCTCGCCCTTCTCCTAGTCCCAGGCTGCCTACTCTTTCTGGCGCTCACGGCTCTGAAGCGGAGGGGCGTGGGGGCTCTGACGATGCTCAGCGCGAGGCTGCGGCGCTATCTCTGGTAAATCGTAAATAATACTACGCTCACTTGTTCTAGATATCTTTGGTCATACGTGTGAATTATGATGCTGACGACAACCTCTCTGTCGTTGAGGCCTCGGAGATCTGCTTAAAGTGCGGCGTCTGTTGCGTGGTTAAGGAGCATTCCTGCCACGCACAGCTTGACAGCCAATTTAGTCCGAAGTGCACATACGTCTATGATTGTCTTGGCATGGATTTGCCGTCCGAGAATCCCAACATATGGCTGTGTGTCTCGTGTCACAAATGTGAGGAGATGTGCCCCTATGAGGTCTCACCCATTCGTTTCATAGAGTCCATGAAGGCTAAGGCCTTCGAGGATGGGCTGGCACATCCAGTCATCTTTGGCGAGGTAGCCAATATAGTCTCCACCGGATTTGCGTTCCCTCTCACAGTCTCATCCAGCCGTCAGCGCCAACAGCTGGGTCTGGAGCCCCTCAACGAATCAGCAGCAGAAGACTTGATGAAGATTGCTGAGAAAACCGGGCTCTCTGGGAAGATTGACAAGTATCGGGGGGAGGAGCTTTGAAGTACAGTTTTTTCAAGGGGTGCTTCCTATCGGTCAGACTGCCCCACCTCGAGAGGGTCTCCGTGAACGTGCTGGGGGAGTTGGGTGTGGAACTCAAGGAGACTCGGGGGTTTAGCTGCTGCCCTGAGCCGGTGGGATTCCTGTCTACTGATAAGTTGACGGGGATGGCTATCGCTGCCCGGAATATTTCGCTGGCCGAGGAGGAGGGGCTTGACATACTCACCCTCTGTAACGGGTGTACATACTCCCTCAGGCATGTCAATCATGCGCTGAAGGCGGATGAGGAGGCGAGGGAGAAGGTCAACGAGGTTCTCAGCGAGACCGACCACCAGTTCAGGGGAACCGTGGATGTCAAGCACTTCGCCTCGGTTCTCATGAATGACGTAGGATTGGATCGGGTCGCGCGTAAGATCGAGAAACCGTTGAAAGGGCTCACGGTTGCGGGTCACACAGGTTGCCACATCGTCAGCCCCCCCGAGATCATGGCGTTCGACGATCCTTTCGATCCCCAAGTGCTGGACAAGATGGTTAATGTATTGGGCTCGGAGCCTGCCGACTTTGATCTCAAGACCCTATGCTGTGGCTGGACCCTCACCAACTACGGGGATAAAGACGGGGCAGACAAGCTTCTCGGTGCCAAGCTAGAGTCAATGCACCGAGCCGGGTCGGACTGCGTCTCCGTGATCTGCCCCCAGTGCTTCTACCAGTTCGACATGGGGCAGCTTCTCGCCTCCAGGAGGCTGGGGCTCGATTTCAGTGTGCCCGTTCTGTTCTATCTTCAGCTCCTGGGCTTGGCCATGGGGTATAGCTTGGAGGATATCGGGCTCAAGCGCCATCGGACGAAGTCATCCGGGTTCGAGGAGAAGATTCTGGAGGCCTTAGGATGAAGGTCCCGACTGTCTGTATCTATTGCGGGACTGGGTGCAGGCTTTTCCTCGTGGTCCGCGACGGGAGAGTGACCAGGGTCCTTCCCCATCAGGATGGCCCGGGCGAGGGGAAGCTCTGCATCAAGGGTTGGAGCGCCCACGAGTTCATTCACCATCCAGACAGGTTGACCACCCCCCTGATAAGGGAAGGACAGGGCTTCAGGGAGGCGACCTGGGATGAAGCCCTCGATAAGGTCGTCGAGGAACTAGGTAAGGCCCGGGATCGTCACGGGAGCGACGCCTTGGGGTTCCTTTCGTCGGCCAAGGCCACCAACGAGGAGAACTACCTGATGCAGAAGCTGGCCAGGGCTGTCGTTGGGACCAATAACATCGACCACTGCGCTAGACTGTGCCATGCGAGCACCGTCACGGGTCTGGTATCGTCCTTCGGGAGCGGTGCGATGACCAACTCCCAGGAGGACATCGAGGAGGCCGACGTGATCTTCGTGATCGGATCCAACACCTCGGAGCAGCACCCCCTCATCGCGAGACGGATGATAAAGGCCGCAAAGAAAGGGGCCAGAATCATCGTGGCGGATCCCAGGGAGATCGGCCTCACAGCCCATGCCGTGCTCCATCTCAATCATAGGCCTGGGTCCGATGTCGCACTCTTGAATGGGATGATGAACGTGATCCTTGAGGAGGGTATCCAGGACGATAGTTTCATCGAGTCCCGCACAGAGGAGTATGAAGAATTCAGGAAAAAGATCGGGAGATACTCCCCCGAACTGGTGGAACCGATAACGGGGGTACCAGCGGGAAATATCAGGGAGGCGGCGAGACTATTCGGGGAGGCAGGAAAAGCCTCCATCTTTTTCTCCATGGGTATAACCCAGCACACCACCGGCGTCGACAACGTCGTCTCGACAGCCAATCTAGCGATGCTCACGGGAAACGTGGGGCAGCCTGGGACGGGGGTCAACCCCCTCAGAGGACAGAACAACGTCCAGGGGGCATGCGATATGGGGGGTCTTCCGAGCTATCTACCGGGTTATGTCAGCGTCGAGGACGATGTGAGGAGGGGGCGTATCGAGAAAGTATGGGGATGCACCCTTCCGGTGATGAATGGGCTCACCCTCATGGAGATGATCAACGAGTGCGGCGACGGTATCCGCGCCATGTTCATCATGGGGGAGAACCCGATGCTATCCGACCCAGATACCAACCACGTGAGGGAGCAGCTCGGTAAACTCGACTTCCTTGTGGTCTCCGAGCTCTTCATGAGCGAGACCGCGAAGATGGCGGATGTGGTTCTTCCAGCTGCGAGCTTTGCGGAGAAAGACGGGACCTTCACGGCCACAGATAGGCGCATCCAGATGATCAGGAAGGCTGTCGATCCTGTTGGTGGCAGCCGCCCCGATTGGGTGATTATCTCCGATATATCTAGGCGATTGGGGTTCCAGATGAATTACGAATCCCCATCGGATATCATGGACGAAATAGCCAGCCTTGGGGGAATATACGGCGGCGTCAGCCATGAGAGGCTGGAGAACGAGGATTTGCGATGGCCGTGCCCCCACAAGGAGCACCTCGGAACCCGGATCCTCCATCAGGGCGAGTTCAGCCGGGGACTAGGAAGGTTTCAGACGGTAGAGTACAAGCCTCCGGCGGAGGAGCCCGACGATAAGTATCCTTACATCCTGACGACGGGGAGGCTCCTCTTCCACTGGCACACCGGGACCATGACGAGGAGGTCCAAGACCTTGACGGATCAGGTGAACGAGGCGGTGATGGAGATTAACCCCGCAGACGCCCGCACTCTTGGCGTGGGAGACGGGGACGCCGTCAAGGTGACGAGCAGGAGAGGCGAGATCTCCCTTAAAGCCTGGGTCACAGACGGCATCAAGGAAGGTGTGGTCTTTATACCCTTCCACTTCGCGGAGGCCGCCGCCAACATATTGACCAACCCCGCTTATGATCCCTTGGCGAAGATACCCGAGTTGAAGGTCTGCGCGGTGAGAGTGGACCGGATCAAAGATGGACGAACAGAGTAGTGCCGGTCACATATTCTCAAGTAGGAAGCTGAAGCCTCCGATGGAGTGGAGGTACCACCAGTGCACCACCTTCTTCATGAACTTGGCGAAAGCCCCCGAGAACAAGAATCCGAAAAGATCTCCCATGGCGTTGGTCTTCCCCAGGGTCACGATCTCCCCCGCCCTCTTGTAGACGTATTTTTTCATCGGTGAACCCCTCAGGCTTGCGACGATGTTATCGCCGACCAGGTCTCCCTGGACCATCGCGACGTGAGCCGTAGGCGGCATTGGCCTCCTGCTTCCGGCGTCAACGGCACACGCCGAGTCCCCTGCGACATAAATGTCCTCATATCCCTCGGCCCTGCAGTACTCGTCTATCGAGATCCTACGACCTTTCAACTGGAAATCAAGCCCGCAGGCGGGGTCTCCCCTGACGCCTCCGGTCCATACGAACAGATCGGGCTCATATATTTTCCCGCTCTTCATCTCGACCCTGTTCTTCGACACACGGGAGACGGGATCATCGAGAAGGAGCTCTACACCTCTATTCCTGAGGACTTTTTGAGACATCAGGACCTGTTTCTCGTTCCAACCAGTGAGGATCGTGGGCAGGGCCTCGACGATAGAGACACATATGCTGGAGGATTCGAGGTTATGCCTTTCATACAGGATGGGTAAATAGTCGCTGAGCTCGCCGGCGAGCTCCACCCCCGTGAATCCTCCTCCGCCAATCAGGATTTTGGGGGGTCTCCCCGTCTCCGATGTCTCCTCGAATAGTTCCTGTATCCTTGCTCTGATGCTCTTTGCCGCCTCGAAGCTGGTAAGAGTCATCGAGTTCTCCTCGAGGCCTTCTATCCCGAAATATGTGACATGGCTGCCGAGGGCTATGACGCATATGTCGTAGGGGATATCACCCTTGTCCGTGGTGACGATCTTCTCTTCAGTGTCTATGTTTTGGACCGAGGCCTGGCGGAAATCCACTCTCTTGCTCAGTATTCTCGAAAGGGGGACGATGATCTCCTTGTCCTCGTATTCGAGGTTACAGACCTCATGAATTCGGTATAAGAATTGATGATAGTCGTTCTCATCGATCAGCATGATCTGGGCTTCGGAAGGTTTGAGACGGCGCCCGAGTCTCTGTGCCACTCGCAGCCCAGCGACGCCAGCCCCAAGAATAACGATCCTCTCCGAGTCCGTGACGCTCTGTGTCATTTCTCTCCAAACTCCCTTCGGATAGGTGATATCTGATATTTAACTGGATAGCCACATACACATCATAATCTGCTAATGAAAACCGCCGCGCACGCAGAGCGAAACGCAGGTTTTAATCAAAAAAGCATTAAATCACTGGCGATGAAATAGAAGGATTGCAAACAATGGGTGAAAAGAAGAACGTAGAGTCACATAAAATCGTGATAATTGGCTTAGGGACTGGAGGTCTCTACTCCTCGAGGGCCGCTACACGGTTTGATCGGAACGTCGAGATCACCGTCGTGGAGAGGCGTGAGTACGACATGTTTTCCCCATGCGGATTACCTTACGCGATCGAGGGAATCGTCGACAGCTTTGAGGATCTCAAGCACACTGTCCCCTCGACTCGGCAGCTCAAGAAATTGCTTAGCCATGATGCTCTCTCGATCGACACGGAGGGCAAGAGAGTCCAAGTGGAAAATCTGGAGACAGGAGAGGTCTCATGGATTGGCTATGATTCCCTGATATTATCCACGGGGAGTCAACCCATCATCCTGCCAATTCCTGGGGCTGAGGAGTTCTTAGGACGCGGGGTACACGTAGTCACCAATCCAGAGAACGCAAAAGAGCTCAAAGACGTAGCGCTGAAGTCCAAGAACGCCGTTGTCGTCGGCGGAGGAGCAATTGGTCTAGAGATAGCCTTCGCGTTGAAAGAGCTGGGGCTGGAAATCTGGGTCACCAAGAGAAGCCCTCCCCCCTTCCCCCGGAACCTGGACCCCGATATGGGGAAGATTATCCTTGAATATCTCGACTCGAAAGGGCTTCACATCCTCTTCGGAAAGGGGATCGACTCCGTCAATGGTGAGGATCGCGTCGAATCCGTCGTGATTGCAGGTGAGACTATACCCACAGACATCGTCGTTATGGCGGTGGGCGTCAAGCCGGCGTCAGAGCTCGGGGAGAAGGCCGGATTGGTAACTGAGAGGGGTGCTTTGCTGGTCGACGAGAGGATGGAGACCAGCGTCAAGGACGTCTACGCGATAGGCGACTGCACCCAGTCATTCAGCGGCGTCGACGGAAAACCCTCATACGTCGCCCTAGCCACAACCGCCTTCAAACAGGCAATGGTTGCCGGCGTGAACGCTGCCGGTGGCGACATGGTCTTCGGGGGCAACCTTGGTACTTTCGTTTCCTTCATCGGGGACCTCGAGATCTCCTGCACCGGGTACAACTCGGCTGCCGCAGAGATGAACGGTTTCAAGGTGGTGACCGGCAGGGCAAATATGGCGATCAAACCCACCTGGATGCCGGGGGCTAAGGACATCTCCGTGAAGTTGGTGGTCGACGCTGGGACGGGGCGTATTCTTGGCGGTCAGGCGATCGGGGAGGAGGGAGCGGCTTGGAGGATGAACGTGGTGGCTCTGGCGATCAAGCAAAAGATGACGATTCGGGAGTTCAGCACCATCGAGCTCGCCTACTGCCCTGCGGTGTCAGAAGTGTATGATCCCTTGTTGGTCGCAGCTGATATAGCTATAAGGCGGCTCTCCAAGGCTCGATAGCCCGAGTGCCCCGACCCCTCTTTTCTCTCAATAATTTGAGACATTCATTATGTTTGATGTAACATCCCACCTCATCGGGTCGACTACTTTATTATCTACTAAGATACAAAAATTACTGAAACTTATGGAATTGTTTCACCATGTAAATACGAGGTTAAAGGCTTCATATCCTTACATCACCTTCGCGCTGCTCTTTTCGCTATTACTATTCGAAGCCTACCCCATACCAGTCCCTTTCGAGAGAGGAATAGAGATCGTGAAGAGCAGAGGATATGAGCTGAATGGGGAGGTCAGCTTGACCCAGACTGAAACGAATATCAAGGTCTCCGAGAGGCCTATGAAGGAGTTCCTCCAGTTCTGCGAGGCGATGCGTTCTGAAGATGGAGTGGTCCGGGTCTTCTCTGATATGGACGCGAAAGTTCTCTTCCTCGTCTCCCCTGATTCAGAGGAGGGACAGTTGATCGTGTGCAGGTTTAGATGAGGAGAGAGGGCGGTTATCTGCTAGCGCTCAAGATAGATATATAATCCATCTGCACCCATTATTGGAGAGGTCCGAAAATGGAATCGGTCAAAGTCGTTTCTTACGGGATCGGGGTAATCGGGAGGCGCCTAGCGAGGCACCTGCTCACCAAGAAAGGCGTGGAGATCGTCGGAGCCATCGACATCAATCCAGCGATCGTCGGCAAGGATCTGGGGGAGGTTCTGGGCGTCGACAAGCTGGGGGTCGTCATCTCGAATGACACCGACGAGGTCCTGTCAACGACCAAGCCTGACATCGTCTGCCATACCACCATGTCCTACTTGAGGCAGACATATGATCAGTTCACCCAGATCCTCAAGCACGGTGTGAACATCGTCTCCACCTGCGAGGAGCTGGCCTACCCCACAGCTACCGAGGAAGGGGGAGAGTACGCCAAGAAGCTCGACAAGCTGGCCAAGGAGAGCGGAGGCACCCTTCTGGGAACGGGGATCAACCCTGGATTCTTGATGGACACTCTCCCTATCTTCCTGACCGGGGTCTGCACCAGGGTCGACGACATCTACATAACCCGGCAGATGGACGCCGCCACGCGCAGGGTCCCATTCCAGAAAAAGATCGGTGCGGGGCTCAGCGTAACGGAGTTCAAGGATAAGATCGCCACCCATGAGATCACAGGCCACGTCGGCCTCGAGCAGTCGATCCAGATGATCGCCGACGCCGTGGGCTGGGAGCTCGACGAGATCAAGGTGGACCAGGTCCAACCGGTGGTGCTCGAAAAGGATGTTGCTAGCGACGCCATCGAAGTCCCAAAGGGGCACAACGCAGGCTCGATGCAGATGGCCTACGGGATGAAGGGGGGAGAGGCCCTCATCACCATGGACTTCAAAGCCTACATCGGGGCCCCGGAGGAGTTCGACAGCGTCACCATCAGGGGGGAGCCCCCCATAAACGAGAAGACGTCGCCCTGCGTCCACGGGGACTTTGGCACCATAGCGATCACCGCTAACATGATACCTCAGGTGATCAACTCGGGTCCGGGCTTCAAGACCATGGTGGACCTGCCGCCGCCCCACGCGACCTCGGCCCACATGAGAAAGTACATCAAGTGACATCCCTCCCTCATGGAGGGACCATCATTTTTTCCCAATGTTTTAGTCCTAGAAATTAACATATAGACCGGGTTGACTGAGCGGGTCCTGGTCGTCTGCGAGAAGCCCACGGCAGCGAGCAGAGTAGCCCAGGCCCTCGACGACGACGGGGCGCCCGAGAGCTTCTCGGAGCGTGGGGTGCCTTATCACGTCGCTCGGCGCGGGAAGCTTGACCTCATCGTCGTCTCGGCCCTAGGGCATCTGTTCTTCGTTGCCCAGAAAGGGGGGAAATGGACGTACCCAATCTTCGATTACGAGTGGGTGCCCTCTCACGTGGCGGATAAGAAGATGGCGAGGACGAGGCGCTTCGTGGAGGTGATCGGGAAGCTCTCGCTGGGTGTGGGGGGCTACGTGAGCGCCTGCGACTACGACATGGAGGGGAGCCTCATCGGCTACATGATCCTGCGTCACGTCTGCGGAGAGGAGAGCGTCGCGAAGGCCAGGAGAATGAGGTTCTCCACCCTCACTGATCGGGATCTCAACCATGCCTGGGATGAGATGTCCGATTCTCTCGACTTCCCTCTCATCGAGGCCGGTCGAATCCGTCACGAGGTGGACTGGCTCTTCGGGATCAATCTAACACGAGCCCTCACGTTGGCAGTGAAGAACGCCACGGGCTTCTACAAGGTCCTAAGCGTAGGGAGGGTGCAGGGGCCAACTCTGAACTTCATCAAGGAGAGGGAGGTGGAGATCCAGACATTCGTCCCGACTCCTTTCTGGCTCATTAAGGCGGAGGTCCGACTAGGAAGAAAAAAGTTCGCTTTAGAGCACGAGGCGTCCCGGATCCACAGTGATTCCAAGGCGGAAAAGATCGTCGCAGAGTGCGAGGGGAAGGAGGGGGATTTGAAGGAACTCGAAACTGCGAGAACCGAGCTTCCCCCCCTCCCCCCCTTCAGCCTCGGGGACCTCCAGAGGGAGGCGTACTATAAGCTCCGCTACTCCCCCCGGACCACCCTCCGGGCCGCTGAGAGGCTCTACCTCGGGGCGCTGATAAGCTATCCCCGTACGTCAAGCCAGAGGCTCCCCCCCTCCATCGACCTGAGACGGATACTTGAGGGGCTCAGAGAGCAGAAGGGATACGCCGATTTCGCATCGAGGCTCCTGGGGAAATCCTCGCTGAGGCCTTGGCAGGGGAAGAAAGATGATCCCGCCCACCCCGCTATACACCCGACGGGGAAGAAACCAGGCAGGCTGGAGAAGGTGGATGCCAGGGTCTATGATTTGATCTGCCGGAGGTTTATGGCCTCCCTGGAACGTTCAGCTGTCAGGGAGAGCACGCGGGCAACCGTTGATGTAAACGGGCACGTCTTTCATCTCAAAGGCTCTAGGCTCGTGGAAGAGGGCTGGACCGAGGTCTATGGACCATATTTCAGGGATAATGGGGTAGTCTTACCTGCCCTCAAGATCGGTCGAAAAATACCGATCAGGAAGGTTGAAGCGCCTCGGAGGCTGACGAGACCCCCCCCAAGGCTCAACCCGGGCAGCCTACTCGCTCTCATGGAGCGCGAGGGAATCGGGACCAAGGCGACCCGCTCCGACATCATCGACACCATGTTCAAACGGGGCTACGTCGACGGCAGGGAGATCGGCGTCACCGATCTGGGGCTCACCGTCGTGGAATCCCTCGATAGGATCGTTCCTGAGATCCTCTCCGTGGGGATGACCCGGAAGCTCGAGGAGGACATTGAGGGTATCCGGACGGGGGAGACGAATGCTGATGCCGTTGTCGAGGAGGCGATAAGAGTCCTTGGACCCGCCCTATCGGGGTTCAAGCTGAACGAGGAGAGCATCGGAACCGCGATCAACGAGGCGCTCCTCAGGGCTTCGAGGAAGGGCGTCACGCTGGGGGCTTGCCCTGTCTGCGAGACGGGAGAGATTCAGATCATCACGAGCAAGCAGACCGGAAAGCGGTTTGCGGGCTGCACCAATTACTTCCAGGGATCGTGTGATGCGAGTTACCCGCTACCCCAGAAGGGGAAGATCCAAGCGACGGGCAGGAAGTGTTCGGTGTGTGGTGCTCCCCGGATCACGGTGCTCAGGCGACGTAGGCGTCCTTGGGATCTGTGCATCAACATTGGCTGCCCCAGCAAGAAGAAGGAGAACCCGGCTGATGGCCAGATGTAGTCTCTGTCACAGGGAGGGCTCCGAGGGGGGTTACTGTGGATATCACCGGGATGCCCATGCGAACCTCGTTGCGGCCTATGAGGCGTGGAGAAAATCCACCGAGCTCAGTTGGAACGCGTTTTTGGAGGAGGTCATCCAGACGAAGGAGGTCGGGGGATGGGCCAGGGACGTTGCTCATGATCTCCTCTCCAATGATCAATGGGGGAATAAATCCTCCAACAACTTTCCATGATACAAAAGGATTCGGATACTTTTTTTCGGAGTGGAAAGGCGTTCGTGGTCTTTATGATGAATGTTGCTCCACCGCGTGGTGTTTCGTCATGATCGAGGCTGTAGACCATGTGGAGATCATGCGCGCGCATATATTGGAACAGCCGTTCCATGGCTAACCTGATATTCCTGAAACATAGATGAAGTATTGGTAACTATGTTACATTCGAATAATCGAAAGTATGCGACTGCTTTAATTTTAATGATGTTTTTCTCTGTAACAACTGTTCTGGGTGCTGGGATGGGTGGTGGCTCAGGTTCATCGGGACCCCCGGATCCACCCGGTGATGCAAATAGAGTTAACAGGTCTGATACTGTGCCCAGTGGCTTTGCCTATAGGTATAATGCCTCCGGGCCCCAGGTATTCCAGTTCAGGAATATGACCATGCAGTTCTACGCTAATAGGCAGATGGAGATGAACATATCCGGTGAATCCGGTCTACGGCTTCATTATCTGGATATGCAGCTTCAACTGCAAAACAGCCTCACGCTACACGTCAATGCACGTCTAGGACCCCCTGAGGGTATCGAGCCCCCACGTGACGGCGTATACCACTATCTAGAGATTGAGCCCAATAATACCGAGGGGATCAAGGCAAGAATGCGGCTTTTTATCGATGAAGCGGAGATGCAGGGTCTGACCAATAGGAGTGTCAACAGGCATCAACTCCGCTGGTGTTACTGGAATGGCAGCGAGTGGGCTCCAGTCCACAGCTGGATGGATGAGGAGGGCTTCCTCGTCTGCGATACGAATCATTTCAGCTCCTGGACTGTAAGGGAGATGAAAGACCCCCCTTCGATGCCTACACCTAATATCCCTGGCGTACATGAACACGCCAAAGCCTACAATTACAGCCACATGATCCCCCATGGCTTCCAGTGGACCACCCGCGAAAATGAGGGTCTGATGTTCGCCTTCAAGAACATGAACATGCTGCTAAACTGCACAAGGAACATGGAGATGAATATCACGGCAGGCGACGACATAGTTGAGAGACTCTTCCGATTACAGTTGAACCCCGAAGAACCAGTGCAACTCCGTATGAACCTCCAGTTGAATCCAATGGTCAGCGTTGAGGCACCTGAGAAGGGTATAGGCTTCTACGCTGAGATAGAGTCCAATGGGACTGGACCCCTGGATGCCAAGCTGGGACTCCACGTGGATGCTGGAATGCTGCAACAGAAGCTCAACAGGGAAGTGAATGCCTCCCAGCTCCGGTGGGCCTACTGGAATGGCGTCTCATGGCAGGCTGTGGACTCTACTCTGGATGACGAAAGTGTACTGGAGTGTGAGACAGACCACTTCTCCACGTGGACAATCCTAGAGGTAGCTCAGGAGACCGGTGACGATACGCCTGATGATACAGATGATGAGAAACAGTGGGTTATACCCGGCTTCCCTTACGCCTCGGTAGTAATCGGGGTACTCTTGGCAACACTAATCGCATACATGTTCAGGGACAAGTAGTTCCCCTTTTTTACGCGCGCGAGTCAAGATCTCTCAGCACCCCCGGGCCTTGGGGGCCACGAAGGGGGGCGAGATGAAGGACTCTAACGGGGTTTCAATTGAGCTCAGGCAGTGGTGACCCCCGCTAAGGTTTCCCCTTTTATCTCCAGAACTTATTCCAGATCTTCCTTCATGATCTCCCAGCGGCTGGAACGTCCGTCTCTGATCCATCCTCCCCCTAAGGTGCGGATGGCCTCGTTGATGGGGCCCCATAGGTCGCCGAGGAACTTTTTGGGGCTCACCGATACCATATCATCCCCCTCCTCGACATCAACTAGAGTGAGGTCCACGCCCGCTGCGACCAGCCTCTCCTGTATTCCACCCTGTGCCAAGACAGGCATAGCAGGGACTACCTGAGCCAGAGGCGGTGCCTGGATCCCAGTAGCGGATTTACCCACCGAGATAACTACGCCCATTTTTGCCCCACAGTCGGGGCACGTGATCCATGTGATGTTGGAGTCTTCTCTGTCGGACAACTTTGGCTCCCTCCTCATATTGGTGTCTGGAACTCTTAAAAGTTGCATTGTTAGCGGGAAATGCCTTCTTTTGTCTCATGTTTATGGGACATAATCAGGCTTCCCCCTCCAAAGTGGCTCTTATTCATGCGTAGCGACGAAATTCTTTTAGGGAAAAGTGTATTAATCAGTTAGGAGAGACTAAGAAGCGAAGGCATTCTTTTGTCAGTCCAGATGGAAAGGTATCAGTGCCCATACTGTGATAGGCAGGCTGCGAGCCCGGGAGGGGTACGATTCCACGTCAAGCTTGATCATCCTGACAAGTTCGACGAGTTCAACGAGATGCACTACCCAGAGATGGCCGAGAGATTCAAGCTGAAACTATAAAGACGGTATACAATGATGTCGTTCTGAGGCTACAGGGACAGTTTTTCCGCCCATAATTTTGAAGGTATATATATTATAAGGCGTCGTGAAAAAACGTCGAATATTCTTCGAATATTCCGGTACAATCCATACGGGTTGCATGGGAAAGTAAATTTAGTGCCTTTCACGACTCCTGTTCGATGCTTCGATCCCTCCAATCAGCCAAAGAATGTGTCTATCTGGAAAACCGGGCTTTTCAGTTTTGAGGGATCGATTAATAGCTTACACGTTCTAATGCGTATCAAGGCTGATTGTATGAAACTCACTGAGAATATCTACCTCGTCGGGGGATATGGTTACGGTTACTCTGCCGTGGGGGACTGCAACATCTACATGATCGACTGCGGGGGGAGCCTCTCGATAGTCGACACGGGCGGAGGGAAGGGCGTGCCCCAGATCATCGGCAACATCGAGAGGATGGGATTCGACGCCGATGACTTGGAGGTCGCGTTCATATCCCACTGCCATTTCGACCACATCGGCGGCAACAAAGGCTTCAAGGAGGCGACAGGGTGCCTTATAGCCGCCCACGAAGCCGAGAAAGAAGAACTAGAGGGACTGGGAGAGCTCACCCTTTACTCGATGGGGCTGGAGAGGGGCCTTAGTTTTGAGCCCGTGGAAGTCGACACCGTCTTGAGGGGCGGAGAGAGCGTCGAGGTCGGAAGCGTCGCGTTCCAGGTCGTGCATACCCCGGGCCACTCTCCCGGGGGAATCTCCCTTCTGATTGAAGACGGGGGTTCGCGATGCCTTTTCCCGGGGGACACCGCCTCCGCCCTAGGCAAGCTGGGGTTCATCAACGGTCCCGGCTTCGTCCTGCCGGAGTGGAAGTCCTCCATCAAGGAGATGATGGCCCTTGAGCCCGACATGATGTTTCCTGGGCACGGAACATTCGTCCTCTCCGGGGCGATGGAGCACCTCGCTGTCTACGACGAGAAGCTGAATTCTCCCTGGGTCAACATAGTGACCTCCGTGGGCTGAATGCCTCCGGCTCCCTCCTTATTCCTTAAGGGGTGACAGGAATCCCGAGGATAGTGGGGGAGGATTTCTTTCTCCCGGATATCTTGAAACGGTACTTCTCCTCTTCGATCTCCAGGTTCCCGATTGTTGCCACGGTCTTGAGGGGGACCTCCTCGATATCGTCTTCGCTGGGGGGCTCCTCGTATTCACTATCAACATCTGGCTGAGGCTCTTCAGCCACGCTTCCCTCCTTCACATAATCCTCTATCTCTTGATTGAGTATCTTCTCCAGGATACCGTCTATACGCCTCCCCAGGACCTCAGAGAAAACATCGATCTCGTCCCCATTCAGAGGTCGGTTGAACATGGCGAGATTGCTTGCGTTGAGCCGGGATCGGGCGCTGCCGGCGATATAACCCATCAGGAAAAAGCGTTTCGACTCCTCAGGAATACCCAGTTCCATGAGTAGGACTGAATATTCTTGGGTTAGCGATTTATCAGGAAAGTCGTCGATCTGTAGCTCACACAGCCCTCTGAGTAGCACATCCATCGGGATCTAACCCCATTACCCGCCGTCGGGAGATAGATCTGTAATATTTATAGTGGTTATGTATCTCGGATTCATCTCTTCCCAGCTTTAAAATGCTAATCTTTGATTGCTGAGCAATTTCCATTAAATATAGTGAAGTGTATAATCCGTTGGAGGCCCATAACATGAAAGCCAACAATCGGAAAAACATGATACTGGGAGCCCCCACTGTAGCGGAGGCATACCAGGCCGTTGTTGGCGGGACCTCCAGACATAAGACTGTGATCGTCTCGGGGAACTGCTGGGTGGACTACCAAGGCAGGGCCAGCTCGACCCTGGAGCCCGGGGAGAGGATAGTCATGTTGAAGCCAGATGGGTCGGCCCTCGTCCACCGTCCCACGAACTACGCCCCTGTGAACTGGCAGCCCCCGGGGTCCATCTTCAGGACCGCTATCAAGGACGATAATCTCTCTATCCGGGCCTTCAGGAGGAAGGAGAACGAGACCCTCGAGGTGACATTCGACAGGATAATAATGGTCGCCGTCTTGGACCTCCAGGACTCGGGGGAGTTCTACCTCCATGCGAGCGAGAAGGACATGCAGGAGGCGATCCTGTTCCAGCCCGATCTCCTCGAGGAGGGCTTCAGGCCCATCAAGGCCGAGAAGCCGGTGGAGCCAGGGTTCATAGACATCATGGGGGTGGACAATGACAACGTCCTCACCATCGTGGAGATCAAGAGGAACCCGGCGACGAGCGAAGCGGTGCTCCAGCTCCAGAAGTACATGGATATCTTCAAGAACGATTCCACTATGAGGATCAGGGGGATACTCGTGGCGCCGGAGCTCGCCAGGGGCGCTCAGGGGCTCCTCGCGAAACTGGGGCTCGAGTTCAAGGCCCTGTCCCCCGAGGTCTGCTCAGAGGTGCTCAAAAGGAAGAGATCGAAGACGCTCAACGAATTCTTCTGAGTCCCTGCATCCCCATTGAGAAACGTGATAAATGAGGCGAGGAGATAGGTCCCCAAGGGTGAACTGAGTGAGGGTCGAATCTTTCAGAGTGGAGAAGTGGCTCAACGAATACGAGCACAACGTTGAGATCAACGTCTCGGAGACATGCATTGAACCCTTCACGATCGGGGAGTTCCTCCACCTCATGGGACGGGAAAACTTCTTCAACGAGATGTGGGACACCCAGCTCACATACGGTTACATACCGGGATCCCTAGGGCTCAGGACCGGGATTTCCAAGCTTTATGAAGGACTGGGGCCCGAGAACACCTTGGTTGCGGGAGGTGCCATAGGGGCCAACTTCCTGGTCTTCTACAGCCTCGTCGAGCCCGGGGACAACATCGTCTCGGTCGTCCCCACTTACCAGCAGCTTTACAGCGTGGCTAGGTCTTTCGGTGCCGACGTAAAGTTCTTGAGGCTGAAAATGGAGGACGGCTGGTTGCCGGACACCGACGAACTGGGGAGGCTCGTCGACGACAGCACCAAGCTCATCGTCATCAACAACCCCAACAATCCCACCGGGAGCCTCATCGGCAACGAGATGCTGAAGGAGATATGCGAGATCGCAGAGGAGGCGGGGGCTTACCTCCTCGACGACGAATCCTACAGGGGCGTCTACATCGACCCTTCAGACAGGGTCTTCTCGGTTGTCGAACTCTACCATAATGGAATAGCGACCGGTTCGTTCTCGAAGCCCCTTTCCTTAACAGGGTTGAGGCTGGGCTGGATCGCGGCCAACGAGGATGTAATCTCGAAATGCGAGGACCGCAGGGACTATACGACTATTAGCAATGGGATGATCGACGATGCCCTCGCGACCCTCGCCGTGGAGAACGTGGAGAGGATCACGAAGAGGAACGCGGAGATCGTACGCCGCAACTATGAGGTCCTCTCAGAGTGGGTGGAGGAAGAGCCCCTCATCGACTGGGTCCCACCACGGGGAGGCACCATCGCATTCCTGCGGTACCATCTCGATATGACCTCAGAGGAGCTATGCCGCCGTCTGATAGACGAAAAGAGCACTCTCCTTGTTCCGGGGAGCTGTTTCGAGACCGAGGGGTTCGTCAGGATCGGATGGGGTGGGGATGCGGAGAAGCTGGCGGAGGGACTGTCCCGATTAAAGGAGTTCCTCTATGAGCACAGAGCTTGATTAACTGGGCTCATAGACCAAATTTCCCCACTTTTGTCACGTTAATATGAGACAAATCCCTGGGTTCAGGAAGATTAATCCATATTTAGTTTCACGTTTATATCCCGTAAACATCTCTCCTAAACATATGTTCCTGATCCATGTTTTTCCCACATATGGAAGATCAATCGAAAATCGGGAAACCATTCCTAATATTGGATAAAAAGGCTTTATTTATGTGAAATGGGGGAAATTCTTTCTTAATTCGCCAGAGAAGCCTTATATCTAAATTAAATTCCTTAATATCCAATGAAGAGGTGTAATCCGTGAGAAGAAACGACCTCGATATCTGCGCCGACATCCTCCAGGTGGCGAGAGCGGGCGCTAAGAAGACCCAGATCGTGTATCAGGCCAACCTGAACTTCAAGATTGTGAAAGGCTACCTACAGAGGCTCATCGCTAACGGGATGCTGGACCCCAATCAGGAGGGGAGGCTGTTCGTGACCACTAGTGAGGGGGTCGATTTCCTCGAGCGGTACAGGGCCCTCGTGAGCCCCTTCAAGGTAAATTAGGAAAGGAGGATGGAAGATGTTCGTGGCTTATATTCTGATGCTGATCCTGAGCACCCTCTCAGTCGGCGCATCTCTAAAACGGAAGATGTGATAATACGGGCGCATTTTTCAGCGCCTATAAGACTACCCTTTTTGAAGAGAATTTCTTCTAGATGATCTCCAGTTTCTTTCCTCTTCTCTCGATGGCCTCGATTACGCTGTCGAGCTGCTCGATGGTGATTTTCGCGTTCATCTGAACCCTGATCCGAGCCCGATCATGAGCAAACATGGGAAACACAAATAGTTTCGAAGGCGGTTTTAGTTGTCCCCGGTAGTCATGAAATGGGTTCTGGTCACGGGGGCGTCGGGACAGATCGGCTCCGAGCTCACACCTAAGCTGAGAGAGGTAAGGCAGCGAGAACGTGGGCGCCTCAGATATTCGGGAGCCGAATAGGACACTCATCAGCCAAGGCCCCTATGAAATCTTAGAAGTAACTGAACAAGAGAGACTGGAAAGGGTAGTCCGAGAGCACGAGATAGATGCGATCTATCACCTCGCCGCAATCCTATCAGCCACTGGAGAGAGGAATCCCCAACTCGCTTGGCATGTAAACACCCTGGGGCTTCACAATGTGCTCGAGGTGGCCCGGGAGCTAGACCTGGTGAGGGTTTTCCACTCGAGCTCCATCGCCGTCTTCGACCCCGAGACCCCCAAGGACTTTACCCCCCAGGAGACAATTTTACACCCGAAAACAGTATACGGAATTACCAAGGTGACTGGAGAGCTTCTGGGGGACTATTTCAACAAATATGGGGTGGACATCAAGGGCGTTCGTTTTCCTGGGGTCATCAGCAGCGTCGCTCCTCCGGGCGGAGGAACCACGGACTACGCTGTGGAGACCTTCTATGAAGCGATGAAGAACGGTCGATATACCTGTTTCGTAGAGGAGAGGCCTGTTCTCCCCATGATATACATGCCTGACGGCCTCAAGGTTACCCTAGATGTCATGGATGCCGACCTCTCGAGGCTAAAGAATCACACGGACTTTAACTTAGCAGGGGTTAGTTTCTCGGTCGGAGAACTTGCATCAAAGATCCGGAAGCATATACCCGATTTCGAGGTCTCGTATGTCCCTGATTATCGGCAGGAGATAGCAGACACTTGGCCCCACTCCATCGACGATTCTGCAGCGAGAGAGGAGTGGGGTTGAGAGCCCCAATATGATCTTGAGTCCATGACTTTGGATATGTTGAGCTGTTTAAGGTCTCCTTATGAGAGCGGCAGCCTTTGATATTACACGCTTTTATTAATTATGAGTGGAAGAAGAAGGCGAAACTTTAATATTCTTTTTATTCCTGAATATATGTGATGGTGGACCAGACAAATTCCGGGGTTATCGCAGATTATCTGGATATCCGTGCACTAGATCAACTGTTTGAAGTAGACCTCAAACCGCTCAAAAATGCCAATGCGAGGATACTATACAAGATCTTCCTGAATTCTAAAAAATCAAAACATCTCACCACCCTCGACATACAGGACTTGCTTAAGAGCACCGACCTCACGCTTCACAAGAAGGAGATAAACGCATGGCTCAGCAGCCTCCAGGTAGCCGGACTCATAACCAAAGAGCACGAACGCGGAAAGCCCACAACAATAGACTATGTAGGCCGATACACATACGATCTCTGGAGTCTCACAGAGAAAGGGCGAGACGTAGCAAAAGTAATAGAGATACTTTCCTCAAAAAAGACTAGTCTTAATCACCCTGAAAACATTGTGAACGGAGCCGACTTTGAGGAAACAGAGATAATTAGTGGTGCAGATTCAGACGAATACACCGATCAGGTGACCATACAACTCCTGAGGGCGGTCCTAGACTCAAAGGACACTGTCACCCTCAACGAACTCAGAGAGAGAATGTCTCCCTCGCCGGAGGTACTCATAGAATTGATGTCTCAAGGAACTCTCAACGGTCTTCTTAAAGCGAAACCGGTCGAGCCTACGAGCTTTAGAGATAAAATATTCGGGTATCTGGGTATACATAAGAGACAGAAATATCGGCTAGAGGTCACCGATAAGGGTCGGCAAATTCTCGTGGGCGTCACGTAGTTTTTCTTGGGGTTTTCGAGTGCATTTAGACTAGGTATTTAGGTGTTGAAAAAGATGATTTACGGGCTTTTTCAGCGAAATTTTGAATGGACATGGAATGTGTCCCTCACTCCGGACCATAGTTTTATTCAACGGCAATTCCGAGTCTATTCGTGTAAAAAACGTCGGAAAAAGGGATAAAAAATAACATAACATCGTCAATTTTCTTGTCCGATCATCGACGCCTTATAGTATATGTACCTTCGAAATTAGGGACATAAATCTTGTCCACAGTTTGGGAGGGGGGATTTCTTTTTCATACCCTTTTCGAAGTCGACTCATCAATCCGATTCATATCTTGTAGGAACATTCAATGAAATAATACACTAATATTGCTAATCAGTCATAGGATAATGATACAGTTCGCCGAGGAGGATGCCGGATGACCACGATCAGGGTGACGGAAAGCATTTGCCCCGAATGCCTGAACGTGCTGCCCGCGACGCTCTTCGTTGAAGATGACAAGGTCTACATGAAGAAGACCTGCCCCGACCACGGAGAGTTCAAAGATCTGGTCTGGGGGGACTACTCCGAATACAAGAGGACTATGTCTTTCTACCGCGTCGGCGCCCGACTCGAGAACCCCAGAACCCAGGTCAAAGAGGGTTGCCCCTACGACTGCGGTATCTGCCCAGATCATAAGTCCCAGACTATCCTCGCGATCATAGATGTCACCAACAGGTGCAACCTGAGGTGCCCCATCTGCTTCGCCCACGCGGGAGCCGCAGGATACCTGTACGAGCCCACGAAGGAGGAGATCCGGGGCATCCTAGAGAACTTGATGACTAACAAGCCGGTCATCCCCCCCGCTGTCCAGTATAGCGGCGGGGAGCCCACGGTGAGGGAGGACCTGGCTGAACTGGTCCGGATGGCCGATGATATGGGCTTCATGCACGTCGAGATCAACTCCAACGGGATACGTATGGCCCAGAGTCCTGAATACTGCAGGGAACTCAAGAGAGCCGGGACTAGTACCGTATATCTCCAGTTTGACGGGGTCACTCCTGAGCCTTACATATACGCGAGGGGATTCAACCTCCTCCCGTTGAAGATCAGGGCCATAGAGAACCTCCACAAGGCGGGCTTCAACAGCATCGTGCTGGTCCCGGTGCTCATAAAGGGCGTAAACAACGGCCAGGTCGGGGACATATTGCGTTTCGCCATGGAACACCATCATACCGTGAGGGCCGTGAACTTCCAGCCCGTCGCGTTCACGGGGAGGATCTCCAAGGGGGAACGGGAGAAGATGCGTATAACCATCCCTGACCTGATGCGTCTCATGGAGGAGCAGACCAAGGGGCTTATCAAGTGTGCCGACTGGTTCCCCGTTCCAGCGGCCAATCCCTTCAGCAGGTTCGTGGGCCACCTCAAGGACATAAAATTCGTGGACTTCAGCGCCCACCCCCAGTGCGGAATGGCCACTTACCTCATCGTCGAAAAAGGGGAGATCAAACCCATCACCCATTACATCGAGATCAACCAGTTCATCGAGTCCCTCGAGAACGGGAACAGGATGATCGAGAACGGGCATAAAACCCGGGCCAAGATCGAGACCGCCGCGAAAGCCCTCCAGAACATTGATCTAGGATTGTTCAGGAAACACGTTCTCCCCGTCCTGAAGGATGGGGACTACAAGAGCCTCAGCGACCTCCACCACAATATGATAATGGTGGGGGCCATGCACTTCATGGACCCTTACAACTTCGACCTTGAACGCGCATCCCGCTGCGTCATCCACTACGCCGTCCCGGATGGCAGGATAATCCCCTTCTGCACCATGAACACCATCCACCGCCAGGAGATCGAGAGGCAGTTCGCGAGGCCCATCGATACCTCCAGGATCACCCCCCTCGTCGACATCAAAGCGATCTCAGGCGACATGTAAGCCCCGAGGGGCCAGCTGTAAATCTTTAAAGGGCGCGGTTACGCCCCAACGGGAATGGCGAAGAGTCTTCGACCACGCCTCATCAAGTTCAATAGGGGGCTCTCGTGGACTCTGTCCGTATTCTCCGTGACGCTGCTCGCCACCGGATACGGTCAGACGATCCTGGATATCGAGGCGGATATCGCCGCAAGGATACACGCCCTACAGGGCGTGATCTTCATGGTCCTATTGCTCTTCCACGCGGCGATATCCCTGTTCGTACTCTGGTACGACTGGGAAGGCAATATCGGGAAATTCCTGCGAGGGGAGCTCTCCAATCTCTCGAAGATGAGGCTGGCCCAGAGGTTCACCGGATTAGTCCTGATAATAACGGGATTCCTCGTGGGAATCACCGGTATCGACTGGTTCAAGCTGGGCCTCGGCTGGCTCTTCCCGTTCAAGAGCCACATCAACTACGACGTATTCTTGACCGTCAGCGGTATTCTCCACGTCGCCATCGGCGTAAACTTCGCACTGATGAGGAGGCGGCTCCGGATCAAGGATTCCCCTCCGACTATAGCAGCAGTCTCCCAGACCCGTAGAGACTCCATCATCCTCATCGCCGGAACCGTAGTCACACTGTTCTCTGCGTTGTATCTCGGTAGTATAACAAGACTGAGCAACGTAGCTGAGAGGCTCACAAGCCTCGTGCCCCCGGGCCAATACGAGGTGGCAAGCCTAAGGAAGCTCCACGTTGAACTCCCGGATGCATTCGACGAGAATAATTGGACCCTGGAGGTGGATGGCCTCGTGGAGAACCCACTGATCCTGAGTTACAGAGAGCTCTTGGCCCTCCCCCGGGTCACGAGGGTCTCCCCTTTCCACTGCGTCACGGGCTGGTCTCGGCTGAAGAATGTGTGGGAGGGAACCCTCTTCAGCACCATTATGCGGGAAGCGAAGCCCCTGAAGGAGGCGAAGTATGCCACCATTGAATGCGAAAAAAGTTACACTACATCCCTCCCCCTGTCAGACTTGGCCAGGGACGATGTTATGCTCGCTTGCAGATTGGATTATGCCGAGCTACCTCACCCCCATGGAGGCCCATTCAGGCTCGTAGTTCCCCACAAATACGCCTACAAGAGCGCCAAGTGGGTGAGGAGAATAAGGTTCACGGAGAAACAAGAGCTCGGGTTCTGGGAGTCGACGGGCTACAGCAACACGGCGGACCCTTGGACCGAGGATCGGTACTCAAGCTGATTTTATGATCACATTTCCGTCGCAAATAGGGTAGTCTAACACATCCGGGAAATGCTTGTTAAAAACGGGTATTCAGGCAAATTCCGTGTTTGGTTTGGATGAAGATTTTTTTTTAAGAAAACGAGGGAGACCTGTCCCTAGAGGCTGAGGCGATCTTTCACTGCTATGGATACCGGTATCCCTACTACGCCCGCGACGAGCATCTGGACAAGGTTAAAGGGGGCCTCGGCAATCGCTGCCCCGAAGCCGTACATGAATACTTGGACGATGAAGTAGCCGGCGACCATGACGAGGGCCCCCGCGACCCACGCTATGATCGTCTTGTTGATGGTCCTAGTCTTGGGGTCTCCCGCTAGGGTGCCCGCGACGTAGCCCTCGGCCCCCTTGATCACCGCCGTGAAGATGACCCAGTTGTACCAGCCTCCCAGGAGGTCCGCGAGGCCTGACCCCAGCCCCCCTGCTAGGGCCCCTACGACGGGACCGAAGATGAGGGCTGTGCTCATGACTATGGCGTCCCCGAAGTTGAAGTATCCCGAGGTCGCGGGGATGGGGAACGCGAACATCATTGTGGCGATGGTGGCGAGGGCGCCCATTACTGCTATGGCTGCTATCTCTTTCGTTCCTAGTTTGAATCCACTCATATCGATTCCTCTTTCTGTTCGGTCTTGTTATAGTTACGACTAATATATTTAAAAATATTGTAGTTTCAACTATAGTATATCGTGGTTTCGTCTCATAATAATGGGACAAAAAGAGGGGGATGATGCTGTTCCGATCCACAATCCGCTACATTAGGGATTGGAGTTCCTCAAGGGCGTCTAGCACCTTCCTGCCCTTCTCAGTCAGCTCGAGATATCTCCTCTTCCCCTCCGCAGAGGAGTCGACGAGCCCCCTGGACTCCAGGTCCGAGAGGTGCTGATACACGGCTCCCAGGGTCATCTCCTTCCCCAGCTCTTTCCAGAGGGCGTAACCGTATGTCTTCTTCGACGCTATCCGTCTCAGTATTCTCTCCTTGGTTGCGAGCCTGATCCCCAACCCCGGGGATTTTCTCCTGAGGTTGAGGCTCCGGATGATATCGTTGGTCTTCAGGCCACTGCTGGTGATTATGCTCACGACGGTGTCCGAGCGATCTATGACGCCACCTTTAAGGAGCTCTGGGATGAAGGCCACCGAGGCGGCGCTAGCGGGCTCAGCGAAGATACCCTCGTGTCTGGCTATTTCCTTACCGTAGTCGATCATAGCTGAGTCCGGGACGGTCACTGAGAGGCCGTCAGATTCATGGAGGGCGCTCAAGGCGGCGGCCCCGAACATGGGCCTCAGCACACGTATCGCAGTGGCGACTGTGTCTCCCGATTCGAGGAAAAGCGGCTCCTCGATATGTTTGTTGAACGCATCGGCTATTGGGGCGCAGCCCTCCGCCTGGACGCCGATGAGACGGGGCTTCGAGTCGATTTTCCCCGCCT
>JADHWM010000059.1 GCA_016783485.1 Candidatus Bathyarchaeota archaeon
GGTATGCCCGAAAGGTCGAGCTCGTGCCGGGTCCCGTCGAGGGAGTAGTACTCGATGAACCCTTCGAGGTCTCCGCTATTGTTCACGAGGGGCTGGGTGCTCAAGATGATGGTGAATCCGTCGCCGGCATCGACCAGGGGGATCACCCGGGAGAATCCCTCCTCGGGCCAGGGAATCCCCCCGGGGATGTTGGGGGCCTCCACTTTCAACCTAACGGCAGTAGCGGGAGCCTCTCCCGTGTTCTCAACCTCGAGATAGGTCCCCGGGTTCTCCTTGACGTGGAGGGTTCCCCCCAGGGCGGGTTCGGAGACTCCACCCGGAGCGTCAACACCCTTGAATTCGGCAGCCCTCACCCTGGTCTGGGATAGAGCCTCGAATCCGTGCTCGAGGCTGGGCTCTATCTCGGTCCCCTCGTGCCACTCGTTCCAGCTCGTGACCAGGACCCAGTCCACGGAGGCCTCCTCCGCCATGTCCCAGTACTCGCCGTACGTTGCGCCCCCCCGCCGATCTACCATGGCCCCGGGGTCCCTGACCTCCCTGTCGTCGTAACCGGGGACCACGGTCCCACAGGAGACCCTCCGTGTGAGAACCAGCCTCCCGGCAGCCCGTACGGCCTCCATCACGCCCTCAAAGTCGGAGCCCGGGGCAGCAATGGACCAATCCGAGTATCTCCGGAAGGCTCTGGAGGCCTCCCCCGGATCGATCTCGATGTAAGTGTGGGCCCCATCGAAGACGCCGTTGAACCCCTCAGCCCTGTAGTCCCCTATCAGGAACACCTCCCCCCACCGTTTCTCCAGGATCGAGCGCGCCTCCGCCCAGAACCCGGGGCCCCTGCCGTGGGCCTCAGCGTTGTAGACGAAGACCACGGGCTTCCCCCAGAGCCTCAGGAAGGCCTCGCTCCCCCCGTACGTGTCGAGGACGTACTCCAGCTCCCTGGCTACGTCGAGGGATGTGAGGACGGGCCGGTCCGATGTCCTCACGGACTCGAAGTAGATGGTTGTGCAGAAGCCGAGCTCCTCCGCCTTCTTCAGGAGCATCGCGAATGCCTCGTCCTCCCTCTCCCCGGGTCCCCACCAAGACGAGATGAACCCGTCGATCCCCGCTCCCTGCGCGAGCCTTATCTGGACTTCCACGAGCCCGGGGTCCAAGGAGTCGTAGGGCCCCAGGATTGGGTAGTGGGCGGATTCTGGGATGCTCTCCCCGTCGGGCTCCCCCCAGTGGACCCAGCCCCCCGCGGGGCCGTCCCGGGCGCCATACCAGGGGTAGTGGAACGCGAGGACGAGCTTCTCGGAGCCCGGGGTGAGGGCCGGGGTCTCGACCTCGATCCGGCCTTCGGAGAGCCTTTCCGCCTTCACCCTGTAGTCCCTCTGGTTTGCGACGGGGTCCCGGAGATTCACGCCTACATGACTGAACGCCGCCACCTCCTTGAAGCCCCCGCCCGCCCAGGCCATGACGGTGACCCCTGTCTCCCCGATGTGACCCTTCCCGACCCTGAGGGGTAAAGAATCCTCCGGATCGAGGGCCACCAGCCTCACACGGATCTCCACGGGGGTGGCGTCGTAGGCCTCCTTGCCCGTGAAGACCGTGAAGTACCCGTTGTGGAAATTAACATAGTTCTCTGAAGCCTCTACCCCTGCCAGGACCTCGTGCTCCCCGACGAGGACCCTCCCCAGGCCCGTGAAGTTGAGGAGGCTCCAGTCCGAGTCGGTCCTGAACACGACTTCCAGCGCCAGAGCGTGGCCGGCCTCTTCAACACCCGATGCGTGTCGGAGGCCCACGGATAAATTGAGCAGTAATATGCATAGAATTACTGCATGTCTGATTCTCATTAAACACTCGTACTCTAAAGATGGATAAATAACTTGCAGATTCTAATCTAAGGATGATTTATGTAATTTGTTAATAATGTTATTAAATTAGGGTTTTAAGGATAATATCTGTTATATTTGATATACCCGATTCGTTTAGGGGTTATATTTGAAGGTAAAGATAATGCTGGAGCATTTTCTATATAAAAACGAGATGTTGGAATTTGGATGATATGAATATATGTGGTAATATTGTCCGCGTGATTTTTTTTGAATGGGTCCGAGTCTTTGTTGCAAAGTTGCATATGACTGAATTTAATGGATAAGTAGCAAAAATTACCTGTATTATCTATCATTACACAAATTTCTTCTTTAAAACCACTACTGCCACTACCCTACATTCAGAGTGAGGCTGACGATCAGGACCAGCAGAACGAACGTCGTAATTATCGCCAGCGAGCCGTCCTTGCCCCTGAAAAACAGGTAGGCCGCCGAGGCGACGTTCAACACGGGGGTCGCCACTAGGACCGTGAACCCCAAGAAAAGGACGAGGGACGGAGTGATGGGCAGGTCCCCGCTGAGCAGCCTGCCCAACTCCAGAACCCCGTATGGATTCGAGGTGTCCCCCGTCACGACGGCCATGACAAGGCCCAGCGCGATGAGGACCGCGCTCATCCTGACCCCGGACGAGAAGATGAGAGCTGCGCTCCGCCTCACCTTCCTCATCACCTCTGAGTCCATGCTAGATTCCCACCCCCGAGAGGATCATCCGGACGGCCACTATGAACAGCATCACGATGAAGGTCTTCTTGAGGGCGACGCCCTTGACCCTGTTGGTAAACCGGGCCCCGATGCTCGCGCCTATCAGCGTGCCCAGGACCACCGGGGCCGCGATGAAGGCGTCGCAGTACTGGTTCCTGATGTAGACGAGGGCGCCAGCGGCGGCGGTGACTCCTATCATGAAGTTGCTGGTGGCGACCGCCGCCTTCATGGGGATGTTCCCGACGACGTTCATCGCGGGGACCTTGACCGCTCCCCCGCCAATCCCCAACAGCCCGGAGATGACCCCGGCGACGTAGCTGATGCCGAAGGTCGCCGGGGTCCTGCTCACCCCGTACTCTATGGTCTCTCCCCTCGCAGTGTCGTAATAACTGCTGCCGAGTTTGAGGCGCTCCGCGAGCCCGTCGTTGGGGACCTGCACCCAGCTCCTCCCCCCCTTCCTGATCTGTTTGAACATCGTCTCCGCGGCGTAGACGAGGGTCAAGCCAAACACTAGGCTGAGAATCTGGTCGCTCACGAACGGGACAGTGAAGGCCCCCGTCAATGCCCCGACGGTCGTCGCCAGCTCGAGGAAGAGCCCTAACCTCAGGTTGGTCATGTCGTCCTTCACGTATTTCGAGGCGGCGGCGATGGACGTCGCGAGCACCGCGAGGATGCTGGCCCCGGCGGCGACTTGGAGGGGGACCCCCAGGAGGAATACGAGGAGGGGGACCATGAAGACTCCGCCCCCCAATCCGAGGAGGGCTCCGACGGCTCCCGTGGCGAGGCTTATGATGAACGCCTGGAGGGTGAAGACGGGGAGGACCATCGGGATATGCAATTGAACGTCATGGGCAAAATTTGAAGTTTATTGTCGTAAACACCAGTATTTTATCATTCAAAAGATACTGAATATTAACGAGCTAGCTAAGCCCATTTTTCGAGCGGGACCCAATTCAAAATTCGCCGGCCCGTTTCCGTAAGGTAAAATAATCCTCACCCCTCCCCATTCTAGTAGCACCGGGGAGTCACATCGATGCAAGCGGAGTCAGGGATCGTCTTCGACGTCAAGCACTTCGCGGTCCACGACGGACCAGGCATACGGACCACCATCTTCCTCAAGGGCTGCCCCCTCAGGTGCCTCTGGTGCCACAGCCCCGAGTCCCAGAGCCCCCGCCCCGAGGTCGCCTACTACCCCAACCTCTGCATCGGCTGCGGGGCCTGCGTCGAGGCCTGCCCCAACGGCGCCCAGACCCTGGGCACCCCCAAGATACTCCGGGAGCTGTGCACGGGAGTCGGCAGATGCGCGGAGGAGTGCTACGCCGGGGCCACCATCATCCACGGCAGAGAGGCATCCGTGGAGGAGGTGCTGGAGGAGGTCGACAAGGACAGGCTCCTTTACGAGACCTCCGGGGGAGGGGTGACCCTCTCGGGCGGGGAGCCCACGATGCAGCCCGGGTTCGCCTCCGCGCTCTTGGGGGCCCTGAAGGAGCGGGGGTACAACACAGCCCTGGACACCTGCGGCCACGCCGAGTGGAAGGTCCTGGAGCATGTCATCACGGATGCCGATCTCGTGCTCTACGACCTGAAGCACATGGACCCGCTCACCCACCGGGAGCTAACCGGGGTCACCGCGGAGCTCATCCAATCGAATCTGAGGAGGGTGTCCGAATCTGGGAAGGCTCTGGTCGTGAGGGTCCCCGTCGTACCCGGACACAACGACTCCCCCGAGAACTTCACAGCCATGGCGGATTATCTCGGAGGGCTCGAGGGCGTCGAGGCGGTGGAGCTCCTCCCCTACCACAACCTGGGGGCCCCCAAATACATGGCCCTCGGGAGAGAGTATCCATTGGAGGGCCTCAGGAGCCCCGAGCCCGGGGAGCTCAGAGAACTGGGGAGTCTCCTGGAGGCGGAAGGCCTAAGGGTAGTCATCGAGGGATTGGAATAAGATGGTCATGCGGAGCAGGAACGAACAGCTGAGGAGAAACCTGGACCACGAGGTCCACGAGCCCCCCAGAGGGGAGAGGCCCACGATATTCACCGAGACGGGAGTCGAGGACCTCCCCCTCACCATCCGGAAGGCCATGGCCGTCAAGCTGATGCTGGAGAACGCCCCCGTCCACATATACCCCGGGGAGCTCATCGTCGGGATAGGCTTCATGGAGCACCCCCTGGAGGGCGACAAGCCCAGGAGCATCCTCACCGAGGATATATCCGGGGAGGGCTACATCACCGGGGCCCACAAGAGGATCGCCACGGGGCTGGCCAAGGCGCCCTACGACCCCGTCATCAGGGGCCAAACGGCTTACATGGCGAACAACAGGTGGTGCGTCTTCCCCCATTACGCCAACCCCGAGGAGGTCGAGGAGGCCCGGAGGATCAGCCTCTCTGAGAACTCCAACCCCGGCCACCTCCAGGGGGGGAACCCCCGCCTCGTGGAGCACGGCTGGACGGGCCTCAGGGATAAGGCCGAGACCCGGATGAAGGGGATCGACCCCTCGACCCCCCGGGGCACGAAGCAGACCACCTTCCTCCGCTCCGTCATAATCGTCCTCGATGCGCTCCGGGACTTCGCCCTCGGGTACTCGAGCCTCGCAGCGCGAGAGGCCGAGGCGGAGACCGATCCCGGGCGAAAAGCAGAACTGCAAAAGATATCAGAGGTCTGCCTGAACATCACGGAGAGGCCCCCCGAGACCTTCCACGAGGCCCTCCAGATCCACTGGCTCACCCACCTCGCGAACCACACTCAGGGAGCCCACCAGATGGGCCGCTTCGACCAGTACATCTGGCCCTTCCTGGAGGGGGACCTCGAGGCGGGGAGGCTCACCCCCGGGGAGGCCCAGGAGCTTCTAGACTGCCTCTGGTTCAAGTACGCCTCGTTCACCGACGTCGACACCGACAACCTCCAGAACCTCATCCTCGGGGGGCAGACCCCCGACGGAAGGGACGCCACCAACCCCCTCAGCCACATGTGCCTCGACTCCACGGACCGCCTCGGTCTCATCGACCCTAAGGTCTCGGTGCGGATCCACCGGGGCACCCCCGAGGAGTTCCTCAGGAAGACCTGCGAGATCATCGCCAAGGGGGTGTGCCACCCCGGGGTCTACAACGACGAGGCCATCATCCCCGCCCTAGTGGAGTCGGGGATCCCCCTCGAGGACGCCCGGGACTACACCAACGACGGCTGCTCGGAGATACTGGTGCAGGGGAAGACGAATCCCTGGGCTTACGAGGCCCGGGTCAAGCTCCTCACCTGCCTCGAGAGGGTGATGGAGCGCCTCGAGGAGTACGAGGCCTTCGAGGAGGTCATGGACGCCCTCAAGGAGGAGGTATCCCTCGCAGTGACCATGGCGACATCCACGACGAACCTAATCCAGGCCGCCACGCCCCTCATCTCCCCGAATCCCCTCCTCTCGGCGACGGTGGGGGACTGCATCGAGAAGGCCCTCGACCTTACCGAGGGAGGGGCGGTCTACAACACCTCGGCGGTCTGCGCCTCGGGGGTCGCCGACACGGCCGACGGCCTCGCGGCCCTGAAGAAGCTGGTCTACGAGGAGGGGGCCGTGGGGAGGAGCGAGCTCGTGGAGGCCTTGAGTAACGACTTCGAGGGGCGGGAGAGGCTCAGGCTGATGCTCCTGAACAGGGCCCCCAAGTTCGGGAACGACGACGAGTACGTCGACTCCATCGCAGCCCAGCTCGTGGAGCACCTCGCCGTCGAGGTCTCCAGGCACAGGAACCCCCGGGGAGGCAGATACATCCTCGGGCTGTTCTCCTACGGCATGTACATCGGCCACGGAATCGTCACCGGGGCGACCCCCGACGGAAGGAAGGCCGGGGCGTTCATCTCCCCCAACTTCTCCCCCGCCCCCGGCAGGGATCAGAAGGGGCCCTACGCGGCCCTCAAGTCAACGACCCGGGTCGACCAGATGCTCACCCCAAACGGCACTTCCCTCGACCTCACGCTGCACCCTTCGGCTGTGAGGGGCCCCCAGGGCGTGGAGAAGCTCATGGCGTTCCTCAGGTCCTTTGTGGAACTCGGGGGGATGCAGGTCCAGTTCAATGTAGCGGACGCCGCGGTCCTCAGGGAGGCCCAGGCGGAGCCGGAGAGGCACAGGAACCTCACCGTGAGGCTCTGGGGGTTCCCCGCCTACTTCGTGAGGCTCCCTCAGGAGTTCCAGAACCATATCATCGCGAGGACAGAGCACAGCATTTGAAGGACTAGGCCTCGTTTCTCCCTCCCTAAATTTCCCACTCCGCGACAATATTTATATCCAAGTGGATGGTCAAACATGCCATTCATATCCGAATGGATGAATCTATCATGTCTGAGAGACATAAAATCAAAGAAACCCTGGACTGCAAGGGCCTCTACTGCCCCATGCCCATCGTCAAGATGAAGAAGGCCCTGAAAGGGATGGCCGAGGGCGAGGCCGTCAGGATCCTCGCGACCGACTCCGGAAGCAAGAGGGACTTCGAAGCCTTCTGCAATAAGACGGGGAACAATCTCCTAGAGGCCTCCGAGGAGGACGGAGTCTTCACATACGTCGTGGAGAAGGTGGGGGCCTGATATGTCCGAGAAAAAGAAGATGGCGATAATCGTGCACTCCGGCACCTTGGATAAGCTCTACCCCGTCTTCATGCTCGCCAGCGCCGGCGGCGCCATGGACGTGGACGCCCACCTGTTCTTCACATTCTGGGGCCTCGACGCCCTCAAGAAGGGGGGCCTGGATAGCGCCAAGCTCCCCGGCGTCATGCGGGTGGGCACCGGGATGATGAAGGGGAGGATAAAGGACGCCAACGTCCCCACCCTCCCGGCCCTCCTCGACATGTGCAACGAGCTGGGCAACATCAAGATCTACGCCTGCAGCACCACCATGGAGCTCATGAAGGTCAAGGAAGAGGAACTGATCCCCGAGGTCGACGACATCGTCGGAGCCGCGGCCTTCCTAGACATCGCGATGGACGCCGACGTCCAGCTCTTCATCTAGGAGAGACACCGATGAGCGGAAAGCTCCTCATCTTCCTGAGCGACTCCCCCTTCCACCACGAGAGCGTAGACAACGCCATCGAGATATCCGAGGCGGCCCTGGAGAAGGGCCACGAGGTCAACATATTCATGATGATGGACGGGGTCTACAACCCGGTGAAATCCCAGAACGGGGAGCCCTTCCAGATGACCCCCGTCTCCGAGAGGCTCGAGGGCCTGATGAAACGGGGCGTCCGGGTCTCCTGCTGCAGGGTGTGCATGGAGCTCCGAGGCGTCGCCCTGGAGGACCTCGCCGAGGGAGCCGACATGGGGGGGATTTTCGACCTCTCCGAGATGGTGGAAGAGTCCGACGTGATACTGAGCATGGTGAGCTGACATGGCCGAGAAGAACATGCTCGTAATCATAAAGTCAGCCCCCTACACCACCCTCAACTCCTACGAGGCCATGAGGGTCGCAGTCGGCCTCTGGGACCACGAGGTCTCCATCCTCTGGATGGGAGACGGGGCGTACTCTCTCCTTAAAGGAGCAGACCACGGGCTTACCGGTAAATTCCTGGAGGATCTGCCAGACCTGGAGGTCCAGGCCTACGTGGACGATGAATCTCTCAGGGCCAGAGGGCTCAGAGCCGAAGACATACTGGAAGGGATCACCCCTGCCAGCGGAGAGAAGGTAGAGGAACTGATCCTAGAGGCGGAGGCATCCCTGGTCTTCTGAGGTTTGACGGATGAAGAAATTATTCGTCCTAAAAAAGAAGGACCCCACGCCCCTCGGCATCGCCTCCTCCCTCGGTAAGAAGGGCCGAGACGTGGCCGTCGCCTTGATGCTCGACGCCGTCTACATGGCCGCCGAGAAAGGGGAGCAAGCCGATGCCGTCCGGGAGTGCGTCGAATCGGGGGTCGAGGTATATATATTGGAGAAGGACGCCGAGAGGCGCGGCCTGAGAGATCGGCTCATCCAAGTAGCCAGGATGGTGGACTATCCCGGGTTGGTCGATCTCTTTTTTTCCGAGGAAATATCAGTCATCAATCTGTAGGAGTGGGAGAAAATGGGGATCAACGCGGAGATCGACGATCTGGACCGGAAGATACTGGCACTGTTAACCGATGACTCGAGGCTCTCCTACAGGGAGATAGCCAAGCAGCTGGGCGTGAGCCATGCCAACGTCTCGGGGAGGATACGTCGCCTCGAAGAACTGAATGTGATACTGGGCTACACGGTCGTCACCGATCCAGAGGCGATGGAGCTATACCCCCTCTGCGTCAGGATTTCGGCGGGGCCGGGAGCCGACCTCTCCCAGATAGGGAGGGATGTCTCGGAGATGGAGAAGGCCCACGTCGTGATGAGGGTCTCAGGGGACTGTGAACTCCTCGTCCTCGCGATGTGCGATGACCGCCAGGAGGCCATGGACGTTCTCCAAGAGATATCCGAGGTCCCCGGCATCGACAAAGCCGAGAGCCACGTGGTCCTAGAGAGCCTGAAGATGTCGGGGAAGAAACTCAAGTAGCCTTTTTCCCCGGAGCCATCTTCGCGACGACGAGAGTGATGGTCTCGTCGTTCCTGATCATCTCCCCCGGGTTCTCCCTCTCGAACCGCCTCAACTTCTCGACCCCCCGCTCGAGCCCTTCCTGGGATATCGGCCGGAACATGGACCAGAGCTTCTTCCGGGCCACCTCGATGAACTCCGAGGGGGCCTGATGCCTCTCCAGCCCGTAGGCGTGGTGGTCGGTGGATGAGAACCCGGCGTTCCCGAAGTATCGGGCGAATTCCTCGTTGGAAGGGTAGACCCTGAGCTGGTTTGCGAGTATCTCCGGGAAGTAGGTGAAGACCGCCTTCTCCCTGAGCTGCTCGTGGGAGATGGTCCTGATGATGGTGACCCCTCCGCCCTTGAGCACCCTGCCGCACTCGTGGGCGGTCCCCTGCTTGTCCACGATGTGATGCCAGACCTGGGAGGAGAAGACGCAGTCGAAGACCCGGGGCCGCAGGGGCAGATTCTCCCCCGCCGCGTTGAACCAGTGGACCCCGGAGGACTTTACCCGGGCCTGGGCCAGCATCCCCACCGCGGGGTCGAGCCCGCACATCGAGGCGGAGGTCCTCACGGCGATGCCCACGGTGTAGAGCCCCGTCCCGCAGCCCAGGTCCAGAACCCGGCTGCCGCACCCGAGGCCCCCGAACCTCTCGGCCTCCCCAGCCCAGAACCCGACGTCCTCGCCCCTCCTGCCCGCGTCGTAATCGACGGCGATCCTAGTGAACTCCTTCACAGTGAAGTCCCCTGAACCCACCGTATGGCTCCACACGCTAAATATTTGATCCACCCCCTCGGGGCGTAACTGCATTCCCTAAGAAGCCTACTGAGAACCTTTACGGCCGGATGCTTCTATCTGATTTAAATCTCGCTTCACATCCATGATAACTCGGCGGGAGATTCAACCATGGGATTCGAGAGGAACTTTGATGAGAAGATGGACGTCATGGACCTCATCATCAACGTCCTCAAGGACCACGAGTCGAAACTCGACGAACTCGTCTCCCGCCTCGAGAGCCTCCCCCCACATCAGGAGGGGAGCGAGGAAGACTCGGAGCCCGAATATGAGCCCCAAAGACCAGTCGTAGGGCCTCCTCGACAGGCGGGGCCGGTCGTCACGGCAATCCTCAAGCGGTGGACCGATTTTAGGTCGAAATGTGCGTCGTCGCGGCTAGTCGCCTTCGACACCGAGGAAAGCGTCTTCGAGGTCTCGGCCCTCGCCGGGGGGGTCGTCTATGTCTACAGGGAGGAGGTCCCGAGCATGGGGATAACCTACAGGGAGGACGGGGAGGGGGCCCGGGTCGAGGGCATCGACATCAGCAAGCCGGGGCTCATGCCCGCTGCGCTGAGGGAGAAGCTGGACTGCGGCCTAGAGTTCACGAGGCGAGACCTCGAGACGAATATTGACAACGGCAGGACCCTCCACAAGATCGTCTTCGAGATCGACCCTGTCGTCGCGAGGAGCTGGATCGCCTATCAGCTGGGCGTCGACGACTCCGATGTGGTCCAGGGAAAACTCCAAAAATGAGGCCTTGTTCCCCTGAAACGTTGATCCATGCCCCGCCCTCTGCGTGTTTATCAGAAAAAGATAATGGATGAGTCCAGTTCCAGACGAATGATGATCGTTTCATACCCACCTGACCCTGATACAATCTTCGCGACCAAAATTGTTGAGGATCGAAATCCCTCTGAGTTTCCCGTTTTTCATGGGAGGATGGAGGAACAGCAAGCGATTACCCTTTGTTCCAGTCCTGTTTCAGATAGGAGACGCGCATAGATATTTAGAGTAAATACCGCGCTCTTTGAAGGGTGCCGATTAATTGCTCCGACTTTTCCATTCGAATAACACTATTGAAGGAGAATCCAGAATTTGGTGCGTCTCCGGGGTGCAGAATCGGTGTTTTTGTTATATGTGTATATTGAATGTCTCTAATACTTGAGATAAACATATATATCTGGTACATAAAGTCCTTTCTCTGAAGAGGTGGGGGTTCATATCAACATCTAAACAGTACTCTATGGATATTGTGTCCTATTCTCGGGCACAGATTTCCACATCGCTGACCATACTTTCTGGGAGTCAATCTGTCACCTCATTTTGATGCTTAGGTGATGATGTCGGACTTGTCGATCAGGGACGTGTTCAGCTCTTTCATCCTCTGTGTCCGATCTCGTCCCATAGTATTTTTTGTGTATTCATTACCCACTTTCTGGTCCTATCTCATCGCTACATGGGGCACAAACGGGTTCAGCTTTTTGGAGGCGTTGATTCTCGTTTCCTCGATCTCATCGATGGCCCTGAGCGTTTATTTATTCAACGACTTGGCGGACCTCGAAGACGATCTCAAGAACCAAGAGTTGGGGAATCCCGCTCAAGCTCTCCGCGTTCTCGGGCGCGATCGTGTCTCCGAAAGCCGGTTTATAAAATTCATTATTTTCACTGGGATTTTCGGTCTCGTTCTAGCATATTCGATTAATTTTACCGTCTTCATCCTTCAGGCTCTCAATCTGATCTTGGGATATCTCTATTCCGCAGAGCCTATTCGTCTCAAGAAAAGATTCTTGATGAAACAGTTCACCATCGCTTTAGGGACGACTTTCTGTATCCTGATGGGGGCCGTTGCAGGGGGGGGCGTCACCTCCGCAACGCTGTATATGGGCATCATCCATTTCATCGTCAACATGGGGATAAACCCCATAATGGATGTACGAGACATCCGTGGAGACAGAATAATGGGCATCAAGTCGATACCCGTCGTCTGGGGCCCTGCGGCCACCATAAGGCTCTACTTCGCCTCGTTCTTCGTCATGGGAATAGCTACGTTCCTCGGATACTCTCGATTGGGGCTGAACACTGCATTACCTATCCTCGTCGGCTTGATCCTTGTGGCCTGGCTTTATGTTTCACTTCCACTGCTGAAAAGGTGGAACGACCCGATCTTTCTCAACTCGCTTATCATCAACAGAGTTGTGCCCTTCTATTGCATAATGCAGCTGGTGACTTTGATAGGTATCATGAAGCTGCCTTTCTAGAGCAATATGTCGGGCTGAATGACACATAGAAACGACCGGCTGAATCCGTATTGCCCCATACACTAGCAATCTCTATCAGCTGATTTTCTTCAGCATCTGGAAGACCCTTGGCACTTCCTTTTTCTCTGCGGACTCCCAGAGGACGGAGAACATATTCGTAAACTTATCCGCTATTGTTTTATCTACGACAAAGAACGCAATGGTGAAATCGTTTCCCCCGAAGCTAGGGAGCTCGAAGAAGCATCGCTCTCCATCAATGATACAGAAGCTGAAGGGAATGTTACCATCTCTCATGAATTCATCGAGTTTTGGATCGTTAAAGAACTCCAGTATCGAGAGCATGAGACCCGGAGACAAGAGGAGCTGGAGCTTGTTCACCTTATCCTCGAGGTGCTCCTTCGCCATCAGCACTCTCGCCAAGACCCCTCTCTTTGATGCCTTCAACTGTGCGTCGATAACTTTGCTATCAATATACCTCGACGCTAAAAAGATGGATTTCTCCGATCCCATTATTTCCTCAACGAGTTTGTCTACAGCTAAACCGTAAGAAGATATAGCTTCCACACTTTCCTGCTTCTCGGAGAGGAAGATCATGTTGAATATCCCGGAGACGTCGGCGGAGCCCTTGGAGACCACCGAGGTAATCTTATTCACATCGGAAGAAGTTAGGCTCGAGCTGTCCCTCAGCTTCTCTAGGAGCTCGAACTGGTCCTTGTTCTCCAGAACGTCGAGGAGGGAGTAGCCTATCTTCGAGAAGACCCTCCCCAGGGTGGTGTACTGGTACCCCTCCTCGTTCTTCTCGATGAGCCCGACGTCGATGAGCTCCTTGAGCC
>JADHWM010000012.1 GCA_016783485.1 Candidatus Bathyarchaeota archaeon
TCCCTCATCCTGGTCTCCAGGTAGTCCTTGAGGTAGTCGCATCCCTCCTCGCTCAGGAAGGTGAGGTACTGGTGGCCGGCCTTGCTCAGCTCCCTCCGGACCACCACCCGGGTCGGCACGGCCTCGAACTCCACCACCCTAGCTTCCAACCTCATCTCGGGGAGGTCTCTCACCCGCAGACCATCATCTCCCTGATAGTTCCCGATGGTCTTGATCCTGACCCCCGTATGTGCGACGAGAACCGAGGCGGTCCTCATCTTCTTGTCCCCGGAGAGGAAGATCTTCCTCAGCTCCTCGTTCGTCGGGACCCTTTCATCTTTAAGGGATGGGGTGTCATCGATCCCCCTGACCTTGATACGCCTCTTGATCTCGATACCGTTATGGCCGAGCCAGGACTTGATAGCCTTGAGCACAGAATTGATGTAGCTCCCGGTGTACCCGCTTTTCTCCATTGAGGAGACCGTGTCCAGCAGGAGATTGAACAACTCCTCCTCGCCAACCGATAGAAGGCCCATCGGCGACACACCGTTCTGCAGGCAGAAACCGCCTAGCCTCCTCAGGCAAACATCAGCCGTCACCCGAGAACCTCGAGCCATGTTCTCATACCAGCGCCTGACATCATCAACCTCAAGAAGAGCGCCATATTTCCTGCGAGAGGGCATGATCTAACCTAAAACGCCCTAAAATATAAGGGTTCTGAACCAGAAATGTGGTGGGGCCGGAAGGATTTGAACCCTCGACATTTGGGTATCCCGCTCCAAAAACTCGTCATCCCCTCACGGGTCAGCATCCAACTATATGATTTCTGGAGCCCAACGTCATGCCAGGCTAGACCACGGCCCCTAGCCAAACACCGCTACGACCCACCAGATACATAAATATTACCACACCCGGAAACCCCCGCCCACCAGAACCCCTACACCCCTGGGACACAACACTTACCCCAGCCCCACCCCAAGACACCCCGGATGACCCTACTATTCAAGAAGACCATGCTCCCCAAGATCCACGACGGAACCAAGACCGCCACCCGCCGCCCCATCAGACCCATGGTCAAAGAGGGAGGCAAATACCGCCTCAAAACAGAGCTATTCAAAGCCCATCCCGACTCGATCCAGGTAGGCCGCCTCTACCCGCAATCCCTGGGCGAGATGACCCAAGCAGACGCTCAAATGGAAGGATACTCTACACTCCAGGAATTCCAGGAGGAGTGGGTCTCCCTCTTCAAAGCCTACGATCCCGAACAAACCGTCTGGGTCGTCGAATTCCGGTATCTGGGGCTCCTCCAGACCGTATAATTAAATCCAGTGAAGGCACCTGTGAAATCAGGTAGCATCCCATGGTCAACCCCAACATACTCTCCCAGAGATACGCCACCCGGGAGATGAACGCCATATTCTCCGAGGAGGGCAAAACAGGACACGAGAGAGACCTCTGGCTAGCAGTCCTAAAGGCCCAGAAAGAGCTGGGCCTCGAGATCCCTCAGGAGGCCATCGAGGCCTACGAGGAGGCGAAGACCGAGATAGACCTAGAACTCATCAAAGAGATCGAGATGAGAACCAAGCACGACGTCAAGGCCAAGATCGAGGCCTACAACCTCGCCTCTGGGGGCCACGAGTACCTCCACATAGGGATGACGAGCCGGGACCTCACCGACAACGTGGAGCAGCTCCAGATCAGGAAGGCGGGACGCCTCATCCTCGGAAAGTACGTCTCAGTCCTCCGACACCTCCTGGACAAGGCCGACGAGTACAGGCACATCGAGATGGCCGCCCGCACCCACCACCAGGCCGCCCAGCCCACCCTCCTGGGGCGACGGTTCGCCATGTGGGCCGAGGAGCTCCACACCCACCTCGCCGACTACGAGGAATACCTGGACTCCTACCCCCTCAGGGGCATCAAAGGCGCCGTGGGCACCCAGTTCGACATGGCCAACCTCCTGGGCTCCCCAGAGAAAGCCAACCTCCTCGAGAAGAAGGTGGCCCAATCCCTGGGATTCACGGAGACCCTGGACGCCCCCGGCCAGGTCTACCCCAGGAGCCTCGACTACAAGCTCGCATCCCACCTCGCAGCCCTCGCCTCCGCATGCGAGAGCTTCGCCAAGACCATCCGCCTCATGGCGGGATACGAACTCGTCACCGAAGGATTCAAGGAGGGCCAGGTGGGGAGCAGCGTCATGCCCCACAAGATGAACACCAGGAGCACGGAGAGGGTCTGCGCATTCTCCTACCTCCTCAAAATGTACTCCGACGGAGCCTCCCGCATCGCGGGAGACCAGTGGGAGGAGGGAGACGTCTCATGCTCCGCCCTCCGCAGGGTCATCATACCAGACGCATACTACGCCAGCGACGGGCTCGTCGAGACCACCCTCACGGTCCTCAACCAGATGGGGGCATACCCCGCCGTCATAGAGAAGGAGCTCGACAGATACCTCCCATTCCTCGCGACCACGTCCATCCTCGTAGTCGCCCTGAGACACGGGATCGGCAGAGAGAAAGCCCACAGCATCATCAAGAGACACGCCATCGCCGAGGCCCTCAGGATGCGACAGCAAGGCACCCGGGAGAACAACCTCATCCCCCTCCTCGCCCAGGACCCCGACTTCAAGGCGGCCGGGATAACCGCCGACGAGCTCAACGAGGCCCTCAAAGACAGAACCCGATTCATCGGAAACTCATACAACCAGATCGACGCAGTAAAAGCCAAAGCCCAACCCCTCATCGATAGACACGCAGCCCAAGCCCGATACGAACCCGGAGACATCCTCTGACCCCCCCCACCGAAATGTTTAAAGAAGCGCCCCAGCCTCACACGTATGGGTAACCGGCCAAAGGGCGTGGGTCCCACCCGAACCCATTCCGAACTCGGAAGTTAAACCACGCTCCGTTTGCGGCGGTAGTGATGTCTTCGGCTTCGCAAAACCGTGAAAGCTGGTGGCCCACCCATTCTAAAAACATCCCAGAAACTCGAATAGACCCCGAAAACCCTTCAAGATGAACCTTTATAAAAAAGGAGGGAGCTTCAAACGCAGTGATTAATATGTACCTCCAGGTTGGCCAACTTCTCCAGAACCAAAGCGACATCGGGATGATCCTCCAGACCCTCTTCAGCCTCAGCTTCATCATCTACCTATTCTACGCCCAGCGGATCCAGGCCATGAGTATGCTCCGGGCCGTCGAGGGCACCCTCCGCAAGGTCAAGGAGATCAGGGATAAGGGGCGCAGCGTCTCCATCGAGGCTGTGAAAGAGGCTTCCGAGGGCGACTATGACCCCACCCCCGACGTGGAGCGATTCCTCGAGCACTTCTTCATTTCCCCCACGAGCCTAGACCCCGCCGGCATCGTCGGCAAGATGGGGCAGCTCCTCAACGTCAGGGAGAACACATTCGAGGCCGAGGTGAGGGCCATGGCCCCCAAGGCGTCCGACAGTGAGGTCAACAACCTGGAGAACCTCCTAGAGGCCTCCCTCGCCCTCAACATCTACTACAAGGTGATCCGCCACTTCTATCTCCTCGGCAAGAAGACCATGAACATCTATGTCATAATGCAGATCCACATGATCCTCCCCATGATCGTCAGGGAGATCGAGGCCTACAGCCGCGCCCTCCAAGCATTCAGAGACGGCACCCCCATCGGGGACAGCGTCGGTCCCCTCGTCGCCGCCCGCCTGATGCACGGCCACGAATGGAGCGACGTCGCGAAGGAGATGGTCGCCGCAGAGGTCCCCTATAACGGACGCACACTAATCGTCACAAAGGCCAAGGGCCCCGGGGGCTCCGTGGGGAAGCCCGGTGACGCGATCGAGAACATCCTCAACAGCCGGAAGGGTCGCAAGAAGGTGGACGCCGTTATCATGATCGACGCCGCCGGTAAGCTCGAGGGGGAGCCCGCCGGGGGCATCGCAGAGGGCGTAGGAGCCGCCATCGGGGGCATCGGCGTCGAGAAGTACAAGATCGAGGAAGCCGTCAAGGAGCACGATATCCCCATGTACGCCATCGCCATCAAACAAGACATCACCCACGTCGTCGCCCCCATGGTAGAGGAGCTCTACACCGCATGTGACACCGCAGTCGAGACCGTCAAACGCATGATAGACGAGAAAACCAAGGAAGGCGACACCATCCTCGTCGCTGGCATCGGCAACACAGTGGGGGTGGGCCAATGACTACCCGCATGACCGACGCCGGGCCCCAGACTCCCATGATGAGCCTCAGCTGGGTCAGCCTCGCAGTCGTCGTCGTCATCGGCATATTCAGCCTCCTATTCCTCTGGCTCGGATTCCAGTCCTTCGGAGGCGAGAACCCCGACCAAGGAAACCTCTACATCGTCGTGGGCACAGCGGGTTTGGCAGCGATAGGCTACATGTTCTTCAGGACCAAGGCCATATCGAGCCAGAAGCCCCCCGTCGAGAAGGCCGAGGTCGTCACAATCCTAGAGTGCCCCAGCTGCGACCTCAAACGAGTCAGAGACTTCCAGCGGGGCGACTACGTCTACAAAAGCGACGAATCCTGCACCAGGTGCGAGGGCACCATGACCATCACGGGCATCCACCGAAAAGCCGAACCTAAAAAGAAACGCTAAGCCGTCGTCACCGTACACCCGTCAGACTCCACGATCACCGTATGCTCCGCCTGAGCCACCGGCGCCCCGCTCCTCTCCACGAGCTGGGGATACGATTTGACACACTTCCCCCTCACTAGCTCACCGAATGCCTCGGCACCTCCCGAGACCCCCCCCACGACCCATCGCGAAGCGAAAGGCAGAGACCTGTATCGCCCCTGGATCAGCTTCAGCATCCTCTTAGCTGCGTCGCTTCTCACTTTTCGCTTCTTCTGGAATTGGTAGATATTGCTGGGGGCCCCGTCTATGACTTCCCCTGCGGCGTCTCTAGGTACCGCGAAGGGTTCGATGGCGTAGACTTCGCCTTCTTGGAGTCTGTGGCCGTTGGTGCCTCCGATGTTTGGTATGGATTGGCCGGCGTGGACTATGTAACGGCTCATCCTGTGGCCCGTGAGGTTGCGAATAGGGATGAAGCCCCTGGACTTGATGGCTCTCTCGATGGCCGCCCCGATCTCGGATGCGGCTACGCCTGCCCCCACCATCTTGATTGCTGCTTCCAAGCCGGCTTCCGCAGCCTCCACCATGGCGATGTGCCGAGGCTCGAGGCAGATGGTGACGGCGGTGTCGGCGATGTAGCCCTCGACATGGACACCTATGTCGACTTTTACGAGGGTTCCATTGGTAATAACCGTCGGGTCCCCTAAGGGGGACGTGTAGTGGGCTGCGACCCTGTCGATGTCGACGTTGCAGGGGAATGCGGGGGCTCCCCCGAGTTTCTTGATGTTGTCTTCGACGAAGTCGCAGATCTCGATGACTGGTCTGCCCACCTCGACGTAGCTCCGGGTCTCCTCGCGCACCCGGGAGGCGATGTATCCCGCTTTCATCAGGGCTTCCAAGGTCTCCAGTGTAGCGGCCTCCACCTCTAGTTGTGGTCAGATGAAAAAAGGGTTTTCCCGGACAGGGCTCATTTCACGATGAGGATTGGTCTGGTGCAGGAGTCGACGACCTTGCGGCTCGTGCTCCCCAGTATCCAGCCCGTGTACCCCCCTATTCCTCTGCTCCCCATCACGATGAGGTCGACCCCGTCGTTCTCGGCATAGTCGGTGATGATCGCGGAGGGGCGCCCCTCTTTGAGGATCGCCTCGACCTCGAGGTCGGGGTGCTCCTCTTTGATCTTGGCTTGGGCCTCCTCTAGGACGTTCTGGTATACGAGCCTCATCTTGTCCTGGTATTGGGCCATGTCCTTGGCGGCGGAGAGGGGCACTCCCCCGAATCCCTCGTCGGGGAATATGGGGATCATCACCCTTTGGATGACGGCAATCATTGTGAGCTTCGCCTTGAATTTGGTGGCGATCTCGACGGCATGATCCAGTGCGTTGTTGGACGGCTCCGAGCCGTCGATGGCCACGAGGACCTTCTTGTACATATTTTCTCTATGTGGATGTCTAGGGGGGTGGCTTATAAAACCCCCCAAACGGGCCATCTATTCTCTGCCTCTCGTCTGGAGGAGTTTCAGGGGGCCGTATCGCTGGACGATGAGGGCCCACTGTTCCTCGTCGTAGAAGCTGCAGAGCCCCTTCCCGTATGCCTTGGCGGATTCGAGGACGAAACGGGATGCCTCTTCGATGTCGGTGACGTGGCTGGCGCCGGTGGCGCAGCCTGGGACTGGGGTCTCGGCGGTTATGGCGACGCCGAGGACGGGGGCGTCTGTGGCGGTGCAGGGCTGCATTATGCTGTTGATGTGGTCGATGCCCGTGCCGTAGGGGGTGATGTCCTGGGTGGTTATTGGACAGACCCGGGGTAGGCGGCCTGTGGTGATCTCCATGATGTCTAGGAGGTCGTCGCTCACTTTGAGGATCCATCCCTCCTTTACGGTGGGGGTGATCGCGAAGCCCCGCCATTTAGCGATGCGGTTGCCCTTTGTTGTGTCGATGGAGACGACTGCGTCCATGGTGTCGTCGATCTCCTCCCTGTTCATCACGGCGATGTCCACCGGGGAGCCCATGAATGGCACGGGGTGGTGGGGCGTGATAGGGGAGTTGGGGCAGATGTGGGTGGCGACCACCACGTCCCCTTTCAGCTCGTCTCCCTTCGCTTTCATGTCGGCCAGTTTCAGGGCCACCGAGAGAGCTGTGATGGCGCCGTCCGCATCCGAGACGATCCCCGTCATCTCCGGGCGGGCTCCGACGCCCCCCAGCCTCCCGATGATCCCCAGAGTCGCTGATGTATCTCCTTTGATTTTTCCATTGGTGCCGGGTATCCGGATCTTGATGAAATCGGTTTGGCCTTTCTCGCCTTTGATCGTCTTGACCGATATATCGGTTAGACCTCGCGACATCAGCAGTTTTGCGACATCCTCGCCCGTGACTATGGGGCTGTCGAGGAGCTCGTATATCTCCATGACCTGCTTGAGCATTTCTTCTCCCGGGATCTAATCCTCTATCGAGTTTAAGAAACTGATGAGAGGGAGGTCAGGGGGCTTTCACGATGATCGCGAATCCCTCGTAGTCGTACCTGCGGATCATTGTGCCCTGCCGATGCTGTTCCCTGTATTCTCCGCCCTTGCCGTCCCGGATGTTCCGCGCTGCATTCAGGACCCTAGCCAGGATCTCCTTGCCCACATGGGTCTCGTTGTGGCCCGGGAGGAGCCGGTCGTAGTGGGGGAATAGGTTCACCATCTTCTCGTAGCTCGAGATGAAGTCGTTGATGTCGGTGGTGTCGCTGTAGAGGTAGATGGGGGCGTTGTAGAATATGTCTCCGGTCCAGAGGTATCTCGCCGTCCTGTCGAGGATGCAGATGGAGTCGGGGCTGTGACCGGGGATGTGGTATGTCTCGAGGCGCCTCTTGCCGAGGTCGATGATGTCTCCGTCCTTGAGCCATCTGGTGACATTGAATGGGGGTATGTTCCATGTCTCGGGGTTGAATGTCGGGGGGAGGGGCTTCCAGACCATTCCCTCGTCTAGGGCTCCTTTCACGCTCTCGTGGTCTCTGCCCCTCTCTGCGTTATCCCTCGCGAATGGGTGGTCGTAGACTGCGACTCGTTCGAATTGGTGGTTCTGGGCGATGTGGTCGACGTGGGTGTGGGTTGTGATGACGGTGATGGGGAGATCTGTGAGCTCCTCTGCGAGCCCCTTGATATCCCCCATGCCGTATCCCGTGTCTATTAGGGCCGCCGCTTCCTCGCCGATGGCGAGGTAGGAGATCACCTCCTGGAACTGGCCCGGCTCGTAGATGGCGTAGACACCATGGGGTAATATGTAGACCTCGAACCATGTGTGGCCGGTCTCGATCTTTTCGAATCTCTCCCAGGATTTGCGGGGGAGGTTCTCGTACCATTTCTTGGGGACGATGAGGTCTTCGCCTTCGGTGGGCATGATACCTGAACTGGCCTAGGTTTCCCTTATTATGATTGCGTAGATTCCGGTGGCGTATTGTGTTACCCTCATTATGCTATGGGGTGTACATTCCATTTAGAAATCGTCTCTCAGATAGACGATACAGAGGCTTGATCTGGTGACCTCCATATCTGAAGCTCAGGGCCTCGATAATCATCTCATCGAGACGGTCGATGAGGTTCTCGAGCGAGTTCTGGGCGAGGTAGGGGCATGCGCCGTTTACGGCATGCTCCGAGTCCGATTCGGACTCGATAGGGCGTCGATCCCATGTAGGATGGAGTATTTTAGGGAGAGCCTCGTAGAGTTGCTGGATTCAGGGGGGGAGGTTCTGCTGAGGATGATTGATAGCAGGACCCGGGACGAGCTGTAGCGGCCCCAGGTTGATCACCCGGGTGTGAGGGGGGCAGAGGAGTCCATCCGAGAGCCGCCCATGAATCGGGGCCCATTCTCGGGGTACACGTTAAAAATGGGGCTCCCTCCCATATTAGATTACTATGGATTGCGACGTCCTCGTCATCGGCGCGGGCATCCTGGGGATGAGCACGGCTTACCATGTGAAGTTGGCGAATCCGGGTAGCAGGGTCGTGGTGGTGGACTGGTTCGGGGGGCCTGGCCAGGGTAATAGCGCTAAAAGCGAGGGAGGTTTCAGGAATCTCTTCACGTCTGAGACGAATTTTCTTCTGGCGGATTCTACGATTGATTGGATGCTGCATCTGGAAGGGGAGCTGGGGCATCATATCGGGGTGTCGCGTATTGGGTATCTGTTCCTGTTGAGCGAGGAGCAGTATTCTGGGCAGAGGGGAGCCTGGGACCGGATCGGGGGCCGGGCGGAGATGCGGGTCCTGGATCGGGGGGAGCTGGAGGAGAGGATCCCGGCCCTAGTGACCCGGTTCGAGGAGGACGAGGAGGCGGAGCTCCTGGGGCTCAGGGACGTGGACTACGGGGTGCTGGGGGTGAAGTGCGGGGCCGTGGACGCGGACGCTTTGACCCGGGCCTACGAGGAGCTGTTCCTTGGGCTGGGCGGGGAGGTCCGTTACGGTACTGAAGTGACGGGGCTGGTGCTGAAGCCTGAGATGGAGCTGGAGATCCCGGGGGAGCCCTTCGTCTGGCAGGACGCCCTGATAAGAGGGGCCGAGACGAGCGGGGGCGTCATAGAGGCGGAGACCACGGTGGTGGCGGCGGGAGTCTGGTCGAGCAGGCTCATGGATCCCATCGGCGTGGACTCTCACATGAGGCCTAAGAAGAGGCAGATATTCGCGTTTAAGGACCCGAGGCTGGAGCCCCTGTTCCATGTGGAGGGGCTGAACGAGTTCGGGACGATGCCTCTCACGGTTTTGCCCAAATCTAATGTGCTTTTCCGGCCGGAGATGAGCGAGGGGAGCGTCTGGATGGCGTGTGCCGATGATCTGGGGCGGGGTTTCAGTTTGGAGGATGATCCCCAGGCTGAGGAGGGGTATTACACGGATGACGTGTATCACGTGCTCTCGAAGTATTTCCCGTGTTTCGGGGACGTGAGGCCCATGAATAGCTGGGCGGGTCATTACGCGATTAATGGGTTCGACGAGTTGCCTGTGGTGAAGTCGGTCCCCGGGATGATATACGTGGGAGCTGCCAGCGGGAGCGGTATCATGAAGTGCGACGCGATCGGGAGGGTTGCTGCCGCTCTGCACGCTGGGAAGGAGGAGGCGGAGCTGTTCGGGGGGCGCCGGTTCCGAGTCTCGGATCTGGGGATCCATCAGCGACGGGCTGAGCGGGAGACCCTGGTTATCTAGGGCTCCCGGTTCTTGAGCCCGTTGATCACGCCCTCGACCATGTTGTAGGCCGCCTTGAGGCTGCGTCCGTCGGGGTCCCTGCCGGCGGGGTATGAGGCGATTCCGAATGCGTTGGCAGACGGGTGTTCAAACATCATTTCCAGGGCTCCTGCCATCTCTTTGCTGGTGGGTCCGCCGGGGACTGTGAGGCCATGGCCGGGGACCTCGTCGGGGGTGAGGGCGTCCATGTCGATGTGGACGTATGTGGTGTCTGTGATGATGGCGAGGCGCTCCATCTCGAGGTCTATGACGGGGGAGAGGTCCCGGATGTGCTTGGTGGTGATGTGCGGGATCTCTGTGCGGTCTAGGAGTTCCTGTTCCAGGGGGTCGGTGTCCCTGACTGCGGCCATGGTGACGTAGCGTGTGGGGAGGGCCGGGTCGAGGCCGCATTTACGGCGGAGGCGGGAGAGGCAGAGGCCTGTGGAGATTGCGACGGGCATGCCGCCGAGCATCCCGCTGAGGGTGGTGTCGGGGGTGTTGATGTCTCCGTGGGCGTCGATCCAGATGAGGCCCACCTTGAGGGGGCGCTTAGTGGGGCCACCGTGCTGGTGGCCCGCGAGCATCCCCATGAGGGCGTTGCAGTTGCTGAGGAGGCCCAGGGTGAATAGACCGCGGCGGCGCTGGTCGGCGACGATGTTCCGGAGGTGGCGGTTGGCGAGGCCGAGCCTGTGCCATGCGCCGTACTCCTTCTCTTCTTCCGGTGTGAGGGTTGCGGTCTTGGACTCGACGAGGTCGCAGTCCAGCTTCTCCAGGAGCTGGTGGAGGCCTCCGCTCTCCATGGCCTCGGGTCCCTGGGAGAGGTTGGAGGGGCTCCTGGAGCCGCTCTCGATGATCTTTGCGATGCCGATTTTTATCTTGCCTGTCATGGTTTTCATTCGTTATTTCTTGGTATGTTGTTAAAAATGGGATCGCCTGTCGTTCCGTGTCTTGTTTTGTGTCGTTAGGAGCACGTTTTTTTGCTGTTTCGGATGCCATCGGAGCGTTTTTCACGTTTCTTTTCGTGTTTTTTAGGGATGTTCATAGGTGCGCGCGAAAGCCTCCCCCTCTAGAATTGTGCCTTAATCCCGTTATCTTTGCATAATATCTGCAACAGACTTTAGAATCGAATTTAACCCTCGCACCGAATATCCTCCATGAGCAAGAAATGAGAAAGATCCAATCCGAGAAGAGAAAGAACCATGATTAACCCCATCACCAGCACGCTGACCATCGTCGTCATCGCCATGATCCTCGCGGGCTCCCTCTACATCGTGAAGCAGTGGGAGAAAGCCGCAGTCCTGCGTCTGGGTAAGATCATCGGCACCGTTGAGCCAGGACTCCATTTCAGGGTGCCCATCATCGACACAGTCACCAAAGTCGACATGAGGACCCAGACCGTCGACCTCAAAGGCCAGTCCGCCATCACAAAGGACAACATCTCAGTGGGCGTCGACGCCGTCGTTTTCATGACCATCGAGAGCCCCGAGAAGATCATCACCCAGATCGTCAACTACAGGGACGCCGTCTCCAAGTACGCCCAGACCGCAATACGGAACATCATAGGCCAGTACGACCTCGACGACCTCCTGGAGAGCAGGGAGGAGATCGCGGTCAAGCTCAAGGAGGAGATCGACAAGCTCGCCAAGGACTGGGGCATCGACGTCACCCGGGCGGGGCTTCAGGACATCAGCCTTCCCGAGGACATGAAGCGGGCCTTCGCCGTCCAGGCCGAGGCGGAGAGGGAGAGCAGAGCCATACTCATAAAAGCCGATGCGGAGCTCCAGGCCTCCTCGAAACTCGCCGCGGCCGCCAAAAACATGCAGGACCCCAACGCCATGCAGCTAAGGATCCTCTCCACCGTGAACGACGTGAGCAAGGACCAGAGCAACACTATCATCCTCGCTCTCCCCCTGGAGACTCTCAGGGCCGCCGGGATCCAGGGCGTAGCAAGCCTCTCAGCCATAGGCTCAAAGATAAACACGAACTAGCCAGACCCGGCTAGACCCCCTTTTTTCTGGTTTTTTTTAGATGAGACCCTCTCATCGGTTACAATCCCAATCCGGGGAAGACCTTATTTCTCAATCACCCCCCTCCTCTGATCGAGATGTCACCCATCAAGATCCTGGGAGTCTCCGGCTCCCCCCGGAAGGGGAAGAACACCGGGAGCCTCCTCCAGGCCGCCCTCGACGCAGCCCGGGAGGCCGGAGCCGAGACGGAGCTCCTCAGCCTCGCCAGCCTCACAATTCTCTCCTGCACCGGCTGCAACACCTGCGTCAAGGAGAAAAGATGCAGTCAAGACGGGGACGACGACATGCCCACGGTGAAGCGGAAGCTGGAAGAGGCCGACGGCATCATCCTCGCGGCCCCCAGCTACTTCGGCGGGGTCCCCGGGGTGATGAAGAACATGATGGACAGGACCCGCTCCCTCAAGATGGACGGCACCAGGCTCAAGGACAGGGTCTGCTCAGCCCTCTCCCTCTCAGGGCTCAGACACGGGGGCGCAGAGCAGGTCGCGGAGCACCTCGCCAGATTTGGACTGATGCACGGGATGGTGGTGGTGGGGGGAGTCGGGGACCCCGTCTCCGAGGGATACTTCGGTATCGCCTCCCTCCAGGGGGACGAGGGCTGGCGGCGGGCCACGGGGGATGCCCTGGCCCTCACGAACGCCCGGGGAGTAGGGAGGCGGGTGGTTGAGGTCGCCGGCGCGCTGAGAGGAACCACGAGAGCAGGATGAGATGGTCAGAACATCGACGATCAAAGGGTCGGACAAAGCCGTCTCCATAGGAGGATTCAGAGGAGTCACGGTAAACGAAGTGGATGAACTCCTGGGAGACCTCGGCAAGGCCATCTCCCCAGCCGTCTTCCAGATATTCGACGCCACCCGGATAGCGGGGTGGAGGCACCTCTACATGGCCGCGGTGAACGCCGTGGGCGCCTTCGAATCGGGGTCATCGATCTCCCGGGGCCTCGGGATCGAGGTGCTCCTCTACGCATCGTGCCAGGACCAGATCTCCCGGGCCCTCGACGTGGTCGGGGTCGGCCCGGGTACAGAGAAGCTGGCCCTGGTCGTGCTGAGAGACGGTCCAGGCGAGGCCGAGGCGGCGTTCAAGAAAGCAGCCGATATCCTGGGAGAGGCCGACGATTCAGTCCTAGGACTGGATGAAATAAAGTTCCGCGAGATCGCCCAAGTTTTCGGTGTCTCGGAGAACGAGCTCGAAGCCGTGGGCGGCGAACGCGACAAAGCCCTCACAAGCCTTCTGGTCGAGAAGGGAGCGCTACTCCCCCTCAGACGATAGCAGCGCCCGCTCCTTCTGGACACTGAGTATCCCGTCCGGGGGGACCACCGCGACCCCGGTCCGTTTCCCCACTATCTCCACGAGGACCACCCAGTCGGGCTCCCCCAGGTCCACCTTCCGGTCGATCCTCTCGGCGACAGCGTCGATAACCTCCCTGCTCCGGAGCTCCGTCCTCCTCTTCTCCAGGGTCACCCTGAAGGACTCGTCCCCGGGGATCTTCTCGGCGAGCCTCTGAGCCGTCTCCACGATCTCACCTATCTCCGTCGGAACCGTGGCCTCGACGGGGATGATCCTGAGGAGGTTCTTAAAGCTCTCCGGCCTCTCCTGGAGCTCCCCCCGCATCCTGCGGATGGCTTCCAGTGGCTCGAGGCTCGTCTCCGCGGCGATGAGTCCCTTCACCCGGGTTCGGTAGATGCTGGGGGTCTCGTCCCCTACCGCCCTGAGGAGCATCCAGAGCTCGCTGCACGCGGCGCTCGTGCTCCAGATGTCCGAGGTGGCGAGGAGGTCGGGGGCATCGATCAAGGCGCTCATACTGGGGACCCCACCTTTTTTATATCCATGCCCCTCCATGCGTCTGAGGCTCAAATATGAAAGTGGGTGCACGCTGCGGCTACTGCCTCCTCCACAGAGGATACCGGCAGATACTCAGATCCACCGACGACGAGGCCGTGCGCAAGGAGGCCATCGGAGCCCTCCTCCACCTCATGGCCGACATGTACGGAGACGAAGCGGTGCCCTCCATCATCGGCGCCGAGCGGGACAGGCTCGTCCACAGGGTCACCGAATGCCCCGACCCCTACGCAGAGCTCAAGAAGCAAGCAAACCAGGCGGCCCTCGAGATCCTCCCGTCATTTGAGGCCCTCGTGGCGACTCAGCCTGACGGAGAGCGGCTCAGGAAAGCAGCCCTTATCGCCTGCCTAGGGAACATCATCGAGTACGACGTCCCGGGCCACAGCGCCGACGTCGACGGGGTTCTCGATAACATCGGGGATGAAGTCTTCACCATCGACGACCTGGACCCCTTCGAAGAGCTCTTGGGACCGGGTGTCAACCTCCTCTACCTCACCGACAATGCGGGGGAGGTCGCCTTCGACAGGCTCGTGGTCCGGGAGCTCGGGCGCCTGGGCTGCCGGGTCACCGTGGCGGTGAAGGGGGGGCCCAGCCTCAACGACGCCCTGATGGAGGACGCCGAGGCGGTGGGGATGGTCGGGGAGGCGGATCTGGTGATCACCACTGGCACCGACGCCGTGGGGGTCAACCTCTCTGAGGTCTCCCGGGAGTTCCTGGAGGCCTACCGCTCGGCGGACGTGATCCTTTCCAAGGGGATGGCGAACTGGGAGACCCTCACGGAGTACGAGGCCCCCTGCCCCACCCTGTTCCTCTTCAGGGCCAAGTGCGAGCCCGTGGCGGACGCGGTAGGCGTACCGCTCAGGGAGAACGTCGCGAAGCTCGTGCCCCGGGGCTGGATCCTCTAGTCGCCCAGGGCTTCTTTTATCTGAGCCCCGGTTATGGGCCCGCTTCTTAGCACCCAGAGATGCTCCCCGCTCAGGTCGAGGACCGTGGAGGGCAGCGCGCCGAGGCTGGGACCCCCATCGATGACGATATCCACCTCCTCACCCATCTGCTTGATAGCCCCCTCCGCGGTGGTTGGAGGCGCCTCGCCGGCCTTGTTGGCGCTGGTGCTCACGATGACTCCTCCGCACTGCCTCGCGAGGCTCCGGGAGACCTCGTGGTCGGGGACCCGGACCCCCAGGGTCTTGGCTCCGTGGGTGACGTACATGCCATACTCTATGATCGCGGGGAGGATCAGCATGAGGGGGCCCGGCCAGAATCTCTCGGCGAGGCGCTCCGCGGCGGGGTTGAACTCCACCACCTTCCGGGCCACCGTGAGGCTGCTGCAGGCGATGGGGAGGGGCTTGTCCGCCCTTCCCTTGATCTCACAGACCCGCCTCGCGGCGCCGTTGAGCTGGGGAGCGCATCCGAGGCCGTAGACGGTCTCCGTGGGGTAGACGACGACGCCCCCGGTGCGGACGATGTCGGAGGCTTTCTTAATGTTCTCTTTAGTGGCGGGGAGGACTTTCATCGGGTTGACTTCGAGGCGTCGAGACTTAAATGTGTGGCGCAGACCCCTGGGGTCATCTGAGCACGGCCCTGATGCACAGGAAGCTGGGGCGCCACTTCACCTCATCGTAGCCCTCGGGATCCGCTCTCCTGTAATCCTCCGTGGGGCGGGACTCGACGAGGCGGTCGACGTAGAACCCTGCGTCTCCTAGTGCGTCTGTGATGGCCTGGAGGGGGCGCCTGTAGGCGGGGACAAGGACGGGCTCCCCGAAGCCCTTCCACCAGATCTCGGTGAGCTCCACGGTCCAATAGTCCTTCATCCCCAGCTCCTTGATGAAGTCGAGGGTGGGGTGCTGCACGCTCATGACGAGGGCGCCCTCATCCCTAAGGACTCGCCTGAACTCCCCGAGGACCGGCCCCCAGTCCTCAACGTAGTCCATCACCAGGGTGGCCACCACCAGGTCCATGGAGTCGTTCTCAAGGAAAGTAAGGGGCTCCCTGAGGTCGTGGAGCCTGAGATCCGCCTCCTCCCCCACCTTCCTCCGGGCGTGCTCCAGCATGTGGGGGCTCCCGTCGAAGCCCACCACCTCCGCCCCCTGGTCCAGGAGCCACCTCGTGTACCTCCCCGTGCCGCAGCCCGCGTCGAGGGCCCGTTTCCCATCGACGTCCGGCATGAGGGAGAGGGTCGCAGGCATCTCCAGGTAGGTGTTGTGGGGCTTGGTGTCCACCCTCTTGGCGTATTCTTTGGCGAGCTTCCTGTAGGCCTCGTAGGCGGCGAACGGCTTCTTCTCGGGGGCCATCTCGCAACCAATTGGCAGGGCTCTGGGATTAGCCTTGCTGTCGTCTCAATAGAGGATTCTCTTGTCGAGGAGGTTCCGCATCGGCTTTCCCTCGATGTAGCGGTGGATGTTGTCCACGAAGATCTCGGTGAGTTTAGTGTTCTCGGTGTCCGCTGTGCTGGCGGAGTGGGGGCTGATGATGACGTTGGGCATGTCCCAGAAGGGGCTCTCCGGGGGGAGGGGCTCCTCCCAGAAGACGTCGGAGGCGAGGCCGCCGAGGTGACCCGACTGGAGGGCCCGGATGAGTGAGGGCTCGTCGACGATGGGTCCCCGGGCGATGTTGATGAGCACGGATCCTTTCTTCATGGCTGCGAGCTCCTCCTCCCCAATGAGGCCGTGGGTCTCCTCTGTGTGGGGGCATATGAGGACTACGAAGTCGGCCTGGGTGAGCATGGGGTGGAGATCGGTCCAGGGGTGGAGCTCCTCGACGTTGAAGGAGGCGGGGTCGACGCCCTCCGTGTGGCGCTTCGTCCCCAGGACCCGCATCCCCAGGCACTGCCCGAGGCGGGCCACCTCCCTCCCCACCCGGCCCAGCCCCACCACGGCGAGGGTCTTGGTCCTGAGCTCCGTGGTGCTGGTGCGCTGCCAGTGCCTCCTCTCCTTCTCCCGGGCCATGTGGGCGTAGTCCTTGGCGTGCATCAGCATCGCCATGAGGCAGAACTCTGCGAGGGGGGTGGCGTGCATCCCGCTCGAGGTGGTGAGGGTGATGTCGGTCTCTGTGAGCCCGGTGCGCTTCGCCATCTGGCCGATCCCGGCGCTGGGGGACTGGATCCATCGAAGATTTGGGGCGAGTTCCTCGATGCGACTCGCGTAGTGGGCGTTGAGGTAGCCGAATATGACCTCGGCTCTGGAGAGGTGCTCCAGCCACCGTTTCTCCTCGTCGGGGGTCCGGTTCACGGGGCCGCCGTGCTGGTCGTTGGGGTATCGGGGCTTACCCAGGAGCCAGGGCTCGTATGTGATCTCGATCCTCGGGTCCGCTGCCTGCACCTTCTCTACGAGCTCGGGTGCGAGGTGGAATGTGATGAGGACCTTTAGGCTCTCCTTCATGGCTCGAATGCTGGTTCAGGGTGTTAATAGTAGTTTCGTGGCCCGCGCAACATATTTAGAGGGGCCCTGGGTTTGTTCCTTCTTGGTCGGTGAGCCGGTGAGCGGCTGCCGGGCCTATGGCCTGAGGAAACTCCATCCACCATGCAGGACCGCGACGCTGTGAGGCGTAGGGGGAGACCCTTGGCAACGGACAGAAACGAGACCTTCCGTGGCATGCTTTGAGGCCTTGGAGGCTGAGGACGCTACGGGCTTGGGTGAGACGGCCGACCCAGCGGGGTGAAAGGGCGAATAGGGGTCCGACGACCTCCTGCGGGAGGACCCGGGTAGCCCGTATAGCTGGATGCCGCTTAGAACAGAAGGTGGGTTACGGCCGGCACACCGACCAACCCTTGTGAGCGGGTGGCATAGGATAAGGGGGGCCTCTCCCCCTGGTTGTGGGGTGGGGGGTTTGGCTTGGTTTTTGGTGTTGTTTTGGGTTTTGGGTTGTTTTTCGGGTTTTTTTTGGTGTTGTTTTGGTACTGGATAGCTACTGAATAGCACCTGAACTGCTTGACAGATGGTTTCCGGGTGATTTCCGGTTTCCTTTCGTCGGAGGGAGGGCGGGAACGGCTCTGCTGGCGCGCGCGCAACTGGAAGACTCCTCGATACGAACGATAAGGCTCTATGATCTACGTCACTTTTACGCCACGAAACTCTATCACGACACAAAGGACATACTCTACGGTAAAGCGCAGATGGGTCACAGGAAACTCACCACCACTTTACGATATACTCAGCTTATCGATATAGTGAGGATGAGTGGGTGGTGAAGGTCGCCTCATCCATCGAAGAGTTCACTGAGCTGCTAGAGTCGGGGCTCGAGTATGTGACAGACTATAAGGGGCGCGCGCACGGCGACGCTAGATGTTCATCGCCGCTCCCAGGAAAAGACCTAGGAGGATTCCGAGCCCCACCTTGCCCATGGCCGCACCGATGGCGATCCCCACCACCAATCCCACCATCATCCTCGAGCCATGGAACCTCCGGGGCACATGGTCACTATCTCCTTTTCTCTGAATGGCTCAAGGTCCTCGAAGTTTGATTCTAATTCCAGTACGGGGATTGATCTGGCATTCGGGATATGCCCATAGCCCCCATCGAATTCCGCAGGGGATCGAACATCGATCAACAGCGGAGGTTTATCCGAGTTTACGCGTTCAAATAATTCATCGACGGTGATCTCGGACCATTCAAACTCCTCAGACTTTGCTAATGAAGATAATAGCTTAAGAGTGGCTCTCCAATGTTTGATCATGGGCTTGAGATAATACCTGATAAATGACATGCCCTAACAACCTAGGTTCCGCATAATCGCATTAAAAGGCATCCAAACAACCTCTGGAAGCGTTTTAACTGGATTCTAGGACGTGGTGGTGGGATACCCTTTCTTATGCCACAGACCTATGCCCCCCTTCAGGCTCTTGACATCTGTAAAGCCTGCCTCGGTTAAGATTTCAACGGCAGCCAAAGACAACCCCCCTCCAGGACACATGGTCACAATCTCCTTTTCTCTGAATGGCGCAAGGTTCTCGAAATTAGACGCTAATTTCAAAATATCGATAGACCTGGAGTTCGGTATATGTCCATATTTACTGTATCCAGTTCCATCAAAATCGGCAGCATCACGAATATCAATCATCAGAGGAGGATCGTCTGAATTGACGCGATCAAATAACTCATCAACGGTAATTTCAGGCAAATCATGTATGCGCAATAACCACTTCAGGAGGGTCTTCCAATACTTTTTGAAAACAGTGAGAACATATTCCGATTCTGACATACCCTAGAAACCTCGATTCAGCGATAAATAAATGTGAGGGCGGGCAAACCTTCCTGTCTAGACCCACTTCCATGCATACCAGATAGTCAAAACATTAAACCCAAGTCCTACGATTATCAAAAATTTGTCATAAGCTCCAGGGTATGTAGGCAGTCCGAAGAGATTGAAACCAAAAAGGATTATGGGTATGATGATGTTTGCCCAGCGAATCACAGGATACTGCAAAATCATGGACAGGACAACCATGACAACCGGAATCACCATGAATATTGCGATTCCAAACATCATTACCTGAGTCATTTTCACGCCTTCTATTTCTCCCGCTGTAAAGTCGCCGGCAAATATTCGCAGTACATCCCCCAAAAGATAGGTTAACATTGTAGCTATCCATAATCCTGAAAGGATTATCCTCACATCTTCCATGATTCAATCACCTACGCACGCACGTCGTGTTCCACGGTTATCACTACTTTTCCTGCAGGATGTTCCTCTCCATAATACCGTATAGCATCTGCAGCCTCGCTTAACGGGAAGCTTTTTGCGACGATGGGTACGACCTTGCCGACTTCAATGAGCTCTTTCATGTACATCAGATCGTTAACGTTTGGTTTATGCGACAATTGAACCACCTTCTTACCATCGCTTCCACGCGAGAGCAGAGCAGACGTGCTGAATGCGACTGCAACATAGCTCCCCGTGGGACTTAGGGCACGTATATTATCTGAAACTGGGTGGTTTGTCACGATATCGAGTATCAGGTCATATTGCTGCTCCTTCTGGGTGAAATCTTCCTTTGTGTAGTCGATGACATGGTCTGCCCCGATGGAGCGTACCATGTCCAGGTTCCTCGTGCTGCAGACCCCAGTCACCTCAGCCCCGAACGATTTAGCTATCTGAACCGCAAACGTTCCGATTCCGCCGGACGCTCCGTTTATCAGAACTTTTTTCCCCGGCTGAATCTGTCCTTTATCGCGGAGACCCTGCAGGGCGACGACTGCATATTGGGGTACCGCTGCTGCTTCCTCATATGTCAAATTGACCGGTTTCAATGCCAATGTATTTTCGGGAACAGACACATACTCGGCAAAAGCTCCAAAACCAAATCCGCCTATGTCCCCGAACACCTCATCTCCAGGTTGAAACTGCTCCACGTCTCTACCAACCGATTCAACCTGCCCCGCTATGTCAGTGCCTAGTATCTTGTTTTTTGGTTTGAGCAGCCCATGAGTTGCTCGGACCAAGAACGGCTTACCTCTAACGGCCGCCTCGTCAGCCCAATTTATGGATGCTGCGAATATTTTTACCAGTACTTCGCCGTCCTTGGGAGTGGGTTTTTCCACCTCTTTTAATTCAAGAACGTCTTCAGGTGCTCCGTATTTTGTATAGACAATGGCTTTCATTTGGGCATCCTTTCCCTTTTTTTTTAGTAAGTGCACGTATTATCTCATGTAAGCGCGAGATAAATAGTCAGGTAAAAAAAAATGGTGTTCGGTTTCAGGCTCTCTCGTATATCTCCGCGAAGACCGTGTAGGAGAACACCCCGTTCACGTACATCTTGATGCCCACCCCGAGGATCGGTATCCATCCCACCAGAGTGCTCACGATCCCTCCCAGGAATCCCACTATCAGCCAGTTCACGAGATAGTCCAGAGATGTCGCCGTCTTCACGACCTTCCATGTGAACGCCGCACCAAACCTGTCCTCCTTGAGCCACCCGAGAAGAGCTGCAGGCAGAAGATAGTAGGCCGCAAGCCCCAGCATGACTCCTATGAGCAGTAAAGGCACAGCGTTTGTCAACAAAGGTATGAACTGTGTCCAGTTCTGGGCGAACCAGTCCTGAATCTGCATATCCGTGATCTGCCCCGCTGCGAGCTTGTCCCAGGTCTCCATCGGGAGCCCACCGAATATCAGGCTCATAGCCGGAGACACGATAACACCCCCGACGGTCCCAAATAGGACGAGAACTGCGGGCAGGAACAGGATGATGCCTATGATCGCAGCCACTAATCCTTTCTTGAAAAGGTCGCCATAGTTCCCCCATTCTGGAAGACCGTCCCTTTTCCCGTTCTCCTTTGATAACCCCGTGCTGGTCAGCGTATAGCCGATGACCGTGAAGTTCACTATGGGGATGATGCCCAGGAGGCCTCCTATGAATAATTTCTTTGTGTCTGAGAATGGTCTCCTCAATGCTTTGACGAAGTCAACCGCGCTATCCTTCATTTGAATCATTTCCAACGTCTTTCACCCCTGTAAACTACGGGGGTATTTATTCTATTCCTCAAAAAATCTATATACTCGTGTCTTCGAACGTTCTGATTTTCTCTTTTCTCAGACATTTCAACCCCAATCCTATTCGGGATGACCTAATATTCATATGTAATATAAACTAATGCAGTAAGAAAATAAAGATATTATCTTAATAGACCTTATATAATATACTTTAATGGCGATTTTATGCATAGAAAACCTAACGTTGGAAAGTAACTCATGAGGCTATCGCGCACGATGCGGAAGGAGTGAAAATCACACCGATTTCCGAGTAAAACGCGCCTGCGCAATCTTCCATAACTCAATCATCTACGCGCCCGTTTTGTTCCACAGTTATCACTACTTTTCCTCGGGCGTGTCTCTCTCCATAATACAGGAGAGCCTCAGCGACCTCCCTCAACGGGTAACGCCTATCTATAACAGGTACGACCTTGCCGGCTTCAATGAGCTCCTTAATGAAAACTAGATCCTCAACGCTTGATTTCGCCCCCAATGAACTCGCCTTCTTACCACCCCTTGAACCCGACCCCTGGAACAGAGACTTCGGGTTGAATGCGACTGCAACATATCTCCCTTCGGGGCCTAATGCGCGCATATAATCTGAGGTCGAACGATTCGCCACGATATCGATGATCAGGTCATATCGCTGCTCTTTTTGGGTGAAATCTTCCTGAGTGTAGTCGACGACATGGTCTGCCCCGATGGAGCGCACCATGTCCAGGTTCCTCGTGCTGCAAACGCCAGTCACTTCGGCCTCGAACGATTTGGCGATCTGCACCGCAAACGTCCCGATTCCGCCGGATGCACCATTAATCAGGACCTTCTGCCCCGGCTGAATCTGCCCTTCATCGCGGAGACCCTGCAGTGCGACTGTTGCCGCTTGAGGTACGGCCGCCGAGACGTAGCCCTCTACCTCGACGGTGAGGTCCTCCGTGGTGTAACGCAGCGTGCCGAGGGCTTTCTCCCCCAGGGCGGTGAGGCGGTACATCCGCTCATCGTCCCTCTCGATGAACCCCGAGAGCTCCTTCAGGTGGTAGTTGAGACGTCCCGTCGAGAGCCCCGTCTCCCCGAGGATGCTGCTGTATGTGATGCCCCCCGGGGCCGAGGCGAGGATCTTGAGTATCTTCCTCCTATCTCTGTGGCTCAGGGCCTGGAGGATCACCTCTTCGACATCGGGCTCGGGGCCTTCGTTCACACCCATTCTCATCGCTCAACCACACGATTCAGCGATAATTAACCGTTTTTGAACCGCGAATCTTGACAAATACAGTTGTCACGGCTCTCAACCGAACCCGATCATAGTGAAGCTTCTATTCCCTATCTTCCATACCTTCACCCAATTTATCGCGTACTGGATGCCGCTTAGAACAGAAGGTGGGTTACGACCGGCACACCGACCAACCCTTGTGAACGGTAACATAGGATAAGGGGTTCCCGGGGGTTCGCTGCTCCATGTGAAAGGGATGGAAATCTGGGCGGGGTTTCACTGGTCTGTTGAAGTTACGGGTTTATGGAAGCTCGCTTTAGAATTACGAGCGCGAGTTAGTATGCGCGCATAGCACAAGACTATTTTTTTCCTTCCTATTCGTATAACACAAATGACAGTAGTTGATTATCTCTACCTGAAGATATTTTGAAGCATGAGCGCATAATCGACGAGACTACCACGATAATTCGGATTTTATAATAATAATTTAGCAATGTTATCTGTAATTTTTTTACTTAGAACTTTACGTCTGTCCACAATTGAAACATTATCAACTCTTAACACACCCTCCGTCTTTCTAATTTGTTTTATCAGTCTATACAACTCCGACTCACTTGAAGTACAAATTGTAGCAACTAGATCATAATTGCCCATAGTAACATAAACATTGCAGACATCATCCATATCCGTAATCTTATAGAGGATATCCGAATTATCCAGATCCCCAGTAGTAGAGATTAAAAAAATTGCCCTTGATTTCTTACCAATGTCATAATCCTCAATAATGCTTACATATCCTTTAATGACGTTTTTTTCTTCCATTTTTTTAATCTTTCTAGATATTGTAGAAGGAGTAGACCCCAATATATCTGCGATCTCAGAGGCTTTAACACGACCATCTACTTTGATAATGCGCAGAATTTTTTTATCTAACTCATCAAGGTGACTCAAAGCAAATAAATTAATTGATCAAAGAATAAGATATAGTTTTTTGTCATCTTGAAATATAGTTTAAAATCAAAACATAGAGTAAATAAATATTTTTTTTGTATAGTTCTCGGGGTGTTTCCAGTAACTTCAATCCCTATTTTCATTTGAATAAATCAGAGTTCTTTGTCAACTGTGACAGTTTAAAAAAGTGAAAAAAAGAAAAAAGATTAGGGTCTGTGAGTGATTCTGATAGTCAGTCAGTCTTCGTCGCCGCTGACCCGAGCATATGCGTGGCACGCGCTGCAAGAGTTCGGCATTATGTCGTAGTCATTACCAAGGCTTAGATCCGGATTCACAAGGATCGCGCTCTGGCTGGGCCAGACGATGTCGAACACGTGAGAAGCGACATTTCCTTCGGCTACTGCAATCTGTCCGTTAGCGTCGAAATCTAGATGATACTGCGCATCGTCATTCAGGTCAAATAGTTTACCTATCTGCGCCATGTGACATGAGGTACAGCTGCCTACAGGCATTTCGGGATCATCTGGAGTATAGAGTGCTCCACCCATGCCGATTTCTGCCATGTGGGCTCCCACACTTGTTGCTACAGCATCCCTTGATATCGCGATTTCTCCGGTCTCGAAGGTGATGACGATGTCATCCTTGGTTGTCTGTCTGCCATCGAAAGCCTGCATTGCTGCGACATCCATCTTGGACACATCTGAGAATGGTCCGTGACTGGCGTGACATGCGAGACATAGAGTATTATCATCGTATGCCGGTCTCTCAAACACGTATTCGTCTACGGCAAGTGTCGGAACTACGTCCTGTGTATGGCTGTCGTGACACGTGTAGCAGGTTAGCTTCTCGTATGGGTTGTCAACGTGAGGTGACCTGAGTAACTCAGGCAGCATTCCGGAGTGCGCTCTGTTGTGCTCCTGGTCTGGCCATGAGTTCATGGTACCCTCCTTGTAGTTGTTGTTCACTGAAGCCTCGTTGTAGTTGTAGTAGAAAGTCTCCAACTCGTGAACACCTGGTACGAAATAACCGTTCCCAACGGAGTCCTCGTAGTTTGCATCGTATGGGTACTTGAAGATGCCTTCAGGTGTTAGACTTTTTCCGGAGTGTGATGCGTGGCACTGTCCACACAGCTCGTTACTGGCCTTTGCTGAAAGATACTGTGGAGTGATGATGTTCTCTCTTTCCCCTGCGGCGTGTTCTGATCCGGGGCCGTGACACCGTTCACAAGTGACGTCCAAGTCCACGTAATCAAAGGCAGTGACGATCGCCTTGTATGTGTGGTCTCCGTCGACGATTGTTTCGTATTCTATATCGGAGCCCGTCGTGTGGCATCCTACACAGTTCCTTGAGAGAGTGTTCGTTGGTGGGCACCAATGGGTTGGTCCTTTTTGCCAGAATTTTGGTGTCCCGAAGTCGCCTTCAGCCAGGGCGTCTGAACCCACTGGGGTACCGTCCTGCATCAAGTAGACCGGCATGTACGCGACATAGTCTTGTTTATCCATCTCTAAGGAAATACCGTGCTCAGTCATCCAGGTCACTAGATAAGGAACATCCTGGACCCTACACAACCATCGCTGCTTTCCTTCTCCGAAGTTCGTTGGGTTATCCTCTACCAGATGATTCGGGTCGACATATCCCTCTCCCCAATTGCCCTCTCCACCGATTGTGGCGGCTACTGGGATCCAGACTGGATCGTCAGGGCTGTCGGGGAATCCGGTTTCCGGCGTACCTGTTGCCTCTTCTAATTCAGCGATAGTCCTGGGACTTGCGCCTTCAGCGAGTTCCGGGAAGAACTTGAACCAGTATTCACGCCCATCGACGTCGTCTACTGTTAACAGTACCACGTTTACCAAGCCTTCACCGTCAAGTGGGTCTTGGACCATGAGTGGTTCGCCCGATGGGTTGAGTGCGACATAGTTATTCTCCCCGGGTTCAGGCCACATCTCCGGATACACCATGTGACTTGTCCCCTCAACTACGAATCTTGAGTGGATCGATGAGTCAGGGCTAGCATCAAATGCTTCAAAGATGTCTCCCCACTGGGATTCGTGACAAACCCTGCACGTTTCAATTCCAACGAATTCAGCGTCATCACTGGGCCTGCCTGAGAGGATGACTTCAACATCTGAGACGGTTGCATCGTTGCCGACGTAGATTGACTCCAAGGTTTCGCCGTCGAGATAAGCATCAGAAGGCGCGTTCACATATATGTACACAAAACCGGGCTCCACTTCTTCTAAGCTGAAAGCCCCGTTAGCGTCAGTAGTGGCGGATACCGTTTGCCCTTCGATCTCTACGACAGCGTTTTGCACTGGATCTCCCTTAATGTTTAGTACCTTCCCCTCGATTGCACCGGGCACGATGGGGGGTTCAGCAGAACCAGCGGGGCCAGTTGGGCCGGCAGGGCCAGTAGCGCCAGTAGGACCAGTGGGGCCGGCAGGGCCAGTAGAGCCAGTAGGACCAGTAGGGCCGGCAGGGCCTTCAGGTCCTGGGCTAAGTACTCCGTATCCGATTGCTAGTATTGCTATTACGATTGCTGCAATTGCTATTGTTCTAGAATCAATATTACTCAATGTAATCTCGATATTATTTTGATTCTATTATATAAGCATACGCAAATAATTTGCAGAATCAATCTTCATTTTAATAATGTTTTGCATATCATTAAATAATGATAAATGTTTGTTTTAGATTCTCTATTAAGGTAATGAGCGGCTGTATGATGGCTGGTCATTTCTACACTTGGTCAGTAACTTTTTTAAAAGCCGATCTATAAGGACCAAAGATCATTCTTAAAAAATGAAAATCTATTTATGTATTTAATAAATATCAAAATAAAAAATAAAACGTTCAGATGTAGTGTGTGAAAAAGAAGGAGGTCTTATTTAACATGATGCAATTATAGAGATAGAATATATGGCTGTCCTAATTGTAAAAACCGAATACCTCAAAAATATTCATTCAATGTAGAAAATTTATATGGTGAACATATTGATTTAACATATCTTAGTTGTGAACATACATTTCGAATATTTCACTTTTGTAGAGATTCAGATAAGTGAATATTAGAAAAGCACGCGCTTGAATTACTGTTCTATAAATACATGATTCATTGAGCGGAAGGTGGGTTACCACCGGCACACCGACCACCTATACGCCTACAAATTAATATGTATCCTAGCTGTGAAAAAAGCCCTCACTCATGATCGGGGTTTTGGGGCTTTGAGCCTCTTCGGGTCGGTTTTATGAGGTTGCCGACCTGGGGAAGAGAATGACCAGCAGTCAAACTGCCGCCTCAATACCATTCGCGCCGAGGCTCAAATCCCACATCTGACGCATTGTGCCAACTCTATATAACTTTAACGCAATATAGCTTCATAATATGACAGAAAAATGCAACTTAACCCCAATGTTTACAGCAGCTTCTCGATGGCTGATGGACTGATTCAAATTTGTGAAATGACCGGCTCAACCAGCTTTTATGCGCGTCACTGAAGACGCAGAGTCTGAACCGGCGTTCTAAGTGTCTTCCAGTTCTTCAGGCGAGGGCAGGATCTTGCTGAGCACCTTTCGCCTGGATACTATGGACGCGAAGTCGACCCAGAGCACTCCATCGAGGATTCTGAGGTCGTTTATCATCTTGTATAGTTCAGACTCGTTTGTTGTGCACGCGGTGAGGATGATGTCGTAATTGCCCATTGTGAGGAAGAGGTTGCAGACATCGTCCATCTCCGTTATATCGTCGATGATCCTCTTGTGGTTGTACTCTCCAGATGTTCTCACTAGAAGAACGGCCCGGGATCCCTTTCCGACCTCCTTGTCCTCGATTATGCTGACGTACCCCTTGATGATCTTCGCCTCCTCCATATGCTTGATCTTTCTCGAGACCGTGGAGGGGCTGACATCCAACTTCCTGGAGATGTCTCTGACGGTCATCCTGCTGTCCATGGCCAGTAATTCGAGGATTTTCTTATCTATAGCGTCTAGGGAAACCAATTTAGTACTTAACGAAGAAGGAGAGTATATCTAACTTACTCTTTTCTTTGACCCGATCAGAGTTAAACGCCGGAGCTGGTGGCACAATATTTACTTCTTATACTATTACGATGACACAAAAAGGATTTTTATATATGTAAGGTGACGTTTTGTACCGTAACACTGGAACAAATGGTGAAAAACACAATGGGAGAAGACGTTTCAAGACGAGACTTCATGAAAGTTGCAGGAGCAGCCGTCGGTGGCCTCGCCATCGGCGCTGTTGGGGGATACTCCCTCATACCGCCCAAAGAGACGATAGTCGAGGTACCGAAAGATGTCCCGGTCGCGATGGATGTGCCCTCTTGGCCTTGGACATACCCAAAACTGGACCCCGAGGCAGCGGCTCAAAGAGCCTATGACAGTTACTGGGTGGGCGGATGCTCTTACGCCGGCTTTGAAGGGATCGTGGGAGAGCTGAAGGCGGAGGTTGGTTTCCCCTTCACGCAGATACCTTCGCAGATGATGAAGTACGGCGGAGGCGGAGGCCTCGGCTGGGGGATGATATGCGGCGCCCTGAATGGGGCATTGGCAGCGATGAACATAATCTCGGACTCTTATGCAGGGATCGGAAACGAACTCATAGGCTGGTACACCGAGCATGCATTCCCCGTGTATGAGCCCAGCGAGCCCAACAACGAGTTCGACCTCGTGACCTCCGTGTCGGGCTCCCCGCTATGCCACGTCTCCGTCACCACCTGGAGCAACACCGCCGGCGTCAAGGAGTCGGACACCGAGAGAAAGGAGAGGTGTGCCAGGCTCGTGGCGGACGTGGTCAAGAAGGCGGTGGAACTGATGAACGCACAGGCTGACGGGACCTTCACAGCGATGTTTGCGCCGGCCACCGCAGTGACAGGCTGCCAGTCGTGTCACGGCAAAGACGGCATGTTGGACAACGTAGCCACCAAAGACAACTGCTTGACCTGCCACGAGGACCCCCATTAGTCTTAATAAAAGGGTTAACACCCTTTTCTTGAAGGCGATTAAAATGGGATTGAAAGATTTTCTTATTGAAAAACGCAACTACGTCATCGCGGCGTTAGTCCTGCTTATGGTTCCCTCCTACTTCATCTATGACTACACACAGCACAACCCAAAGTTCTGCATATCCTGCCACCTCATGAACGAGGCCTACGAGACATGGGACGCTAGCGCGATGCACGACCTCGACTGCCACAAATGCCATGAATCGGATATCGTGACAAGCATGGATCACCTCAGGGAGGTTATCTTCGAAAAGCCCCAGGAAGTCACCAAGATTACCGTGGTCGACAACGAGCTGTGCGAGAAATGTCACGCCAGCGCCGACCCCAAGTGGCTTCAGGTTGCCAACACCGCCGGTCACAAGGTCCACTTCTACGATAGCACTGACGCGCCTGACTGTATCGACTGCCACGGCCTCCAGCTCCACGTCTTCGAGCCCCCCGAGGAGACCTGTGATACGTGCCATGGAGAGGAATTCGATGAGCCATGCGGGGACATGCGGGTTCACTGCGTCGTGTGCCACGAGTTCACCGTGGCGGAGAACGATCTTATCCCCGCGAGGGACGACTGCCTGGAATGCCACGAGGACCAGGATACCATGGGGGTCACGTTCCCCAGCGACGCCCACTTCGACACGCCATGCCTAGACTGCCACAATCCCCATGACAGAGAGCAGCACAGTGAATGCACAACATGCCACCCGGTCCCAACTACGGGGCTCCACCAAGAGGCGGCTCACGAGAACTGCGAAACCTGCCACACTCCCCACAGCGATGAGCCCATGAGGGACAGCTGCCTTTCGTGTCATCTGGACAAGGAGGAGCACTTCGCGCCAGCTGACTGCGCAGGCTGCCACTCCTTCACACCCTAAACTCCCTTTTCATTAAATCCGCGTAAAGACAGGATCCAGATTCGAACGCTCGCGCGCGAGGCTGGATACGCCGCGAACAGAAGGTGGGTCACGGCCGGCACACCGACCAACATGTAACGGTCACGTAGATCAGTGCTTCTCTACCTCTATCTCAGGGATCCTCTCGAAGTGCCCCGTGTTCCTCGTGACGATGGTCTTGACCCCGTTGGACAGCGCTATCCCCGCCACGAGGGCGTCGAAGGGGTCCACCGTCATCCCCTTTTTGTCTAGGTCAGCGGCGATCTCGGCTGCCCTATATGCGGCCCTGGTGTCCAGCGGAAATATTTCCAGGTTAGAGACGACCTTATGGGCTTGCTCCCTCCTCCGATCGGAGCCGGTCATACTCCTGTGCACGCCGTAGGCGATCTCGAAGACGTTGACCGCAGTGCTCGCCGCGCCCCCCTCGATGTCCAGCTCCCGGGCTTTCTCCACCGTTGCAGGGTCCCCCCTGAGGAGGCCGATGATGAACGTGGTGTCCACCAGCTTCAACGTGGTCAGCCTTCCAGGGACACCCTGGCCCTCTCCCGCAGTTCTCCGATGTTGTCCGCCAGGAGTTCCATCTCCCCCTCGGGGACGTCTGACCAGAGGCCAGCGCAGCCTGTAAGGTCGCTTCTCTTCATCAGGCGCCTTAAGGTGTCCGAGAAGCTCTCGTCCTCCAGCTTCAGGAGTGAGAGTAGGTTGTAGACGTCCTCCGTTATGGAGATGTTCTTGGATGTCATATGTACTCATATGAGTACACAGAGATAAACGTTGCCGGAACAACGTATCATCGTCGAAAATCAGACAAACACCAAAGCTTGATGAATCTTGGAGCAGAAGATGGGTTACGGCCGGCACACCGACCTCCAATAATTCATGCTAGAAGGGCACGCACTATATCGATCATCATATCGATGAACTCTCGCTCGGAACCGAACATCGACTCCACGTAGACAAACCTGTGGATGAGGACATCGACCACCTTGTTGACCCTAGCCTCCCTTCCCTTTAGGGTGAGGCCATCCCCGGGATGCCTGCTCAAGAGGGCCTCCAGCACACCGACGACTGGCCCGGCATCGGATTCCATCAGGTCTCGGACATTGACGGATTCAACTACCTTGTCGTACGAGGCCAGGTTGGAGAGCACCTCGCTATCAATGGCGGCCAGGACGAGCCTTTCCTCGCGGTGGACGCCGATCAGTGTCTCCAGGAGCCATTCGAGCCCCTCGTTGAACGAAGCAGCTTCATCTATGCGCTCCGTGTCGAGCCTCTCCGAGAACCTGGTCTTGTATTCCTCGGCTATCCTCTCGCGTATCTCCATGAGGATGGATGTCTTACCCTCCGGGAAGTGGTAGTAGAGCGTCCCTATGCTGACCCCGGCCTCGTGGGCTATCTCGTTCACGTTGAGGTTGGCGTAGCCCACCTTCCTGAACTTCTCGTCTGCGACCTGCAGTATCCTATTCTTGGCCTTGGACTCCCTCATCGCCTAAGTTGTTGTGGGATCTAGGATATAGTATTTTCGAATTCGAGTCGAAATCGATACCCTTATTACATTCACCACCATATTCGAATTCGAGTCAAACTCGAATACGTGATAACGATGACTCAGAAGAGCGAACAAAAACAGGACGAGCAACATTTCTTCGACTTCGCCGCCGAGGTGGGACTCACTAAGCATTTCGGCGGCCTCGAGGCCACAGACGAGTTCGTCGAGCTGTGCCAGATAGGCGAAGGCAGTTATGTTCTGGATGTCGGTTGCGGCGCTGGGCAGACGGCCTGTTATCTGGCCGAGAGGTATAGCTGCAGGGTGATGGGCGTGGACATCTCCGAGAGGATGGTCGAGCGGTCCAGGGAGAGGGCGGAGAGTGAAGGTGTTACTGACCGAGTTGAGTTCAGGGCTGCGGACGCGCAGGATTTACCCTTCGGGGATGGCGTCTTCGATGCCGTCATAACTGAGTCTGTGACCGCCTTCCCCGAGGACAAGCAGATGGCGGTGAAAGAGTACGCCCGGGTGACGAAGCCTGGAGGATACGTCTGGCTCAACGAGTCGACTTGGATAAAGGTGCCGCCCCCGCCGGAGATGATCGAATGGGTGTCCCAGGACCTAGGCGCCCACGTGAAGCCCCTGACCCCGGAAGAGTGGACCGGGCTGCTGCAGGGGGCCGGGCTCACAGTGCAGACGGTGGACGTCCGGGAGGTCGTAGTCGGGGATGAGGCGAAAGGGCTGGTCAGAAGGTACGGCTACGGAGGGATGCTTAGAAGCGCCTTCAGGGGGCTGGTCATGTACACCAGGAATCCGGCCTACAGGAAGTTCGTGAAAAAGGTGAGGAAGGGAGGAGTCACCCCCGACAACCTCCAAGAATACTTCGGATACGGACTCTACGTGGGGAAAAAGTGATACGAGCATAAGCCATCCCACGACTAACAACCCCCCCGGTGAAGTAATGGATTTTAACGTCTTCTAACTGTAAAGTAGATTCAGATAGAGAGGATGTGAGCTGAATGAGCGAACCCGTACAATACTTGGCTGAGGCGACGTACCGGCCCTACTGGCTGAAGGACGGCGCGCTGGAGTCGACCCTCGAGACGGTGATGTCCAAGAGGGCTGAGCTCGAGGCCATCGCGGAGGCCCTCTCGGGCGCCTCCCGTTTCTACCTGGTGGGGAGTGGCGGGAGCTACAGCGTTCAGCACCCCATCCGGTACGCGGCTGAGAAGCACACGGACCTCCCCGTGAAATGCTTCAGCGGATGGGAGTTTCTGGACATGGGGCCCTCGGCCGTGGACGAGGACGCAGCCTGCATATTTATCTCCAACACAGGCACTACCAAGGAGGTCCTCAAGGGCCTGGAGTGGGCCTCCGAGAGGGGCGCCGCCACCATGAGCCTCACCCGGAGCGCCGACTCCAAGATGGGAAGAGCCGCCCAACATTCCTTCGGCTACGAGGGCAACGCTGTGACGATAGGCAAGATGACATCGCTCTACCTCCTATTCGGGAGTATCCTACGCGGGAGAGGGAATCCCTTCGGGGAGAGGATGATCGAGATCGCCGAGGGGCTCCCGAAATTGCTGCCCTCCATGATCCCCCGGGCCAAAGAGTCCGCCAGACCCGTGGGCCTCGGGCTGAAGGACGAGGCTGAGATGCTGATCGTCGGCGGGGGCGTCAACTGGGGCCTGGCCTACCAGTTCGCCGTCTGCACCCTCCAGGAGATGTGCTGGGTCCACGCCACCCCCGTCGACTTCAGCGAGTGGCGCCACGGCCCCCTGGAGATATTCACCCCCGGGAGCACCGCCGTCTTCCTCAGGGGGAGGGGGGCCCAGAGGGAGAACGAGGAGAACATCATCGAGTGGTGCAGGGGGAACGGAGTCAACTGCGTCGTCTACGACTCCCAGGGAAAGGACGGGGACATCCTCGAGACGCCCTTCACCCTCTTCGTGGAGCTGGAGTGGCTGGGATACTACCTGAGCCTCGCCAAGAACAGGGACATGGAGAAATGGCGCCACTACGACAAGGTGGCGTTCTAGTCGCGCGCGTCAGGCGTGCCCGCGCAGTTCGATGAGTCTTTCTTTGATCTTGTCTGGCTCGTTCAGATGATCGAATTTAGAGCATCTCATGAGCCCGAAGCACTCCAACCAACTCTAGTCCATTGTTTTCCATCGAAATGGAAAGAAACGTTTTTATTCGGATCTCGGGGTTGAATAGGGACGTGGAGAAAATGAGGGAGTACGTTCACTAGAGGCGCTTGCATTCATCATTAATCAAAGCAAGTTCTTTGGTGCCCTCGAATCCGCTTCCACGGCTTCTCAAAAACTAACAGCCCAGCGGATTCTAGGCCTCCTGTATCTCCCAATTCCTTGTATGGTGAAACAATCATGACCAGAGTTAAGTTTGCGATTCCCAAGGGCCACCTCGAGAAGGACACCCTCAAGATGCTCGAGAGAGCCGGCTACCAGATCGGCGACCTCAAGCGGACCTACCGGCCCAGCATCAACGACCCGGGCATAGAGCTCAAGGTCCTGAGACCCCAGGAGATACCAACCTTCGTCAGCGAGGGAGTCCAGGACATCGGCATCAGCGGGAAAGACTGGGTCGCCGAGAACAGGGCCGACGTCGAGGTCCTCCTCGACCTGGAGTACAGCAGGGTGCGACTCGTCGTGGCCGTGCCCAAGGCCTGGACCGACGTCGACAGCCTCTCCGACCTCCTGAGGAAGAAGATGGAGAGCGGGGAGACCCTCCGCATCTCCTCGGAGTACCTCAACGCCGCGAAGGACTACATCAAGGCCAACCCAGCCTACAGGGAGGCCTACGGCGACGCCGAACCCATGGTGGTGAGCCCCTGGTGGAGGATAGGGGAGAACGAGCGGGTCGCCATCTACCTGAGCTTCGGGGCCACAGAGGCGAAGCCCCCCGAGGACGCCGACGCCATCATCGAGGTGGTGGACACCGGGGCGAGCCTGGAGCAGAACAGCCTCAAGATCATAGAGGAGGTCATGGACACCAGCGCCCTCCTCATCGCCAACCGGCGGGCCATGGAGGACCCTCTGAAGAGGGAGAAGATCATGGACGTCCTTACACTCATCAAGGGGGCCGTGGACGGCTCCAAGAAGCTCCACGTCTTCGCCAACGTGAAGAAGTCCAACCTGGATGAGCTCCTGGAGAAGCTCCCCGCCCTGAAGCGCCCCACCATCAGCGACCTCTCAGACCCCGAATGGTGCGCCATCAACACCGTCATCGATAAGGTAAAGTTTCTGGAGATTCTTCCCACCCTCCGAGCCCTCGCCCAGGGCCTCGTGGTCCACGAGCCCCGCCAGGTGCTCCCCCTCGAAGAGATCATGTCGGAGAACGGCTCCCTATGATGAAGAGATACTACGAGACTCCAGAGGAACTACTGAAGAAAAGATGGCCCGACATCGAGGCCACGGACCCCCAGCTCCGACTCTACGTGGAGCCCATCGTGGAGGACGTGCGGATAAGGGGCGACGAGGCCGTCAAGGAGTATACCCAAAAATTCGACGGCGTCGCGACCGACGAGCTCAGGGTGCGGCCCGAGGAGATCCGGGACGCCTACAGCGCAGTGACGGAGGGGCAGGTTGAGGCCCTGAAGGAATTGAAGAAGAGGCTCGAATCCGTGGAGTCCAAGCGCCTGAGCCTGCTATCCTTCACGATCCAGATCGAGGACGTCGGCATCGAGTGCACCGTCCGCCCCCTCCGCAGCGTGGGCTGCTACGTACCGGGAGGGAAAGCCGCGTACCCGAGCTCCCTCTTGATGAACGTGGTCCCCGCCAAGGTGGCCGGTGTCGAGAAGATAATCGTATGCACCCCCCCCGGCCGAGACGGGAGCCCCTCCCCCCTCACCCTCGTGGCCTCCGACATCTGCGGCGTCGACGCTGTCTACAAGGCGGGAGGAGCCCAAGCCATCTCCGCCATGGCCTACGGCACCGAAACGATCCCCCGAGTAGACAAGATCGTGGGACCCGGCAACAGGTACGTGACGGCAGCCAAACAGGTCGTGTCAAACGTTGTCTCCATCGACAAACCCGCAGGGCCCAGCGAGATCCTCGTTCTGGCCGACGGGACCGCGGACCCGAAACTCATTGCCCTGGATCTCATCAGCCAGGCCGAGCACGGGGAGGGAGGAGCCTACGGCCTCGTGACAACCTCAACGGCACTAGCTGACGAGGTGGATGAGGCTCTCGTTGAGATCCTGAGCGGTCTCCCTGATGGGGAGGCGGTGGGAGACCTTCTCGCTCAGGGAGGGTTCACCTACATCGTCGAGAGCATCGATGAGGCCGTTGAATTCGCGAACCTGTACGCCCCGGAGCACCTGGAGATACTCACCGAGGATCCCTCAGGAGTAGCCGAAAAGGTGACGAGCGCCGGGCTCGTCCTGCTGGGGGCCTACTCCCCGGTCTCCGCGACCGACTATGGCATGGGCGTCAACCACGTGCTCCCCACGGGGGGATACGGGAAGGTCGCCTCGGGTATCACCGTGCTGGACTACCTGAGGACCGTCTCGGTGGTGGAATCCTCCGTGAACGGGCTCGCAGGAGTCAGGGGAAACGTCAAGGCGCTATCCGAGGCGGAAGGACTCCCCAATCACTCCCTCGCCGTCGAGGGGAGGTTCAACTGATGAATCTGGATGAATTCGTATCCTGCTCCAGCGACTTTGGGGTCTACAGGCCCGGCGAGCCGGTGGAGGAGCTCGCCGCACGCCTCAACATGCCGGTCGACCGGATCCTGAAGCTCAACGCGAATGAGAACCTCTTCCTGCCCAGGTCCATCCTCCAGAATGTTCTCGCCGAGGCCGCCGCCGAGACCGATCCCAGGCTTTACCCGGGGGGAGAGGAGGCCGTGCTGGCTGGGAAGCTTGCGAAGCTCCACGGTGCCTCCTCCGATCAGATCGTTTTGGCCGCAGGGGGAGACCAGATAATTGACCTCGTGATGTCCAACCTCGTGAAGCAGGGGGACACGGTGCTCGCCGTCACCCCCACATTCTCGATGTACCCCCGAACGGCGAAGATCAAGGGCCTGACATTCAGGGAAGTCCCCCTGGACAGCCGATTCGCGTTGGACGGGGAGAGGGTGCTGGAGGAGTCCCAGGGGGCGGGTCTCATCGTCCTCTGCAACCCCAACAACCCCACATCGAACCAGCTCCCACGGGAAGAGGTAATGAAGATCGTGGACGGCCTCGAGGGATTCGTCCTCGTAGACGAGGCATACGCCGAGTACGGAGAGTACTCCCTGATCCGGGAGGCTCTCAAGAGGGAGAACCTCATCGTCCTCCGGACCTTCTCCAAGGCCTACGGCCTCGCCGGCCTCAGGCTGGGATACGGGGTCACGAACTCCGTCCTCGCACGCACCCTCGCCGAGAGGTACATGATGCCCTTCTCCGTCCCCGGCTTCGTGCTCCGGGTCGGGGCGAAGCTCCTCGACGAGAGGGACACGGTCATGGAGGCCATCGAGGAGGTGAAGAGGGAGCGGGGGTTCCTCGTGGACTCCCTCGACGAGATGGAGGGGGTCAAGGCCTTCCCATCCGACGCCAACTTCGTCCTCTTCGCCACCGACAAGCCCTACGGGGAGGTCTACGACGGGCTCCTCGAGAGGGGCGTCATCCTCAGGAAGATCGGGGCCGTCCCAGGCTACTCCGACTGCCTCAGGGTCACCGTCGCACCCCGGGAGATCACTTTAAGATTCCTGGAGGCTCTGGGTGAGGTGATGACATGAAACCCCAATACATCGAATCTCAAACCGCCTCCGGGGAGACATACTACGTCAGGCGGGATCGCCTCGGAGACCTGGCGAAGGTCGACGTGGTAGTCTTCGACTGTGACGGCGTCCTCCTCGACGTCAGGGAGTCCTACTGCAGGGCCGTCGCGAAAACCACTAGCATCCTCGTGGAGACCATGACCGGTTTCAGGGTCCCCGAGGAGCTCTACGACCCCGGGCTCAACCGGGCCTACAAGCGCACCGGGGGATTCAACAACGACTGGGCCCTCACCTACGCCTTCATCATGAGGACCCTGGCGGATCTCCCGGAGGGGGTCCTGGAGAGTTTGAGAGAGGTCGCCGGGGTGGCCCTGAGATCCGGGACCCTCCTCGAGAGGCTCAAACACCTCAGGGAGAACCCGGTCGATGCCGAGGTCCCGTTGGAGACGATGCACGAGGAGCTCACCAGATTCTCCGAGGAACTGGACTCCGCGGGCTGGGAAACCGTCGACAGGCTGCTCCTGGACCGGGTTGGCCCCGAGATCAGGGATGTCCTTGGGTACCCCGGCGGCGTGGGCGAGGGCCTTGTGGCGACGGTCTTCGAGGAGATATTCTCCGGGGCGGAGCTCTTCGAGCGGAACTTCGGGATCGAGGCGATATACGGCGCCGAAGGCCCGGGTCTGATAGAGAAGGAGACCGTGATTATCAACGAGGACACCATCGGGAGGCTCACGGGGCTCCTGGGCGGGGCACGGATGGGCATCGCATCCAGCAGTCCAGCCGCAACGGCGATGCACGCCCTCGGAGAATCCATCTCAACTATTTGTGAGGATGCCCGGGTCTGGCACGAGACCGTCGACGAGGCCCAAGCGAGGGAGGGTGTGACCGGCCTCCACAAGCCCCACCCCTTCTCCCTGCTGAGGGCCTCGGAGCCCTTCCAGCCCTACGAAAGGGTCCTCTACGTGGGGGACACCATGGCCGACAGGCTCATGACCCGTAACGCGGGGGAGCCACGCTTCCTGTTCGCCGGGGTCCACGGAAATGTGCACGGCCCCGACGAGGCGAGAGACGACTTCATGTCGAGCGGCTCAGACATCGTGGCCCCATCGGTCAACGACCTGCCTGAGATACTCGAACGTGCGAGAGGTATGAGAAAATGAGGAGACAAGAGTTTAGGAGAGAGACCAGCGAGACGGTGGTATCCGTCGAGCTCAACTTGGATGGCACGGGGGAGGGGGCCATAAAGACCCCCCTCGCCTTCTTCAACCACATGCTGGGGAGCCTCGCGACCCACAGCCTCATCGACATGAGGGTGGAGGCGCAGGGCGACCTCGGCCACCACATCGTCGAGGACGCCGCAATAGGCGTCGGATCCGCGATCAAGGGAGCCTTGGGGGACGGGAAAGGGATAGCCCGGTTCGGATACGCCCTGGTGCCCATGGACTGCTCCCTGGCATCCTGCGCCCTGGACATCGGGGGCCGCCCCTACGCAGTGGTGGACCTGAACACCGAGGGCGCCACGGTGGAGGACACCGCGGCGGAGGATCTGACCCACTTCCTCGAGACCCTGGCCACCTCCATGGGGGCCAACATCCACGTCAAGGTGGAGTACGGGCGGAACGACCACCACAAGGTGGAGGCCGCCTTTAAGGCCCTCGCCCTGAGCCTCCGGCAGGCCGTCTCCCCCGACCCCCGGAGGAAGGGCGTGCCCAGCGCCAAAGGAGTCATAGGATGACGTCGGTGGCGGTCCTCGACTACGGAGTGGGGAACCTCTTCAGCATGTCCAACGCCCTGAGGCGGGCCGGGCTCGAAGTCAAGGTCACGGGGGACCCCGAGGAGATAGGCTCGGCGGACGCCATCGTCCTCCCCGGGGTAGGCAACTTCGGGCCCGCATCCGTCAAGCTCCTGCCCTTCGCCGAGCCCATCCGCAGGGCTCTCGAGGAGGACGTCCCCATGCTGGGGAGCTGTCTGGGGATGCAGCTCCTCTTCGAGAGGAGCGAGGAGAGCCCAGAGGTGGGTCTCGGCCTCCTGAAGGGGTGGGTGAGGCGATTCCAGGGGGAGTTCAAGGTCCCCCACATGGGATGGAACACCATCGAGGCCGCCCGGGAGAGCCCCCTCCTCGAGGGGATACCCGACGGCGAGTACTTTTACTTCGTCCACAGCTACTACCCGGAGCCCGCGGAGGGAGACGTCACCCTGGCCTTAACGGATTACGGAGGAGGCTTCACATCCATAGTGGAGAGCGGCCCCCTCTACGGCACCCAGTTCCACCCCGAGAAATCCGGGAGAGCCGGTGCCATGCTGCTCAGCAACTTCGCAGGCATAGTCCGGGGGCGAAGGGGATGATGGTCATACCCGCGATCGATATCATGGATGGCCAGGTCGTGCGCCTCACCAAAGGAGACCAGGAGGCCAGAACCAGCTACAGAGACCTGGGATCCCCCCTCGATGTGGCCCGGCGCTGGTGGAGCGAGGGCGCTGAATATCTCCATGTCATCGATCTGGACGCGACTCTATCCCGAGGCGATAACCGTGGCTTGGTGCAGGCGATTGTCGACGATCTCCAGATCCCCATCCAGTTCGGGGGAGGGATCAGGAGCCTCGAATCCGCACGAGGCCTCCTGGACAAAGGCGTGGACAGGATAATCCTGGGTTCCCTAGCCATGAAGTCCCCCGAAGGCGTGGCGAGCCTCCGGGAGGAGTACGGGGAGGACAGAATCGTGATCGCCCTCGACCACAGGAGGGGGGTCGTCCTCGATAAGGGTTGGAAGGGATCCACTGGGAGGCCCCTCGAGGAGGCCCTGAGGGAGTTCACCGACCTGGGATTGAAGTGGTTCCTGATAACCGACACCGATCGCGACGGGACCCTGGAGGGCCCCGACACGGAAACATACACCAAACTATCCGAGCGAGCGTCCATCATCGCATCGGGGGGGGTGGGGTCCCTCGGGGACCTGGGCACGCTGGGAGGAACCGGGGTGGAGGCAGTCGTAGTGGGGAAGGCCCTCTACGAGGGGCTGTTCACTCTGCCGGAGGCCCTGAGCTACGTGGAGGCTTCGGGATGCTAGCCAAGCGCATCATCCCCTGCCTCGACGTGAAGGAGGGAAGAGTCGTCAAGGGGACCCACTTCCTGGATCTGAGGGACGCCGGGGACCCCGTGGAGCTCGCCAAGCTCTACAACCGGGACGGCGCCGACGAACTCGTGTTCCTGGACATCACGGCCTCCCCCGAAGGGAGGGGGACCCTGAGCAGGCTCGTGAGATCCGTCGCCACGGAGCTGGACATCCCCTTCACCGTGGGGGGCGGCATCAGGACCCAGGAGGACGTCCGAGACGTTCTGAGGAACGGGGCCGACAAGACCAGCTTAAACACCGCCGCCGTCGAGCATCCAGAACTGATCACCGAGATATCCGACGTCTTCGGGGCCCAGTGCACCGTGGTGGCCATCGACGCCAGGAGGAGGTTCGAGGAGAGGGAGGACCGGATCACGGTCCAGACTCCCCAGGGCCCCTGCTGGTTCGAGGTCTACACCTACGGGGGCAGGAAGGCGACGGGGATGGACGCCCTAGAGTGGGCGGCCAGGGCCGAGGAGCTGGGGGCGGGGGAGCTTCTGGTGACCAGCATGGACAGGGACGGCACCAAGCGGGGCTTCGACAACCTCCTCTACGGCGCGATGTCCCGGATCGTCGGGGTCCCCGTCGTGGCCAGCGGTGGAGCCGGGGAGCCGAGGCACTTCCTAGAGGCCTTCACAGAGGGGAAGGCTGACGCCGCCCTCGCCGCGTCGGTGTTCCACTACGGTAACTACCCCGTGCCCGTCGTCAAAGAGTATCTCAGGAGCCAGGGCGTGGAGGTGAGAAAATGATGGACGTGAACATCGAAGACCTAAACTGGGTGAAGATGGGGGGGCTGCTTCCCGTTATCACCCAGGACGCCGGCAGTCTCGAGGTCCTCACCCTGGCGTACATCGACAGGGAGGCCCTGGAGAAGAGCATCGAGACGGGATGGGCCCACTACTATCGCAGGAGCCACGGCAGGGTCATGAAGAAGGGTGAGACGAGCGGGAACGTGCAGAGGATAACCGGCATCCTGACGGACTGCGACAACGACTCCGTCGTCTACCTCGTGGATCAGACGGGGCCTGCGTGTCACCTCGGGGAACGGACCTGTTTCCACAAGAGAGTTCAGAGAGGATAGATCGACTAGCCTTACTGCAGCTGTTGATAATCTTCTTCGGCTTCAGGGAATACAGAGAATCGGGTCGCGCGTAAACGTCCCCTACCCCTTATTCTGCGTTCACCTCGAATATCGGACCTGGCTCCCTTGTTCGCAGGGCTCCCACACACCGAGATTTAAAAAACGATGCAGGCGATGATTCATCTGGTCAATATGGGGAGTTCTATCATTACCCGAGACATTACTAGGGTCGCGTGCGTCGGGGCCGGGGTGATGGGGCACAGCTGGGCGACCCTGTTCGCGGTGAGGGGCTATCGAGTCACACTTCAGGACGTCAGCGAAGACAACCTGGACAGGGCCATGGCATGGATGAGGACGGCGCTGGAGCTCATGGCCGAGAAAGAGGTCATCCAGGAAAGTGAGGTGGAGCCGGCCCTCTCCCGCGTCCATCCCACAACCGACCTGGGCGAGGCCGTCGGGGAGGCTGACTTCGTCCTGGAATCTGTCTACGAGGACTACGGCGTCAAGAGGGAGGTTTTCAGAGAGATGGATGCCCATGCTCCCGAGGAGTCTATCCTCGCCACAGGGTCATCCCGTCTCCTGATCACCGAGATACAGAAGGCGACGGAGAGACCCGAGAGGTGCATAGGCGCCCACGGCTTCAATCCCCCCCACCTCGTGCCCCTGGTCGAGATAGTCCCCGGGGAGGCGACCTCCCCCGAGACCGTGGAGGGGACCCGCGCCCTCATGGAGGGGCTCGGGAAGACCCCCATCGTGGTCAGGAAGGAGGTGGCGGGCTACCTGGGCAACAGGATCCAGGGCGCCGTGCTCCAGGCCGCCCGGGACATCGTGGAGAGCGGCATCG
>JADHWM010000060.1 GCA_016783485.1 Candidatus Bathyarchaeota archaeon
CAGGATGCAGAGCCACACCACCGACCCGGGGGTCTTCATCAGGAGCCTAGCGACGAGGGGGAGCCCCGGGGGGGTCTCCAGGGCCACCCGAGACGCTGTCAGGGTCCTCGAGGCGTGGGGAGCCGAGGCCGTGCTGGTGGAGACGGTGGGGGCGGGCCAGTCCGAGGTAGGGGTGATGGGGGTCGCCGACACGGTTACCCTCCTGCTCTCCCCGGGGGCGGGGGACGAGATCCAGTCCCTCAAGGCGGGGATCATGGAGATCGCTGACGTTTACGCCGTGAACAAGGCCGACGTCGAGGGGGCGGACATGGTTCTCGGCGACGTCAGGCGCATGCTCTCCATGGAGGAGACCGGCCCCGGCTGGGTCCCCCCGATCGTCAAGGTGTCCGCCAAGACGGGCATCGGGGTCCCTGAGTTGCTAGGGGAGCTGGAACGCCACAGGGAGTACGCTGAAACCCATCCCGACGAGGACGAGGAGACGCGGAGGGCACGGAACGAGGTACTCTCCATCGTCAGGGAGAGGGCGGCGGACCACGTGATCGCCTCGCTGTTGGGCGGCGACATTCTCCGGGAGACGGTCACGGACGTGAAGGAGAGAAAGGTGGACCCCTACACCTCCGTCGAGAGGCTGCTGTCGAGTGCCGCGACGAACCCATTATCGGGGGCTGAAGATGTGGGCGAACTCGAGATCGGGCTCACCCACGTCTACACCGGGGACGGGAAGGGTAAGACCTCCGCGGCCCTGGGCCTCGCCCTCCGGGCCGTGGGCAGGGGCCTCAGGGTTCACGTCGTCCAGTTCCTCAAGGGGCACCGGGACTACGGTGAACACATCGTCGCGGAGAGGATCCCGGGCCTGGAGATCACCGCCTGCGGGCGGGGGGAGTACATAGAGGGCTCGCCGACCCCCGGAGACATGGCGCTGGCCGCGGAGGCCCTGGAGCTTGCGCGGGAGATCATCGGCTCCGGGGATTACAACGTCGTCGTCCTCGATGAGGTCAACATCGCTTTGGAGCTGGGGCTCATCGAGGAAGACGCCATCTTAGAGATCATCGATTCCAAGCCAAGGAACCTGGAGCTGGTGCTCACCGGGAGAGGCGCACCCCCGGAGATCGTGGAGGCAGCCGACCTCGTCACCGAGATGAGGGAGGTGAAGCATCCCTTCGGTGAGGGAGTCAAGGCGCGGAAGGGGATCGAGTACTAGCGCCCGGGGAACTTGAACTCCCACTCGCACCAGGCGCCCTCGGGGCGCTCCCCCGGGGGGCAGGCCCTGCAGGTCATCTCGATCTCTGGGTCCAGCTCCCGGGCGAAGGCCTCCAGGTAGCCCTCCCGGACCACCCTGCACGGGAAGACCCCGAGGCCCTTCCTGATCCGGGTGCTCTGGGTCCCGCAGTCGGTCACCCTGAAGATCAGGGAGCCGTCGGAGGTCTCCCACTCCTTCCCCCAGAGGTCGAGGGCCCAGCTCGTGTGCCTGAGGAGACGGAGGAGGCTTTCGGGGTCGACTTCCTCCACCCCTATGATCTCCCTCAGCTTACGGGCCTCGGATCCCCCCATGGCTTTCCAGCATGCGGAGTCGATCTCGGTCGCTGCCTCTGTCCCGAATCGTTCCTCGATGCCCAGGAAGTAGAGGCCGTCCACCCTCCAGATGTTCCTGACGTGGATCGCTATGAGTTCTAGGAGCGCCTCCGGGGGCGTCTCCCTGATCATCTCTCTATCCTTCTCGTCCTTCAGCGACAAACCATCCACCTCGGAGAACGCATCAATCTGTATCTGATTGGATGAATTATATAACCAGTCGATATCGGCCCAGGTCGCGCACCTGAACAGGATACTGTAAACCCGCCTTTATTCGCCCAACAATGCTTCAGGGATAGGCGTTAATTTGCATTCAATGGGATGGAGCAAGTTCTCTGAATTTTCTAGGTACGAAAGAGAAAAAGTCGAAAAATGCTTGCTCTGACATTCGTCCGCTGTCGATCTTAGGCATTCCTCAGGAAATCGCAGGGAGTCCTGAAAGTATGCTGGTAGATCAACCTCTTGAAGCGGTGCATCACGAGCCCATGGAGGGCTCGACCGAGCGTGTTGGATTCAAATATCAATTCTCATTCCTCAGGTTGAGAGTGGAAAAGGGGTCAGATGACTGTGAGCCCGAAGTTGGCGAAGAGGGAGATGAAGGCGTTGATCATGTAGCTCATGGTCACGTAGACCGAGGCCGCTGAGAGGATGTAGCAGAGGGCCCTTCTCTTCATATTATGCCGCCCTCCGAGGGTTGTCCGGGGATTCCGGTCCGTCCGTCCTTGCCGTATACTTCATTAAATTAACCCCTTTTCTCGACTATTTAGGAAGATAATTTAGATATAAGGATTCTCTAACGTTTTCAGAAATTATTTTCCCCTTTTGACCAAGAAAGGCCCTTTTTTCCCATTATCAGTTATCTTTCCCCGTTCTTGGAAGTAAATGAAAGGGGAGCCCCCAACCGGCATTCCTCGACTATTCGCCACGAATGCCGATGTAAAGGCCTCTGCTCGAGGGCGTCCCTTCAGTCGTGTAGCTGGCCCGGAAGCCCGCCTCCCTCATCAACTCCAGGGTGCGTTCCGTGTCGAAGAGCCCCAGCTCGTGCCTCCCCACGTAGTGTCTCACTCCGACGTCCCTCTCGGCGATCAGGTAATGCATCTCAAAGACTGAGACGTTCCCCTCCTTCATCGAAACGTTGAGCCTGGCGATCTTGATGTCATCGTCCTCGTACGTCGTCATGAAGGGTGCCCCCACACTGTAGACGTCCTCGGTGAACCATGGCTCGATGAGCAGGAGCCCCCCGGGCTTCAGGTGGTTGGCGAAGTTCCGGAGGGTCTTGCCCAGGTTTTGGTAGGTCTTCGCGTAGCCGATGGAGCTGAAGAGGCAGGTGATCACGTCGAAGCGTCTCCCGATGCTCATCGTGGTCATGTCGGCCTCGATGAACTCCGCGCCCTCGATGTTCTTGCTGGCGATCTCGAGCATCTCCCCGTTGATGTCGAGGCCGGTGCAGGCAAAGTCGTCCCCGAGGTGTTTCAGGTGATGGCCAGTCCCGCATCCGACGTCCAGGAGGTCGATCCCGCTCGATGCCTTGTGCCTCTCGATGATCTCCTTGAGGATGGTCGCCTCCTTCACGTAGTCCTTCTGGGAGTAGATGAGATCGTAGTAGGGGGCGAGGCCCCTGTAGAGTATCTGGCTCTCCATGGTTCAAAATGTGTCAGGAGATGCCTAAAAGATTGTTTCAGGGTCCGAGAAGAGCACCTAGAAAATTATTTGAATCTTAAACCACCACAATATTACGGGTATATTCATGAATTTCGAGTTCACCGAAGAGCAAGAGGAGATCCGCATGGCGGTCCGCGAGTTCGCGGAGAAGGAGTTCACCCCCGAACTCGCCCGCGAGTGCGACCAGAAAGAGGAGTTCCCCATGGAGCTCTACAAGAAGGCCGCCGAGCTGGGTTTCATCGGGCTCCATTTCGAGGAGGAGTATGGGGGCCAGGGCTACGGGCTCACCGAGCTCTGCCTCAGCATCGAGGAGCTCTGCCGGGCCGACTCCACCCTGGGGACGGCGATCCTCATCGGGGGATTCGGGAGCGACATGATCCACATGTTCGGCACCGAGGAGCAGAGGGAGAAGTACCTCCCCCAGGTGGCCTCCGGGGAATGGATCGCCTCCGGGGCGTTCACTGAGCCCGCCCGGGGGAGCGACATCACCATGGTGGACACCTCCGCGGTCAAGGACGACGACGGCTACACCATCAACGGCGGCAAGACCCTCATCAGCAACGCCCCCATCGCAGACTTTGGGGTCATCCTCTGCCAGACCGACCCCGGGGTCCAGCACCGGGGGAGCAGTCTCCTCATCGTCGACAAGGGGACCCCCGGCTTCGACAACAACCCCATCCACGGCAAGATGGGGATCAGGGCGGCGACCCTCGGGGAATACTCCTTCAGCGACTGCAAGGTGCCCCTGGACGCCCTCATCGGGGTCGAGAACATGGGATTCTACCACACTCTAGAGTTCCTGGACGTGGGGCGGGTCGCCGTCGCCGCCCAGACCGTTGGGATGGCCCAGGGGGCCCTGGATAGGGCCCTCGCCTACGCCAAGGAGAGAACCCAGTTCGGGCGCCCCATCTCCGACTTTCAGGTGATCCAGCACAAGATCGCGGACATCGCGACCCAGATCGAGGCCGCCCGCCTCATGACCTACAAGGCGGCGTGGTACATCGACCAAGGCCGCATCATCCCCAAGTGGTCCTGCATGGCCAAGAACTTCGCAACATCCGCCGCCGGTCGCACCGTCTCCGAGGCCCTCCAAATATTCGGGGGCTACGGCTTCATCGCCGAGTATGACATCGAACGGATCTACAGGGATGTCAGGGTCACCGAGCTCTACGAGGGGACCACCGAGATCCAGAAGAACATGGTGGCCCGGTTCCTCCTCAGGGGAGAATAAAATCCCGTTTTTCTTTTTTTTAAAAAAAACGGGGGAGTAGCCTATTTCCCCTTGAACTCGGGCTTGCGCCTCTCGAAGAACGCCGAGATCCCCTCGACGATGTCCTCGGTCTCCGCCAGGACCCCGAAGGACTCTGCCTCTATCCTGAGACCATCTTTCAGGGGCAGCTGGCTTCCCTCGTTCATCGCTTTCTTCGCGACCCGCAACGCCACCGGGGGGCCCGCAGCCAATCTCTGGGCCAGGGCCTCGGCCTCCTCGTAGAGGCTGTCCAGGGACACCACCTTGTGGACCAGCCCGATCTTGAGGGCCTCGTCCGCGGAGATGCGGTCCCCGAGGAGAACCAGTTCCTTGGCCCGGGCCAGCCCCAGCATCCTGCAGAGCCTCTGAGTGGCGCCCCAGCCGGGGATGATCCCCAGGTTGATCTCCGGGCTCCCCAGTGATGCGGACTCGGCGGCGACCCTGAAGTCGCATGCCAGCGCGAACTCGAGGCCGCCCCCGAGGCAGAAGCCGTGGATGGCGGCGACGAAGGGCTTCGGGGAGGCCTCTATCCCGTCCATGAGTCTCTGCCCCCGCTCCGAGGCGGCGATGGCGGACTCTGAGTCGAGACCGGTGAACATGGTGAGGTCGGCCCCTGCGCTGAAGGCCTTGTCCCCCTCGCCCTTGATCAGGACGCACCTGACCTCCTCGTCGGCGTCGGCCTCCTCGATGGCCGTGGCGACCTCGTCGATCATCTCCAGGTTGAATGTGTTCATCCTGCCCGGGCGGTTGAGGGTGAGCCAGAGGACGCTCCCCCGCTTCTCGGTGAGGATGTGGTCGAACCGGGACTTCTTAGCCATACTGGTAGAACCCCCTGCCGGCGGGCTTGCCCGTCCAGCCGTTGGCCACGTACTCCTCGAGGAGGGGGCAGGGCTCGTACATCGCCTCGCCGTACTTCTCATGGAGCTCCTTCAGCTTCGCCAGGAGCTTGTCCAGCCCCAGCTTGTCGGACCGCTCGCAGGGCCCCGTGGGCCACCCGGTGCCCAGCTTCATCGCGAGGTCGATGTCCTCTGGCCCCGCCACGTCCTCGTGGACCAGCCGTGCCGCCTCGTTGGTGGCGATGGCGTATAGCCTGTTCTCGTCGAACTTCCCCGCGAGCCTGAAGGAGATCCGGGGGCGCCCCACCTTCCAGTCGTAGAAGCCCTTCCCGGTCTTCTGGCCCAAGTTCCCTTCTTTGACGAGTTTCTCCAACATGGGGCTGGACTTTGCGACGTTCCCGTAGGCGTTCTCCATGATCTTCCCCACCTCGTACATGACGTCGAGGCCCACCATGTCGGCGAGCTCGAAGGCCCCCAATGGGAAGCCGGCCTTGTACTTGACGGCGGCGTCGACCTCCTCCATGGTGGCCTCCCCCTTCTCCACGACGCTGAAGGCCTCGTTCATCACTGCGCCCAGCACCCTGTTCACGATGAACCCCCTGACGTCCTTCCGGACCACGACGGGGGTCTTCCCCAGCTTCTCCACGAGCTTCACGATGGTGTCGGTGGTCTCGTCGCTTGTCTCCTCTCCCCGGACGACCTCGACGAGGACCATGAGGACGGGGGGGCTGAAGAAGTGCATCCCGATGACCTTGTCCGGCCTCCCCGTCTGGGCGCCCATCTCGGTGATGCTGAGGCTGGAGGTGTTGCTCGCGAGGATGGCGTGAGCGGGCGCGGCGCCGTCCAGCCGTTTGAATATGCTCTTCTTGAGTTCCAGCTTCTCGGGCACCGCCTCCACCACTAGGTCGGCGTCTGCGACGGCCGCCTCCAGGTCCACGTTGGTCTTTATCCTGGCGAGGGCGGCCTTGGCGTCCTCATCTCGGATCGTTTTCTTCTCCGCGAACTTGCCGAGGCTCCAGCTTATGCTGTCCATGGCTTTCTTGAGGACCTCCTCGTTGATGTCCACGAGGGTGACCTCGAAGCCGGCGAGGGCCAGGAGCTCCCCTATCCCGTGGCCCATGAGTCCGGCTCCCAGAACCGTTGCTCTCTCCATTTTACATCTGGGAGATAGTTACAGGATGATATGAAAAAGACTTTGGACTACTCCGGGACGAACCAGTAGGACGGCTCCCCGTCCACGGTCTTCCCCGCCTTGAGTTGAACCTTCATCCCCACCTCGACCTCGGTCATCTCGCTCCCCTCGATCCAGGCCAGTATCTTGAGGCCGTCCGTGAGGTCTGCGATGACTATGGTGTAGGGGGGGCGCTCCTGGAAGGAGGTGGGGCGGACGATGACGTGGGTGAAGGCCGCCACCTCCCCCCTGCCGTCGAGCTCCACCCACTCTATGTCCGAGTCCGTGCAGTTCACGCAGTCCGCGACGGGGGGGAATGTGAGAGTGCCGCAGGAGTTGCACCGGGTGGTCCTGAACTCCCCCGCCTCGAGGTAGTCCCAGAACTTATGGGTCCTGTTGGTGGGTATCTCGAACTCCATGGTCACGGGCTTGGATTTGATCGACGGCCAGCTCTTCCACAATTCAATCACCTCTCCAGAATGGTCACGTAGCAGTAGTGGCCCGTCCCCCCCACGTTGTGGGCGAGGGCCAGGTTGTTCTTGAGGGGGACCTGACGCTTCCGGCTGTCGGCCTCGTCCCTGAGCTGCTTGGTGAGCTCGTAGATCATGGAGCAGCCCGTGGCGCCGATGGGGTGGCCCTTCGCCTTGAGGCCTCCGTCGACGTTCACGGGGAGCCTGCCCCCGACCTCGGTCTCCCCCTCCCGGACCATCTCCGCGGCTTTCCCCCTCTCGGCGAAGCCCAGGTCCTCGTAGGCGAGGAGCTCTGCGATGGTGAAGCAGTCGTGGACATTGGCGACGTCGAGGTCCCCGGGGCCCACCCCGGCCATCTTGTAAGCCTTCCGGGAGGCGGTGACGCTGGCCTGGAGCCCCAGAAAGTCGGAGCGTTTGCTGAGGTTCGCGGTGTCCGAGGAGTGGCCCACCCCCTTCACCCAGATGGGGGTGTCGATGCCCAGCTCCTTCGCCTTCTCCTCTGAGGCGAGGATGACGGCGGCGGAGCCGTCGCAGATGGGGCTGCAGTCGTATAGTTTTAGGGGCCACGCGACGAGGAAGGATGATAGGACTTGGTCCATGTCGGTCTCTTTCTGGAATCGGGCGTGGGGGTTCATGGCCCCGTATTTGTGGGCCTTTATCGCGACCTCGGCGAGGTCCTCCTCGGTGGTCCCGTACTTGGCCATGTGGGCGGAGGCGTATAGGGCGTAGTAGGCGGGGAATGTCATCCCGAAGTTGTGGAACTCCCAGAGGTAGGAGCCTGCTCGCCCGATCATCTCCATCATGGTGGGGGTGTCCACCTCGGTCATCTTCTCCATCCCCACCGCCATGGAGAGATCTGACATGCCCGACGCCACGTTCAGATAGGAGGTGTAGAAGGCGGCGCTCCCCGAGGCGCAGGCGGCCTCGCACCTGACGAGGCCCGCGCCGGTGAAGCCGCTGTACTCCGCGGCGACCACGGCGGGGAGGGACTCTTCGTACATCCCCCCCACGGTGGCGAAGGCGACGAAGTCGATGTCCGGCATGGAGACCGTGGCGTCCTCGAGGGCGGGCTTCACCGCCTCGTAGGTGAGCTCCGATAGGTTGACGTCCTTCCTGACCCCGAACTTTGAGTGACCGACGCCAATGACTGCGACCTTCCTCAAGAATAATGCCTCGTGGAGAGGCTGCGAGGCACTCGATTTAACTTTTCCGTCGCTCCCGATTGAATTTTAAAAGTTTTCGTCTGCTGTGACAGATCGATGATTCTTTATAGTTAAAATTCGAGATTTTATATTTGAAGGGGTTTTTATGGACAAGCCCGAGAACTGGCCCGAGGGTGTCCCGTTCACACTGAAATACCCGGAGATCCCGGTATACGCTCTCCTGGACGAGTCGGCGGAGAAGCACCCCGATGCCACCGCCTTGATCTACCAGGATAAGCGGATCACCTATCAGGAGTTGAAGGAGGAGGTGGACAGGTTCGCGACGGCCCTCCAGAAGATGGGGGTGGCCCGGAGGGACAAGGTCGCCCTGTTCCTCCCCAACATCCCCCAGTTCGTCATCAGCTACTACGGGGCGTTGAAGGCGGGGGCCATCGTCACCGCGATCAGCCCCCTCTACAAGGAGAGGGAGGCGGTCCACCAGATCCACGACTCCGGGGCGGAGACCCTGGTGATCCTGGACCTCCTGTATCCCGCGGTGGAGAACGTGATGGGGGAGCTGGGGCTCAAGAGGACCATCGTGACGGGGATCAAGGACTATCTGCCTACCGTGAAGAGGGTCCTGGGGTCCCTCCTCGGCAAGGTGCCCAGCTATGATGTGAAGATGGGTGAGGACATGCACAGGTTCCTCGACCTCATCAAGGGGTATCCCCCGAGCCCTGAGCCGGTGGAGGTGGATCCCAAGGAGGACCTGGCGCTGCTCCAGTACACCGGGGGCACCACGGGGATCCCCAAGGGGGCGATGCTGACCCACTACAACCTGGTCTCCAACGCGTTTATGTGCAATGCCTGGCTGAACGCCAAGGAGGGGGAGGAGGTCCAGATCAACGTGCTCCCCCTGTATCACATCTACGGGATGACGGTGACCATGAACAACGCGATCGCCTCCGCGGGCAGCATGGTGCTGTTCCCCCGGTTCGACGCCAAGGAGGTGCTCACCTCCATCCAGAAGTACAAGGCGACCATCTTCGGGGGGGTCCCCACGCTGTACACGGCCCTCATCAACACGCCCGACATCTCCACGTATGACCTCTCATCCATCAAGTTCTGCATCTCGGGGGCCTCTCCCCTGCCGCCGGAGGTCCAGAAGAAGTTCATGGAGCTCACGGGGGGCGTCCTGGTGGAGGGTTACGGGCTAACCGAGGCCTCGCCGGTGACCCATGCGAATCCCTTGGACCCGACCCTGGAGACGGTGAAGATAGGCTCCATCGGTTTCGCCTGGCCGGATACCGAGGCGGGGATCATGGGCAAGGAGACGGGGGAGCTGCTTCCCTTCGGGAACATAGGGGAGCTGGTGATCAGGGGGCCTCAGGTGATGAAGGGGTACTGGAACATGCAGGAGGAGACCGACGCGGTGCTCAAGGACGGCTGGCTCTACACCGGGGACATCGCCCGGATGGACGAGGAGGGCTACTTCTACATCGTGGACAGGGAGAAGGACCTCATCAAGTTCCGGGGTTACAGCGTCTACCCCAGGGAGATCGAGGACGTGCTCTACGAGCACCCCGCGGTGAAGATCGCCGCGGTGGTGGGTATGCCCGACGATGTGAGCGGGGAGATACCCAAGGCGTTCCTGGTGCTCAAGGAGGGGGCCGAGGCGACGGAGGAGGAGATGATCGAGTTCGTCAGGGAGAGGATAGCCCCCTACAAGAGGATCAGGGAGGTGGAGTTCCGGGACGAGCTGCCCATGACCCTGGTGGGGAAGGTCCTCAAGAAGGACCTCAGGTAAAAGGCCCGAGAACAGCCTCTCGGTTACTTCCGGTTTTTAGAAAACCGGCTTAAACGCGTGCGTTTCAACCCGTCGTAGTGAGTTCTATCTCGAACAAGAGGGGCCAGAGCTTCCCGGTGACGAATAGGTGCCCCGTCTCGTCATTGTAGGCGATCCCGTTGAGGACATCGACGGAGGCTTCATTGATGCGATCTTTGAGGCCGCTGAGGTCGAGCCATCCGAGGACAGAGCCGCTGAGGGGATCTATCCTCGCGATGAGATCCGTCTCCCAGATGTTCGCGTATATCTCTCCGTCGATGTACTCCAGTTCGTTGATCAGACTGACCGGTTCATCGCCGTCGCGGACCTCCACCGTCCGGGTCTCCTGGAATGTATCGGGGTCGAGGAAGCGGAGGGTTGAGGTCCCGTCGCTCAGGATGAGGCTGGCGCCGTCGCTGGTGAGGCCCCACCCCTCGGAGGATATGCTGAAGGTGCCCTCGACTTCGAGGCTGTCCATGTCGTAGATGAAGCCGACCCGGGACTGCCATGTGACCTGGATGATCGTGTCTCCGTGGATGGCTACCCCCTCCCCGAAGTATTCGGGGGGAAGGCGGTGGATCTTGGTTATCTCCCCGGTCTCCAGCTCCACGATGCGGACCGTGGACTGGCCTCGGAGCCCCGTTCCCTCGTAGAGGCGTCCGTCGTGGAACACGAGGCCCTGGGTGAAGGCTTCCGGGTCGTGGGGGAACGTGTTTACGACGGTGTAGGCGTGCTCGGGGTCGGGTTCATCGGGTTTGGTCAGCAGGGGGTAGGATAGGGAGGCGATGACGACCCCGACCAGGAGAAGGAGCAGGAGGCGCCCCCGGGGGATGGGGCTCCCCGCGATCACCCCGACCATTTTCCATCCTTTCGATAGGAGGTACGGGAATCTCGGATATAAAATAAAACATCCACCCAACTACGGGGAGGAGAACCCGAGGATCGTCTCGCATTTGGTGCATCTGTACGCCTTCCTTGTTTGAAGGGGCACGCCGACGATGATCCCGAAGACCACCTCCTCGATGTCCCTCTTCCTCAGCTCCTCCCGGCAGACGGGGCATTTCCCGATTTACTCTTGGGATTCAACCATCCGGATCGGATTCATCTAGTCTTTTATGTGGAAAAGAGTGGGGAATAAGGAAGCGACTGCAGAGAATCCGATCTACGCCCCTCTTAAGTAGCTCTTCGAATTAACGAAAGATACATCCCATGGGCATCTCGCCGTCAAGGGAGATACGATACGGATGGATGGCGTGCCTCATCGGGACAGCCGCCATGGACGCCCTCGTCATCCTGGAGAACGCCATGACCGGCCAGCCCCTGGACACCTCCTTCGTCCTCTTCAGCCGGCTCGTCGGAGGAGGAGTCATCGTGGGCTTCATACTGTACATCCTCTTCGGCTCCGCCCTGGGCATCATCTTCGGCACAGCCATCACCCGCATCGACGCCCTCCGCATAGACTCCGCCGCCAAAGGGCTGAAAGTCGGCATCGCGGCGGGGCTCATCACCATTCCCATGGGCTGCGTCCCCTTCGCAATCGCCGTCGGCATCCCCATAAAAACCATGATCCCCTTCGTCACCGCCCCCCATCTCGTCTGGGGCACAGTGATGGGATGGCTCACCAACTTTCTGCTGAACGCTCGCTAATGCTTGCACATGATTATGCCAAATTCAAACGTTTATCTGGCACCAACATCAAAATTCATCCATGGAAAATGTAGACGATTACAGATATCTGCAGATAACCAACATAGTCGGGTTCATCGCGGTCGTCGCCGTGAACATCCTTGCAAACGCCCTGCCCATAAACGGTAAGACCACCGCGGAGCTCTCGGACTCGTACCCGAACCTGTTCGTCCCCGCCGGCTACGTCTTCGCAATCTGGGGGGTCATCTACCTCCTTCTCCTCGCGTTCGCCGTCTACCAGGCCTCCCCGAAGAGGAGGGGAGCCCAGTTCCATGGTAAGATCGGTTACCTCTTCGGAATCAGCTGTGCAGCCAACGTCGTCTGGATTTTCCTGTGGCACTACGAGCTGGTCTTCCTGTCCCTGATCGCCATGTTCGCATTACTCGGCTCCCTCATCCTGATCTACATCAGGCTCGACGTGGGGAGAGGCGAGCCCCCCAGGGAGGAAAGGCTCTACGTCCACCTCCCGTTCAGCGTCTATCTGGGGTGGATAACCGTCGCCCCCATAGCCAACGTGGTGGCGGCCCTCGTCAGCATCAACTGGGACGGCCTCGGACTCGGCGAAGTCACCTGGACCGTGGCGATAATATCCGTCGCGATAATCCTGACCCTCCTGAACATACAGACCCGCACCGACATCGGCTACGCACTCGTCATCGTCTGGGCCCTCGGAGGGATCATCGTGAAGCAGATGGCGATCCAGAGCATCGTCACGACGGCGGGGTTGGGAATAATCGCGATAGTCGCCTTACTGGGCTATAAACTCCTTCGAGCGCGCGAAGGAAAATAGACTCACCGCTCCCATAAAATCAAATTATTCCACCAAAATCACCGAAAAGACACACCCCCCGAACCATAGATAACCAAGCATCTGCACCTGAAAACACCGCCAAACACCGAAAGGAACCCGAGAAACACCCGGAAACCACCCCCATCAGCATTTCAAGCAATTCAAGGGCTATTCAGTAGCTATTCAGTAGCAAAACAACACCCAAACAAACCCGAAAAACCCGCCGAACAACAAAGCAACACTGAACGACATTCACCCCGGTAGAGGGGGGAGGGGGGGGTATGCCATCCGTGTCTGAATACGCCGCCAATCAGAGAAAGAAGCCCTAAAACCGCTCCAACTCGATCCCAATCATGTCAAAAGGAGCACTTATTCAACACAAAAACCGTGCAACCAGAACAACGATAACCCAGTAACCCAACGACACCAGAAAGACCCGGAAGCAACCCCCAAAACACCGCACGCGAC
>JADHWM010000061.1 GCA_016783485.1 Candidatus Bathyarchaeota archaeon
CCGGAGGTTCGCCTCCTTCTCCTCCTCGGTGACCTCCTCGAGGGGCTTGTCCAGGACCCGGCCCATGTCGATGAACCACTCCTGGGCGTGGAGGAAGACCAGCTCGCTGTCGCACCTCCAGCAGACGGGGTACCTGTGGGTGTAGTCCTGGACCCTGAACAGGATGTCCTTCTTCTCCAGGTCGTCGAATATGGGCTGGGGGGAGTCGTAGACGTGGGTCTTGGAGAGCCATCCGAGCCCCTCCTTGAAGACCCCGTACTCGTCCAGGGGCCCCACAACGGGGAGGCCGCACTGGACCCCTAACTCGAAGTCCTCCTTGCCCGCCCCAGGGGCGATGTGGACCATGCCGGTGCCCTCGGTCTCCCCCACCTCCTCCCAGGTGATGACCCTGTGGGCCTCCGGGGCCCCGAGACTCTTAGGCATCTCAAACTCGTCGTAGGGGCCGTCGTAGCTCCAGCCCAGCATCTCGGCCCCCTTGAGCTCCTCGAGGACCTCGTATCCCCCCTCCGGGAAGACGGTGGGCAGTGTCCCCTTGGAGAGGTAGTAGACATCCCCCTCGTATCTCACCTTGACGTAGTCGAGCTCCGGATGGATGGCAACCGCGACGTTAGACGTGAGGGTCCACGGTGTGGTGGTCCAGATGAGGAGGCTCCCCTCCCGCCCCCTCAGGGGGAACCTGAGGTAGACGCTGGCGTGGGTGAGTTCCCGGTACCCCTCGGTGACGATCTCGTGCTGGCTGATACCCGTGCTGCATCGAGGGCACCAGGGCATCGCGTCGTGGCCCTTGTAGATGAGCCCCCTCTCGTGGAGCCGCTTCAGGACGGTCCAGATCATGTAGTTGTTCTCGTCGCTGAACGTGAAGTAGCTGCCCCCCATCTCCCGGCTGCCGAGCTTCCCGACGAGCTCCTCGGCGGTCCCCGTGACGGGGCCGTGGGTTCCCACGTAGGCGGTCTCAGCCAAGGGGTCCTCCATGGCCGCCTTGAGCTTCCTGAGCTCCTCCGGGTTGTTCCAGTCGGTCCACATCCCGAGCCTGATGGACTGCTCTGTCTGGACTGCGGAGAACTCCAGCACCCTCTGCTTGCACTTCTTCACGAACTCGGCGACGCCGTAGCTCTCGATGTCCCTCTTGGACTTGAAGCCGAGCTCCTTCTCCACCTCGACCTCGATCCAGAGCCCCTGGCAGTCGAAGCCGTTCTGGTTTCTCACCTGCCGGCCCCGCATGAACCAGTAGCGGGCCCAGAGGTCCTTGTAGGTGCGCCCCCAGGCGTGGTGGACCCCCATGGGGTTGTTCGCGGTGATGGGGCCGTCGATGAACGTCCAGGGCTGCCTCCCCGCCTGCATCTCCACCCTCTTCTCGTAGACCCTGTTAGCGTTCCAGAACTCCGTGACCTCCCTCTCCAGGGAGGGTATGTCCACCTTGCCGTCTATCTGCTCAAACGTCATCGGTCGTCCCCCGTCTGCACTGCCAAGAAACCGTCGCTGCCATTCAATCGGGTGTCCACTGTTGGTGAAAGGTTAAATTTTGCGGTCACCGGACACCCGAGGCACCAGAATTATGGGTCTTGTATCCGAATAAAAAAGTTGAGGTAAAGAATTCTCGCGGAAAAGCGAACCCTGATCCCCGAATCGGGGACACCTGGACGCTCCATTAATATCGAAGATGCTAGTCTGATCAAGGATTCCATGAGCGTCCAAGACCTCGGCTTCCTCGACGAGGGGGAGAGAAGAATACTCATGTTCTGCGGCAAGGGGGGCACCGGGAAGACCACCTCATCCGCGGTGACCGCGGTCCACTTCGCCCTGCGGGGATACCGCACGCTGCTGATCTCCACCGACCCCGCCCCCTCCCTCTCGGACATCCTCGAGATCGATGTGGGAGGCGAGATCACGCCCATCCCCGATACACCTGGGCTCTCCGCCGTGGAGCTGGACTACGATCTGGTGGTGGAGCTCTGGAAGGAGCGGTACGGGGGCGAAGTCTACGATCTGGTCTCGTCCTTTCTCCCTGTCGAGGAGGATATCATCGAGTACATCGCCGGAGCCCCGGGAATCGACCAGGAGTTCGCCCTGGGCTACCTCTACGACCTCTACGTGAGCGACGACTACGACGTCATCGTCTGGGACACCGCCCCGGCGGGGGGGACCCTCGCCCTCATCAACCTCCAGGACACGTTCTACAGGCACCTCGGGGAGGCGGCCCGGATGTACGTGAGGGTGAGGAGCGCCTTGGACGCCCTTACACGGGGAACCAAGAAGGACCCCCTCAGGATCATCGCCAAGTGGGAGGAGCTCTCCAAGAACGTCCTGGACATGATGAAGGACGAGACGACCCAGGCCTTCGTGGTCACCAACCCGGAGGCCCTCTGCGTCGCCCAGACCAGGAGGGTGGTGGACGACCTCGAGAAGTTCGGGATACGGGTCGGAGGGATTGTGCTGAACCGGGTGCTCACCGCCGAGGCTGCAGACGCTCCATTCAACAGGAACCTCAGGGAGGTGCAGCTCAAGTACATCGAGGAGGTAAACGAGAGCTATCGGGGGAAACTGCCCATAGCCCAGATCCCGCTGATGGACTTCGAGGTTAAAGGCGTCGAGGCCCTCAAGAAACTCGAGAAGGCACTCTACTCCTCCACTGCATGAGACGAAGGATTCCCTGGTTTCTACATGCATCCGAGCCCCTGACAAATAAACGGAAGGAAACGAGGTTTATCGCGATAAAATGCTTTATTCCGATGACATCATTATGAGTAGGGATAATTTTGGGCTCAGAGTTGATGAACGCTGTAATCGATATCAGGTATGATGAGATCGCAGGTCTCGTGTTGTCCGCCCTCAAAGCCGGCTCCGATCCCCTCGATGTCCTGGGGGAGCTCAGGGAGGGGCTCAGGGTCGTCGGAGAGAGATACCAGGAGGGGGAGTACTTCCTCTCCCAGCTCTTCCTCGCCGCGGAGACCATGAAGAACGCCCTGGAGGTCCTCCAGCCCCTCCTCGCCGCCACCGATCAGGGGGAATCCAAGGGAACCATTGTGATCGGGAGCATCGAGGGGGATATCCACGACTTCGGGAAGGCCATCGTTTCCTCCCTCCTCACCGCCGAGGGCTTCCACATCGTGGACCTCGGAGTAGACGTCCCCTCGGTGAGGTTCGTGGAAGAGGCCGAGAAGGCGAACGCCGACGTGATAGGGATATCGGCGCTCCTCTCCACGACCCAGCCGCAGAGCAGGGACGTGGTGCAGGGCCTCGAGAGGAGAGGCATCCGAGACAGGTTCCGCGTCATCCTGGGGGGCACGGGAGTCGTCCCCGAGTACGCCTTGGCGCAGTACGGGGTCGACGCCGCGGTCAACGACGGGGTGGAAGCCGTTAAGATCATCAGCGGATGGCTGGAGGGGGAGCAGAGATGAACCCGAGGGAAAGGTTCCTCACCACCCTCGACCACCGGGAGCCCGACAGGGTCCCCCTCACCGCCCGCCTCTGGCACGACACCGAGGCCAGGCTCATGAGGCATTTCGTAGCGGAGACGAGGGACCAGCTCTACTCCAAACTCGGCTTCGAGACCGACAGAACCCACCTGAGGGTGGACCCCCCGAGTGCTTGGAACCCCACCCGGGAATACCTGGACTTCTGCGACTCCATCAGCTACGACCCCTGGGAGCAGCGAGTCCTCTACGAAGAGTGGGGCATCGAGAGGAAGCTGGGGTCTGTGCGCCCCGGCAGCGATGTGCGTCAGTTCTACTTCACGGGCCACCCCTGGGAGGCCTTCGTGGAGCCGGGGGAGGTTCAGGAGGTCGAGCTTCCCGACCTGGACGCCCCCGGGCGATTCATGAAGGCCCGGGAGCTCGCCGGGAGGTTCCAAGGGGAGCGCGTCCTCGTGGGGGACCTGGGGCACTGTCAGTGGACCAAGGCCTGGGAGCTCCGGGGGATGCTCACCCTCATGAAGGACCTCCACACGAGGCCCGCGATGGCCGAGGCGATCCTCGACAGGCTCCTCGGCCACTACCTGGACCTCACCGACAGGCTCCTCGATCTGGGCGCCGAAGCGATACGGTACTCCGAGGACTGGGCCAACAACAAGTCGATGTTCATTGACCCGGGAATGTGGAGGCGGGTCTTCAAGCCCCGGTATAGGGAGCTCTTCCAGAGGGCGAAGCGCAGGGGAGCCTTCGTCTTCTTCCACAGCGACGGCAACATCGCCCCCATCGTCGGGGACCTCGTGGAGATCGGGATCGATCTCCTCAACCCGGTGCAGCCTGAGTGCATGGACAGGGTGGAGATCAAGGAGAAGTTCGGTGACAGGATCACCCTGGACACGGGGGCCTCGGTCCAGAGCACCCTCCCCCATGGGACCGTCGACGACGTCAAACGCGAGACTCTCCACGCCCTGAAGCACCTGGCCCCGGGCGGGGGCTTCGTCTACGGCACGAGCCACATGGCAATGTACGACGTCCCCGTGGAAAATGTCCTCGCCCTCTACGACACGTGCCGGGAGTACGGGGGATACCCGATCCGGGTCCCCTAGTCATTCCCCTCACATCGTTGGTTTGTCGTCCCGATCGGTACGGATGCCCAGTTCCTCTACTCCTTATCAGGGGTCGGGTGCCGGAGTACCATCCCGTGTTCCTCTTCCCCGCTGCGGTTCCCCACTAGGCATCTGGGGGCGATAATCCCTTTATAGCCAGAGGGGGACGTGTCCCTTGGAGAGGGTCCCACCACAACGCGAATCCCCCAATAATTCCTCGACCTCAACCCTCTCCCCCCCTTTTTTTCCTGATAAAACGGGGAACACGGATGGAGCATCTAGGGTTCCATTCAACTATCTCTGGGTGACCCGCTTGTAGACGCCGGGCTCGATCCGCTTGAGCAGCAGGGCAGTGGGCCGCTCAGGCTCCTGGACCTCGAAGCTGCCGAAGAACCCTGTGACGGGATTCAGGCTCCAACGGGTCTCCAAGGCGAAGACGAGGATCAGATAGTCAGCATCGCCCTCATTGGTGAGCGCGATGACCTTCTCGGCCTCCCCTGAAGCCTCGATCGCCCCCTCCAACGGGATCCTGATCAACGTAAACGCCTCGTAGCGGATGGTCTCAAGGTCCCCGGGACCCGTCAAGGTCATGTTGTAAATCCTCACCGCGAAGTCGATGCGGGCGGGGGCGCCCCCCCGGTTCCGTGCCTCCAAGACGACAGTGATATCCTCCGAGCTCAGATCGATGGTCCCGTTGTACTCCAGAGGCGTTGAGAGATAATACGCCACGACGGGCTTGGTGACGAAACCGTAGACGATGAGGGCGTTGATAGCGATGGCTAAGACCAGCAGGATGTAGGCTTCAGTCCTTCGGCTTCTCTGAGCCATCCTTCTATCATCCAAGTTGTGAGCTTTAAGGCATTTCTTACGGCGACAGCCCAGACGCCGCACGGGGCATGAACTGTGCCGTGGGAAGATGAAAATAAAAAAAGGGTCAGTTAACCCGATTACAGGAGAACTCTTCCGAGCTCGTCCGATTTAAGGAGGGTCTCCCACTCCTTGGCGGTCTCTTCCTGGATCAGGGAGATGTTATCGTCGGTGAGGTGCCTGAACCTCGCCTGGGGCTTCAGGTACTCCGTCACCGGCTTCAGCTCCCTGGGCTTGTAGTTCAGCTTTAACTTCTCGCCGTCGATGATCTCGTAGAGGGGCCAGATCCCGGTCTGGACGCCGAGGCGGGCCATCTCGATGGTCTTGGAGCCGTCGTAGCGCCAGCCTACGGGGCAGGGGCTCTGGATGATGAGCATCTTGAAGCCCTTCACCGTCTTGCCATAGTTGATCTTGGCGATGAGGTCCTCAGGGTATCCCACCGACGCCGTGGCGAGGTAGGGTATCCCGTGGGCGGCGAAGATCTTGGCGATCTGCTTCTTCCTCATCTGCTTCCCCTTGGTCACCGACCCGACGGGGGTGGTCGATGTCCTGGCGAAGATGGGGGTAGCTCCGCTTCTCTGGTTCCCCGTGTTCATGTAGGCCTCGTTGTCCTTGGTGATGACCCAGATGTTCTCGTTCCTCTCAGCGGCCGCGGACAGGCTCTGGAGGCCGATGTCGTAGGTCCCGCCGTCTCCGAAGAAGCCGACTACCTGCACATCCGTGCGTCCTATGGCTTTCAGTCCTCTCCACGTCCCCGTGAGCATCGCTCCTCCACTCTCGAAGACCGAGCTAGCCGAGGGGTGGGCCGTGGTGGAGTCGGGGCAGCAGGGGACCCGGTGCCTGATGGCGTTGGGGCCGATGGCCTTGAAGGCCAGCCTCGCCGCTAGGGCTGCGCCACATCCCTGGCACGCGCTGCCGGGGGTGATGGTGAGCTCCTCTAGGGGTATCTGCAATCTGTTTATTCTCGTACTCATATCATATTCACCTCATAGATTCTCCTAAACCCACTCCGTTGACGTGGACACCCCGCCGCTCTTCGCGGCCTTGAGCGTCTTCTCGCCGACCTTGTATACGTCATCGACCCGGACCTCCTTACCTCCCATCCCCGCATAGAACTCGAGGACCGAAGGCCTCTCTTCCAGGTCGTAGATGGCGTTCCTTATCTGGGTGTATGCTGCGCCACCGTGGCCGAGGCAGACGTTCCTGTCGATCATCCCGATGGCTCCCACCTTCTTTCCGATCTTTTGGAAATCCTCCTTCGGGAAGGGCAGGAAGCACTTGAGCTTCACGAGCCCCACGTTGAGCCCGTCGTCTTGGAGCCTGTCGATGGCCGCCCTGGCTGTCCCTGTGAGGGAGCCCATGGCCACGAGGACCGCTTCGGCGTCCTCTGTCCTGTACTCCTCGATGAGTCCGTTGCCATAGCTGTGGCCGAACGTTTTCCCGTAGCTCTCGTTTACTTCGATGATGACGTCCTTGGCGTTCACAATCGCTTCGTGGTGCTTCTTCCACCTCTCCTGGGGATCACCCCCGCCGGATCCGCCCCCCAGATTCTCGGGGAGGACCTCGTCCGGCAGAATGCTGGGCATCGCCTTGTAGGGCGGCAGCCAGTCGTCCACCTCATCCTGGTCGGGGATCTCCACGGGTTCAGCCGTGTAGCTGAGGACATATCCGTCGTAGCCAAAAACTAAGGGCAGGCGTACCCTCTCGTCCTCCGCGATCTTGTAGGCCATGAGGCAGGTGTCCAAGGCTTCCTGGTTGTGCTCGACGTAGAACTGCATCCAGCCCGTCCAGAGCTGGGACATGAGATCCGTGTGGTCGGGCATCATCCCCTTGTTCCCCCTGTGGACGGTTGCCATGACCACCGGGAGCCTGTTGTCGGAGGTCTGGTGCATCGGGTGATGCATGTATAACTGCCCCGGGCCAGAGGTGCACACAAAGGTGCGGGCCCCGACCCTGGAGGCGGCCTGGACCACGACTTGGGAGCTGAGCTCCCCCTCTACGTTGACGAACTCTGCGTCCAGCTCCCCGTTGGCCACCATGTCCGAGAGGTACTCGGTGATGGTGGTCTGGGGGGTGACCGGGAACGCGGATGCGACCTGTACCCTTGCGAGCTTCACAGCCGTGGCGGTGGCCTTGTTTCCAACCATTACTTCAAACGACATTTCATCTCCTCCTAAGCGACGACCCTCTCGAATGCGATGCACTTGACCGGGCACTCCTCGACGCAGATGCCGCAGCCCTTGCATTTATGGTACTCTATCTCCGGCCGGTTGTCCTTCCACTGGATGGCGGTCTCGGGGCAGAAGAGCCAGCAGGCCCTGCACCCGGTGCACTTGTCGAGGTCGATTATGGGGGTGAAGACTCTCCACGACGATACGTCCTTGAGGACCCCGTAGCCGCCGACCGCGATGTCGGACTCCTCGACGACAGGCTCTGTGTGGGTCGCCTGGACGGCGGGGGTCACCTCCTCGTAGGACTGGTGGATAGCGGCGATGTTCATCTCTCCGACTCTCCCCGGGAACTGATTCCTGATGGACTTCTCGATGGACTCCATGGTCGGGTAACCGACGCTCTTGCTGAATGCCCCGAGGATCGCGGTGTTGGTGATGGGCAGCTTCAGGGTCTCGAGCGCGATCTTCGTCGCGTCTACCGTGGCGATCTTGATGTCCCCGGCGATCTCCACCTTCTCAGGGGGGAGACTTGAGTTGAGAATGAGGAGGCCTCCCTTCTTGAGCCCGGACGCTACGCTCTGCTTCTTGCTCAGGAGGGGGTCCAGCACGATCACGACGTCGGGCTCGTGAACCAACTCCCTCTCCCTGACCCGCACGTCGTCGATCCTGACGTAGGCGACCAAGGGAGCGCCACGCCTCTCGGTGCCGTACATCGGGATCGCCTGGGAGAACTTTCCGTCCCTGTAAGAAGCATCAGCCAGCAATCTTGAGGCAGTGACGGCTCCTTGACCTCCCCTGCCATGGATTCTAATTCCTATCATGATCAAACCTCTGTGAATCGATTAGGATACGGGAGTCATTATAAAAACCATGCGGATCCGGGAAATGGAACCCTTTTCCAAGGTTCATTAATTTCTCAAGATTATAATTATCGCTTTCTACGCTGTTCTCGAGATATTACGCGTTTAATGCCGATTTTTAGGGTGTGAGTGTCTTTCGCGAATGTGCCTGTTTCGTCATCTTCAGCATCTTATTGAGGTTTTTATGGCGGGTGATGTCGTAACGGCGCTCAAGGTGAGTCTCACAGAGTTCTCCAGCTTCGACGTTTTTGGGATGTGGTTTCTGGGTATCCTTCGCCGCTTCGAGCCATGTCGAAGATTTAAAAGGTAGTTCGATAGCCTAGGGAATGATTCCATGTCGGGTGACGACGAGCTCGGTTTCCGGGAGCTCCTCAGGAAGAGCATCGTGGACGGCATCCAGATCGAGAACCCCGTCATACTCAAAGGGCAGTACAAGCGCGCCTACGACCTCCTCAGGGACAGCATCGACGCGGGAGTCACCCCGTGCCTCGTGGGCCCCCCGGGGGTGGGAAAGTCCCTCCTCGCAAGGAAGATCGCCGGGGACTCCGCCAGAGGATTCTACGAGGTGTTCTTCGACGAGAACATGACCCCCTCCCGGCTCGTGGGGGCTTTCGACCCCGCCCTCGTGGTGCGGAGGGGGAGGAAGGTGGAGAGCTTCGAGCCGGGCCCCCTGATGCGGGCCATGGTGGAGGGGGGGCTCTTCGTGGCCCACGAGCTCAACAGGGCCACCGAGTTCTGCCAGAACAGCCTCATCGCCCCCCTGGAGGAGCGCCACTACTACCTCTATCCCTTCGGGATGATCAAGGCTGACGACGAGTTCGCCTTCGTAGCGACCCAGAACCCCGTGGAGACCTCCGGGACCTACAGGCTCTCCCGGGTCCTAGTGGACCGGATCGGCTGCTGGATCCGTTTGGGGTACCCGACCAGGGAGACCGAGATCGAGATACTCAAGGTGAACGCCCCAGCATACGACCTCCCCGAGGACGTTCTGAACAAGATCTACGACATTGTCAACGACACCCGGGGTAACTCCGACCTGGAGATACCCGCCTCGCCCCGCGCCGGGATCTATCTGACCCGGCTCGTGGACAAGTTCCGGGAGAGGTTCGAGGGCACAGATGAGACGATACGATTTTTCGCCCCCTCGGTCCTCGCGAAGGAGATGAGGGTCCGGAACCCCCAGAAGACGGTCGAGGGCATCGTCGAGGAGATCCTGGCGAACCGGCTGGGGTAGCCCATGCAGTTGGATGAGCTCCGGTATCCCTTCAGCATCGCCCGGTTCTTCATCCCCGAGTTCATCGCCCGGCTCAGGCGGAACCGGGAGGTGGTCGACAAGCCGAGCCCCCGGCAGGGCATCGCGATGAGCGCGCTCCTGCTCCCCGCTTACCTCAGGCAGGGTTTCCTGTCCTTCGGTGACTTGGTAAGGGTCGCCGTCTCCACATCCAAGGTGGAGAACCAGAACCTCGCTGAACGCCTCGCCTACGAGATACTCCTCGAGGCGGACGAGTCCGGGGAGGACCCCGGCGCCGAGGCAGAGGACTTTCTCAGCCTCCTGAGCCAGAAGAGCGACGATCTCATCAGCTACGTGCCGACGGAGACGGAGAAGCCGGGAGAGGGGGAGCCTCAGGCCGCCTACGACTCCGACGTGGACATCTTCAAGGAGTTGTCGGGGCAGCCTGACATCGGGGTGGGGCCGGGGGACGACGAGCTCCTCAAGGTCGCGGTGCGGAAATACAAGGGGAGGCGGGACGAACTCTCCAGGAGGCGCCTCGCAGAATACCTCAAGAGGAAGCTGCTGAAGCTGGGGCGGGAGTTCCAGCAGAGCACCGAGGCCTCCCGGAAGCCATTGCTGCGTCCCTTCGAGCAGGGGGACGACCCAGACGACATCGACGAGGAGAGGAGCCTCGAGAACATCTTCGACCAGGGGAAGAGCATGGACGAGGTCTCCTACCGGGACTTCCTGATCCGGAAGAGGAACCGGAAGAAGAAAGCCATCGTCTTCATCCTGGACATCAGTAACACCATGTTCTACGAGCTCGAAGGACTTACGTCGATCCACTACTCGGTGCTCAGCCTCGTCCCCCTGCTCTGGAGCCTCCGGCAGGAGAAGTATGGGCTCATCTTCTACGAGAGCAACAGCCACATCCAGAAGGATCTCCACGAGGAGGGGGACATCGACACATTCATCGACAACCTGCTCCTCTTGTTGACCTCCACCACGGGGGACGTGGAGAGGAGCATCAGGGGGACCCGGGGAGCCCAGACCTGGGGGGGCACCGTGCCCCGGATGAGCCTCCGGTGGGCCATGGAGCAGCTGGAGTCCTCGGCTGAGAGGGGGGACAGGATCTGCTTCTATTTCAGCGACTTTGTGCTCCAGGACCCCGGGGACGATCCCCAGCTCGAGTACTTCAACATCATGGAGAGGATGGTGGGCCAGGGGATTCACGTGGTGGCCTGCGTCTCCCCTTTGGCCAGCGGGAAGATCTTCTCGCCCTATACGAGGGAGACCCTGGAGAGGGTGCGGGCGGCGGGGGGGAGGATCATCGAGACGGTGAAGCCCTCGGAGTTCCTCGAGGAAGTGCAGGACTTTATGGAGAGCCTTTGAGGTTTGATCTCCACTTCTCACATCGTTTTCGACCAGTAGTAGTAGGTCCCTTCCTTCTCGAATCCCGTGGCCTCGTAGAGACGGTTCGCCGCGGGGTTGTCGGCGGCCCCGTCGATGTAGAGGTTGAGGGGGTCATATTTCTTGAGGCGTCTCATCCCCTCGGAGATGAGGGCCTTCGCGAGGCCCATGCACCGATAGTCGGGGTGGGTGCCCATGGGCTCCAGCTCGGTGGCCCTGCTCACGGGGTCCACTCTGAAGGTGCAGAAGCTGGCGATGGCGCCGTCGGGGGCCACTGCAACGAGGTCTAAGTCCCGGTTATAGAAGGAGCCCCGAGCTATGCCCTCAAGGGTGTCCGCGGTGAACCAGCCGTGGCCGAAGACAACCCTGATGTTGGCGGCAATCTTCTCGTTGTCCTCCCTCCCCTGCACAGCCCTGATGGTGTACCCTTCCGGGAGAGGCGCCACGGGGATGGGGGCGTTGAGATCCCTGACCCTGAGTATCCCGTCGACAGCGCCCTTCTCGAACCCTTGTCTCCGGAGGGCCGCTTCCCTCTCCGGGTCCCCTTCGAGGCTGATGATATTGATTTTCAGTTCATCTGTAGGATCCTGCTTCTTGGAGATAGTGTGGCTCTCGATCCATTGGATGACTTCGTCGAGGAGGTCTGGATGGAGTGGACGGATATGGATGAAATAGTTGGCCATTGACTCCCTGTTTGCTACGGCCATTATTCTCCCCGGAGCCCTCTCTTCCTCCCATACCCTTTTGTCCTCAATCTTTTCCAGGTGGCTGTTCTCGAACCTAGTGGGGAGCCAGTTCTGGAATGTCCCCGTTTCTTTGTGGACCTCGAAGAGGAATTCCTGGACCTTGGAGAGGTCTGTGTCGGGGGTGTATCCCCGGGATGTTATCGTCATGGCTGTATCCTGATGGGGGTGTGACGTCTCATATCTAAGTTTCCCGCTCGGAGGCCTACCCTCACCATTATATGGGCATCATAACATGGATGTTGCATGGTGAACCTCAGATCCTACATAGCCCTCGGGCTGATACTGACCGGGGCCGCGTACAGCGCCGATTTCTTCTCCCCGTTCATCGGTCCCACGGAGTTCCGGGGCAAACTGGGATTCGCATACGTCGAGGGGGAGAACCCCATCACCGGCATCACCTTCCAGGTGGACGCCAGGATTGCGGGGAGCCTCCTCATCCTCGAGGTGCCGGCTGGCTGGAGCCACACGTTCACCGGGGGCACCCTGGAGCTGAGCGGGGGTTCACTGAGCCCCGAGGAGAGCCTCGCGGTCCCCGTCTCGCTGGCGAGGTACGTCGAGCCGGGCGAGTACCCCGTCTCCTCGACGGGGGTCACGAGCGACGGGGAGACGGTGCAGGCGGAGGGCTCCCTGGTGGTGACGATGATGGTGATCCTGCGCACCCTGGGCGCGATCTCCTCTGTGAAGACCACCGCCTCCCTGGGGACCGTCGGCCTGGTCTTCGTGGATATCATACTCAAGAGATTTCGGGGGCGCGTTGACCCTGGGAAGCCCTCCGAGGGCCGCCTGTCCCACGACTCTGTCCTCACTCGGGAGCAGCTCGACGCCCTCGCGGAGGAGCTCGAGAAAGGCGCCGCGAAGCTCCCCACGGGGGAGGGGGGAATTGAGCTCAGCGAGGGCGCGGGCCTCACCACCGCCGGACA
>JADHWM010000062.1 GCA_016783485.1 Candidatus Bathyarchaeota archaeon
AAGATCAACCTCAAAACCCAGCCCCCCCCTACACGCCTAAACTATAAACCCCCCACCCCATGAAAACACGCCATGACCCCCACCATCCGCAAATACCAACCCCGAGACCTACCCAGCTGCAGAACCCTCTGGACAGAACTCACCCAACACCACCGCGACATCTACCAGAGCCCCAACATAGGCGGACCAGACCCCGGGAAACACTTCGACACACACCTAGCCAAAGTCGGCCCGGACAACCTTTGGGTCGCAACCCACAACGGCACAGTCATCGCCCTAACCGGCCTCATGGGGACGGGCGACCAAGCCGAGGTGGAACCAGCCATCGTCAGCCGACCCCACAGGCGGAGAGGCATCGGCGGAGCTCTCATGGAGACCGTCATCGCCGAAGCCAGGAACAGGGGCGTCAAATACCTCAGCGTACGACCCGTGGCCCGCAACGCGGAAGCCCTCAGATTCTTCACCCAGCAGGGCTTCACCAACGTCGGCCACATAGAACTTTTCATCGACCTGACCAACCGCGAATGGAAACAAGGACTGAAAATATTCGACCTAGACCTAAAATACTAAAAAAGAAAAAGTCGCCCACGCGACTAAGGGTCCCGGAAACTATTAGAGGAGCTCTTTGGCCGCAGCAACGATCTTGGCCGCAACCTTAGCGGAAATACCCGCTTTCTCCGCCACATCGTCCGCGTCGACGGAGGCTATCGAAGCCACGGTGTCGAACCCGGCGCCCATCAGCTTCTCCTCGGTCGCCTTGCCCACGCCCGGGATATCCCCGACCCCCGGGCCCTCATCCTCGGCACTCTCAGCCTCAGGAGCCTCCTCTTCCTCGGGAGCATCCTCTACGGGAGCCTCCTCTTCCTCGGGGCTCTCCTCTTCAGCGTCTTCGTCCTCCAACGCTTCAGCGAGAATCCGAACATTCTTGGCTTCCTTCCCCTTGGGAGTCTCAATCATCTCAAATTCTACATTCTTCCCGATCTCGGGCTCCACCTCTGTCGGGTAACTCGAAACATGGAAAAAGATCTCATCCGAACTATCCTCAGGCGATATGAACCCAAATCCTCTACGAGAGAAATACTTGACAATCTTACCATTCATGCGTAAACACGCTCCTAAGAGAAGGGGACCTCAATAAAATACCTTGTGATTGCCACCCGCACCCCCGCGATAGATCTAAACTCCCATCCATCCCATGTGACCAGCCATGAAACCACCTAAAATGGGAACCCCAGTCATGAACCCGGTGCCGGCCCTTAACGACGAGTACGACGACGTGGTCACCTAGAGCTCACCCGCCAGACCGGCGCCAAGCGTATTACATATATTACAGGTTTATGTATTACAAGTTAGCATGGTCGACGTCATCTCCGCCAGGGTCGACGAAGAGACCCGCCGAAGGATGAAGCGGCAACCCCACATCAACTGGAGCGAGGTCATCCGCGAGGCCATCGCAGACAGGCTCCGGCGGGAGGAGAGGCGAAAAGTGGACCCCGCCGACCTCAAAGAGGCCGCCGAGATCACCGACGCCCTCAGGGCCCCCTCCCCCGGCTGGGACAGCACCGAGGAGATCCGGAGATGGCGGGACCGACGCTAGTCGTCGCCGACGCCTCCGTCGTGGCGAAATGGTTCGTCGAGGAGGAGCACAGCGCCGCCGCCCTCCGCCTCAGGGACGACCACGTCGACAGGGCCCTGGACATCGCCTCCCCCGCCCTCCTCCCCTTCGAGGTGCTCAACGCCCTCAGGTACAACCCCGCCGTCGGCGAGAAACAGCTCAAGGAGATCGCCACGGCCCTCGATAAGTACAGCCTCTGGCTCCACGGCATGGCAGGGGAACTGGCCGCGACCACCATCGAGAACGCCCTGGCCCACGGGATATCCGTCTACGACTCGGCCTACCTCTCCCTGGGCATCATCAGGGACGCCGTCGTCTACACCGCAGACCAGAGACTCATAGACAAGACGGGCCACGAACGCCTGAGGCACATATCGTCTTACTGAGTCGAGCGTCGCCGTGGGTCCGTTCCTCTCATGCGTTCCAAGCCCGCGGCCTCCACTATTTTCATGAAAAAAATCGATGTAAATGATATAAAATTGCATAACAACTGAAAAAAATAAATACCCAACAACCCACCAAAGAACGCTCCCGCCACGCTAGAAGAAACCCCCACCTCTTCAGCCGAACCGGGAGCATTCTCCTCCAAACCCATCACCCCTGGGAAAAACGCGTCATTGAATCCCACCACCGATGATTGAAACACCGCATCGGCTTTGAGGAGTGCTTATCACCGGAAAACGCCGGTGGCAGTGCGAGGCACATGGAGGCCGTCCCCCAGACCGGGAAACGGGGCCCGCGCGTAAGTATGATGTAACATAATTTCCACCCCAAATTAAGCAAAGTTCTCCAGGGAGACACGCACAGTAAAAATGACCCCTTTTAAAATAATACAATACATAGCGGGGATAAAAAAACCGGGTCTAATGCGGTGATAGGCTAAGAATATCCCGTTTTTTCGCGTATGCGTTCTGGACCGCATCACCTGTCCTCAATATACCTGCGAAATTCGAGAATATTAACCGGGTATGTCATCTAACCGCACGTGTAAGGACGACGTTAAACACGTCCCCCTCAGATGACTCTGCCAATTCAACCATCATCGATCTGATGGCACCCTCATTTTTTAAGGCAAGAATTCCGTGTATCCTCTCTAAAACCTGCGGCTTCAGGCTAATGCCTAGTATCCGGTCTCCCTTGGTGAACTCAACCGTAATCCCATCATGATCCTCCACCTCGATGTTGTGCTTGCCCATTGTGCACCCAGAAGAGATCTGGATTCCATCGATGACGCAGGAGTCGGGTGGCCCCCAATGGAGCCTTGCTCGGCAACTGAGGTCAAAATACCCGTGGGCGTCGAGCTTGTCCAGGGCCATCAGGCCCATCCTGAGGCCTACGACCATGAAGGGCCCGCCGTGGCCATGGAAATCTATGGCTTTATCCAAGAGATTCTGAGACCAACCCCTCTGCTTCGGAGCCTCAACTCGCATCAATGCAATCGGACCGCCCTTGGTATCACCATACGACTCTCCAATCCCCTGACGATGACGACCCCGAGGACTCCGCCTATGAGCCCGCCTCCTCCGTGGATGGCCGCAAAGACCAAGACGCCGCCGAAGGCACTAGCGAGGAAGCCGGGGTTCATGAAAAAGTTGCCGATGATGAAGCCCGCTATCGTTGTGGATACGACGGACAGTACGATGAGGGATATGGAACCCGTCAGACCCTTGTCCAGGATTTGCCTGTATCCTATGAGGCTTGATGTGACGTCGAAGAAGATGCAGGCTACGGTAAATCCGAGGAAGTGGAAAGCTCCCGGTCTCAAGATGAAATTGAGGAGGGTAGCTATTATCCCCATGGTGGCTCCTGCGCCGCGTTTACGCGTCCACCATAAGGTGACTATCAGAACGGTGACGCCAATCATGTCACACAGGATGGGTAGATGGGTGAGCTGCCAGAAGATAGGAGAGACCAACCAGTTGAACACGGCCCAGAGGGCGGCCGAGAGGGAGATGGCCGCTAATTCCCGACTGTTAAAGTAACTCATCAGATCACCATATATCGTATTACGATTTATACATTTCGTAATATTTTACATGAAGGGATTCCTATTGCTACGAGTACAAACAAGTTGAGCCCAGTGATCCATTATATTCTCAGCATGGAGAATTTTAACTGCTTCACTCCTCTGGAGACCCTCAGGCTCTGGGTGAGCTCCTTGATCCTCTTGATGTCTCCCTTCACGGCGAGGATCTCCAGACAGCTATCGTGTTCCAGGTGGACATGGATCGTAGATGAAATGATGTCCAGGAAGTCGTGCTGGATACCTGTCAGCATGTTCCCGAGCCCCTTGACGTGATGGTCGTAGATCATAGTGATGGCGCCAGCCATGACCCCCTCCTCCTCCTTGGACCACTTGTGCTCCGTGAGGAAGTCCCTCATGGCTACCTGGATGGCTGTGGATCGGCTGTAGCCGATCTCGCTGATGGTTTCGTCAAAGTCTCCCAACAGCACGGGATCGACGGAGACGCTAAAACGGGTAACCCCTATTGCCACGCCAGACACCTCAACAGCATCCATTATGTGAGCGAATTTATATAATACAGGGGGAGGGAAACCTTCCCCGCGCACGTAATAATCGCGCGTGCAGTATGAACACCGGTGAGATGCTGAACACCATCTCACTTGAAACATCCGTGAAAAAACCATCGAAGCCCAGCTTCACGACGTTCTGGAATTCGCCTTTATCTTCTTCCATATTCCACCAGCGCGTTAGCTTGGTTTCCGATGATACGCGGATCTTTTTCCTAGCTCTTCTGTGCCCTTCCTCTTGGCTCAAATTTAACTATTTATCAGCTTGGTCGCGAGCGTAGCGCGTCACTCGAATAATTGCCCGATGGCGAATAACAGAATAATGCCCAAGAGCATCGCGGCTATTTGAATAATGATATGCCTGAGCTCCTCCTCGGCGTGGAGCTCTGGAATCAGGTCCGACCCGGCGATATAGATGAAATTACCCGCTGCGAAGGGTATCAGATACTTCGTCAAGCCCTCGACATAGACGTTTAAGGAGAGAGCTATTATGACGCCGATGAAGGCCGTCAAAGCGGTGAGGAAGTTGTACTTCAACGCCTTCCGCCTCGTGAAGCCAGCGTAGACGAGCACGCCAAAGTCCCCTATCTCCTGCGGCAGCTCGTGTAGACAGACCGCTAGAGTCGTCACGATCCCCATGGGAGTGGAGACTAGGTAGGAGCCACCGATGATTATACCGTCGATCAAGTTGTGAACCGCGTCACCTATCAGATTCATGTAGGCGAAGCTGTGGGGGTGATCCTCCGACGTCGGTACGTGGCAGTGCCTCCACTTCAGCACCTGCTCAACCAAGAACGAAGAGAGGATACCCACTAGAATGAAACTGGATACGGTAAGAGTGAAGCCTGAGGACTGCGTGGCCTCGGGGATGAGGTGGAAGAACACGCCGCCGAGTAGCCCTCCCGCTGAGAGGCTTACCATGTATAGGAGAATATTCTTATTCAGCTCCTTGTTAAAAATCAGGGTAATTATCCCAGCTAAAGACAGAGCGCTGACTACGGCAACGCTGAGAAGGGAATATATCCAAACATCGAACACACTAATAACGTAATCACCTTCTTGCATAAACATTGGGATACATTTCTCGCGCGCGAGGGGGTCTCGGGTGGCTGGGACGAGGTCCTCTAACCCATCCTTTTATTCAGCAAACCGTTCTATCTCACGCCTTGCTCAGGTTCATGCTAGCATCGCTGGAACGCTACTCGGACAGCGTGTTCCGTACCCTGACCTATAATCATGGCGCGGACCTGACTTTCACCGAGATGGCCCACGTGGAGAGCTTCCTGAACAGGAACAAGGTGTCTCTCGAGAAGATAGAGCCGAGGGACGCCACCCCCGTTCAGATCCAGCTATTATCCGGCAACGAGGGCAGGCTCGACGGTTTCCTGTCGGGTTTCAAGCCGTTCGACGGTTTCAGGGGGTTCAACCTGAACCTGAGCTGCCCCAGCAAGGACGTCATCAGGCAGGGTAAGGGCGCCGCCATGGTCAAGAGGGCAGCGAAGACCGCGAGGCTCGTGTCCTTGATACGTGACCACGGGCACCCCGTCTCCCTCAAGATCAGGCTCGGGTTGAACCAGTCCGAGAAGGAGAATAAGCTCTATCTCAACAACCTGGGAGGGGTTGACCCGGACTTTTTCGTGGTCCACGCCCAGCATGCGGCTCAGAGCTCGGGTGAGAGGGAGGATAATTCTGTTTACCCAGAGTGCGTTGAGGTTGCCAGGGGAATCCCCGTCATCGCCAACGGGGGGATCGAGACTCCGGAGATGGTTCAATCACTGATGGAGATGGGCGTCGGCGGGGTGATGATGGGGCGTCCCGCAATGGGAAATCCCGCGATATTTGATTATATGAAAAACATGCTAGGGGTCAATAATCCGTCCAAACCAGTCCCGACGATTGATGACCTGAAGCGAGAGTACGATGATATCTATGAGGCGATCGGCGGCTCCGAAAAGTACAGGTCACGGTTCCTGAAGGTAGTGGGGAAGACTCGCCCCCGCTACTAGTGTGTGAGGAGGACCATAATTTTATCCCCCACACACGCGAGGGTATGACTCGCTTTGCTCGCGAAACTTGGTAGGATATTTATTAGTTGATTCAGGGCGAGGTCGTCGCCACCGTCTGGAGTGCCGCGTGTTTCGGGTCCAATATCCACGGCATATGGGGCTGAAACAGAATCCCCCCGTGGGTCACCGTTTGGCCCCACAGGTTGTAGAGATATGCTTACGGTCGCCTGGCCTGAGAAGCCTTGTCGATCCCAAGGAATCTTTGTGGGCTCAACCTTGATGTAATCCTCTTGGTTCTCCTCAGCCCCCTCAACTTTTACACTGTCGCTTACACTCTTCTCTGAATATGACTTGGCCAAGCGGCCCAGCTGAGTTATGTCCGCACCATGAATTCTGCGCTCGGACATTCCAAGAAATGTGAATAATCCGCTTTTTACCTTATCTGAAAAACCTCTCATTTTACTAAAATGCTAAAAAAAAGGGAATATAGGTCATTAATTACTCTTGAGCGAGTCGCTTTACTTCTTCGACATCTAACCCTAGCCCTTCGGCTACATTAGCACCAAATTCCTCATGTACTTTGTAGAAGAGTGCTGTCTGACGTAGTTGAATCTCCTTTTTCGCCCCACCAAGATGGTCAACGATGTTTCCTATGAGATGGTCACGGTCAACATCAGTCATGACTTTTTCATACAAGGCCTTGGGCTGAACAAAGTCGCTATTTGGATGACCGTATGGATGACGAGCGGAGACACCCGTCATGGCGAGGCTGGGCCATTTAGCTGAAGGATCGGGCTCTGGGCCCCCAAATGTGTTAGGATAGTAGTTGGGGCTTCCCTCGAACCCTGACTTTAGGCGCATGAATCCATCACGTTGATAGTTCATCGCCTCGGCTTTTGGACGGTTTACAGGTAGCTGCTGATAGTTTGCACCCAGCCTATATAGATGAGCGTCGTGATACGCGAAAAGCCTTCCCTGAAGCATCTTATCCGGTGACGGGGCTATCCCGGGTACAAGGTTAGACGGGGAGAATGCGGCCTGCTCGATGTCCGTAAAGTAGTTAGTCGGGTTCCTGTCGAGAACCATTCTTCCTAGAGGTATGAGCGGATAGTCACCGTGGGGCCAGACCTTCGTAACGTCAAACGGATTAAACCGGTAGTTCTCCGCTTCCTCAGGCTTCATGATCTGAACGTTGACGTTCCAAGCCGGGTATTCTCCTCTCTCGATAGCCTCAAAGAGATCGCGTGTCGCATGATCCGGGTCGACACTCTTCTTCCCAGCGGCTTCCTGCCGCGTCAAATTCTGTATCCCCTGTGCAGTCTTGAAATGTATCTTGACCCAGACATACTCGCCCTCCTCGTTATACCACATGAATGTGTGACCACTGTAGCCGTTCATGTGCCTGAACGTCTTGGGTGTGCCCCTGTCGGAGAAGAGTATGGTGACCTGGTGGATCGACTCGGGCGTCAGCGACAGGAAGTCCCAGAACATGTCGGGGTCCTTGGTGTTCGTCACCGGGTTGCGTTTCTGGGTGTGTATAAAGTCCGGGAACTTTATGGGGTCACGTATGAAGAAGACGGGTGTGTTGTTTCCCACGAGGTCGTAGTTCCCTTCTTCCGTATAGAATTTAACTGCGAAACCTCGGGGGTCACGTTCTGCGTCCGCTGATCCCTTCTCGCCTCCTACGGTGGAGAATCGTGCCACTACTTCCGTGCGTTTACCTACGTCTGAGAGGAATTTGGCCACTGTGTAGCTGCTCAGGTCGTGTGTTACCTCGAAGTAGCCGAATGCGCCTGCTCCTTTTGCGTGTACCACGCGTTCTGGGATTCGTTCTCTGTTGAAGTGAGCGAGTTTTTCGAGGAGATGTGTGTCCTGAAGTAAGATAGGCCCCGTTGGACCTGCTGTGATGCTGTTCTGATCATCATCCACAGGAGCACCAGAAGCGGTTGTTAACTTCTGTTTTTCCTTCATTCTTTTTTAAACCTCTCATAATCAAGAATTATAATGGGTTCTATTATGTATATTGATTTCACGAGATGTGAAAGATAAAAAATTGGGTGAATCTAGTCAAATGTTTGTAGTACCTCGATGAGTGCGCACGCCCATGTACCCGTACCCCCGCCGTACCCCCCGTGTGTGTGGGGGGTAAAATTATGGCCCTCCACATACACTTTCCCTGTTTCTCTTTCTCTCTTTACACAAGCACAATGTAGGCTTGAACGCGCGCGCATGCGATTTTATATATTCTGTTACATGTGGAAGATAATCATGGTCACTCCATATGAGCAGGGAGTATACAGGGGAAAATCCGAAGTAGAATCAATCAGGCACACCCTCGATGAGATGGCGAGCATCCAGAATTTCTTCGAGATCCAGAAAAAAGAGTCGCCGGATATGGAGGCCCTGGTAAAATACATTCCTAAAAGATATCAAGAGGAACTGAAAGGGATCGCAGAAGGCTCAGGCTTCCCCGAAGAAAGGATATTCGCCCTGAACAGCCTGTTTTATGTTCTGAGGATGTTCAGCGAGGGGTGCACCTCCTTCATTATTCCCGGGACTCGTACCGAAAGTGGCGGGAATTTACTGATGAAAAACAGGGATCTGGGCTTCAGGAGGCTGAACCCGCAGGTTTGCGCATATTCAAGGCTCGATGGCCTCAACGCCTTCATCGGAGTAGTCAACGGGGGATGCATCAACTGGTATCAGGGCGTGAACGAAAAAAAGTTGGCCGTGTTCAACAATCATACGCCTTCCCCTAAATTCGAAGAGGGTATACCAATTCCGGTGCTCCTGAGAAGGATGCTGGAAGAGTGCGACGACGTCGAGGAAGCCCTCGGTCTCATAAAGAAGAACAGAATCAACGGAGGCTCGAACGTCTTCCTTGGCGATACAGAGAGAACCGTCGTCGTCGAGCTAAAGTCCGGCTATCCCCCCTACATATGGAACATCACGAAGCCCGATTGCAGAGCCAACCACTACATATTCCATGACAATCCCAAGCAGGTGACCGAGAGAGACTATCTCCTGAAACAGCAGACGCTGACGAGATACGAGAGGGGTAAGCAGCTGCTGGCACAGTGTGAGAAGATAGGGGTATCCAAGATGCAGGGATTCAGCAGAGACCACGCCCACGGGCCGGGTTCATCATCGATCTGCAGACACATCGTGTTCATCGGCACCCCGATGTCGAAATTGATGTCCTCCTCCACCATCTCATCTCAGATCTTCGACCTGAGCGAAACACTGGTGACCTACGTTGCCTTGGGCCAGCCATGCGGCTCCGAATTCCACAAGATAAAATTTGGCGACGAAATACCCAAGGAGCTACGATCAGGAGACGTGTGGCTCAAGAACCAAAAGTCGCCGAACGGTTGACGAAGAGTCTAGATAAACGCGCGCCGGTCCTAGGCCCTACCGCCTGCCTCGCCCATACATAACATAGTACACGATGGCCAGACCGATGACGATCGAAATATAGGCGCCGATGTTACTCCCCCAGCCCGTCCCCCATTCGGCGAAGAACCTGCCGACGCCGATCCCCCATTCGCCCATGCCCTCGCCGAAGCTCTCACCCCAAGCCCCCATCATCTCGCCGAAGTCCCGCCCGAAGACAGAGGTCACGCCGACGATTATGATGATGGCCCCTATCACCAGAGCCGGGAGGGTCCCACCGGAGGGCCCGAAGCACATCTGATCCGACCGATCCCAGGAGACGGGCCTCCTGGCATCATCCGCCCCATCCAGGGCGGCCCCGCAGCCGGCGCAGAACCTCGCATCGTCCGGATTCTCGGAACCACACTTGGGACAATTCATCGTAAAACCTACACCTATCAAACCAAGATACTGGATATTATAATACTTATCCGCGGGCCTCAACGACGACGCCCTCGAAGCTCAAGCTTTTCAAGGAGGCGCTGAAACAGCCCTCGATTGGCGAGACGCGACAGTTGAGAAAAATGGGGTGCTATGCGCACTCCCGGTAGGTGGCGAGTGCGGATTCAGGATAGATTCGCTGATCTAAGGCTCTCCCACCGCCATCCAATATTTTCCCGCGTCGAGATATAAACTGTTGTATTTACGTGGAATATCCGGAGGAATCCCTGGTATCCGTTGGATGACGCCTGCTCCGATCTACGCTGAAGGGACAAGCCTCGAACCGGGGCTTCCCCTACTCCTCTTCCCCGGTGGGCTCCTTCCCGCTCCTCAGAGCGGCGTTGGTGGGACTCACGAAGTAGACGAAGATGGGGGACTCGGTCCTCAGCATCTCCATCACGGCGTGGAACTGGCTCAGGTTGAAGTGGACGTAGACCCGACCGTTCACGGAATCCAGCACCGCGGGGGCCAGGGGGGTCCCATCCGGGAAGAAGTAGGCGTAACCCCGGTACTTGGTGCCCTCGTAGAGGTAGATCCCTGCCACCGCGGTTCCGGGGCTCAGGTTGGTGGTGGCCCTGCTGGACCAGATGCGAAGAGAGTACCCATCGACATTGTAGCTGGGCATGATGGGTGTTAACTGTAAATAATATTTAACAATAATGTCTCCCCGGCCGGCTCCCAGATCCCACAAACGGAACCATTAGATGAGGCGGGTGAGCCCATCCACGCCAGGGATCCACTTGGGCATCGCATATTTACTCTCAGGGGTACAGCCGTATCGAGTTGATAAATCGGAAGTCGTCATTCCCGGGGAGCTTCTGGACTCCCTGCTTCTCTTCGCGAAGATGCAGCATCCCCGGGAGGCCCTCCTACTCCTCAGGGGAGGGCGTGCGCTCGTCTGATGAACGGGCTCTGGTAGCAACGCTGAATATCACTGATACCCCGACCGCGAAAAACCCGAGACCCCAAATTATGCGTGCGTGCTCCAGGGACAGGCTTATGGGCAGGATCAGGAGACCGCCCACGCCCACCATCAACATCCCTATCACCGCCAACCCAATTGTGACGGAGGGCAACATCTTTGACCCCTTCGCCCTGGTCCGCTCCTCCAACTCTGCTAGAGGGTCTCCGACTGGATGCCCTACGCCTCTGGTCCCGTCTCCGGAATCCTCGATCGACTCCCTCCGCTCGGGCCCATCGCCCACTGGTACGCCAAATAACCTGGCTATCATCAGGGGGGTCAATCTGACTTTTTTCTCCAATCGGGAGCCTCCGGAGCCCGTGACTATGAAATCCGGTCAAGATGGTAAAGTTTCCTCTATTAATAACAGTTTAGTGATGATGGTTCTGAAACGGAACTCTTTCCCTGTACCCATAGAGGCCGAATGCCTTGACGTGAATTATCTTTTACTTTTTCCCAGTTCCGGAAGTGAGTGCAGAAAGTGGGAAATATCGACTAAAATTGTCAAAACAAGGATTATTATGCCTCTTTTCGTCAGAGAAGCCTTATATCTAAATTATGTTCCTTAACGTCATAGAAAAGGTGGAAAACATGAAGCGTATGGTCCTCGGGTATCTCCTCTCCGCAGCCTCCGTGTATCTCACCATGAGCTTCCTCACGAAGGTTTTCCTCGATCTCATTCACAGCTTCTCACTCTCGGTGATGTAATCCAGCTCCAAACCCGGAGGTTCCAGGGCGCAGACTCGGGAGGGGGCAAATGAAAGCATCCGACCTCAGCGACACAGACGAGGCGTCGAACATCCCCTCCGAGAATCGTGAAATATTTTGGGCCAAGGCCCACCTGGAGGATGCCATCGATACCTGGAGGCGCCTCGGCGCATCTGAGAGGCTGGCCGAATCCCTCCATTCCCTGGGTTCCCTGAATCTGGACCTCAGGCGTCCCCATGCCGCCCGCACACTCCTCGAGGAAGCCCAAGGGGTGTACCGAGGCCTCGGGGACGAAGCCTCGTCGGTCCAGGTCTCGAAGCTCCTGAGCGTGACCCTCATGGAGATTGGTGACCCGAAGGGCGCAGGACGCTATCTCACCCGAATCCTGCCATATCTCAGAGAGCGAGGCGAATCAGAGCCGCTCTTCGAGGCCCTGTCCGACTTGGCGGCGATACGCATGGGGCAGGGAGAACACGGGAAGGCGGGCATCCACCTCTACGAGGCTCTCCAGATATCCCGGGGACAGGGCGACACCAGAGGGACGGCGGAGGTATTGAGAAACCTCTCCAAGGTGTGGCTGCTCCTGGGAAAAGGGGGGAAAGCGGCCTCACGGCTGGGGGAGGCGGCAGACTTGCTGAGGGGAGAAGGCCCCGACGGGATGCTTGCTGATACCCTGTTGAGGCTCGGGCAGCTCTCCGATAGAGCCGGAGATCGGGGGGAAGCGGAGGTGCTCTACTCGGAAGCGGTCCCCCATTTCCGGAGGGCCAACGACAAGAAAGCCCTCGCTGACACGTTGAACAACCTGGGCGTGGTGGCCGGGAGACTGAAGAGGTTCGAGGAAGCGGAGG
>JADHWM010000063.1 GCA_016783485.1 Candidatus Bathyarchaeota archaeon
CCTCGTCCTCCCGTGTAAGGAGGTCCCATGCGAGCTCAGGGGCCATCTGGGTGCCCCCTATCTCTGATGCGTGTAGGCTCATGGATTGGCAGATGACGGCCTTGCCCTTGGAGATGAGCCCCTTCACCTCCTCCTTTGTTAGGCCTCTCGGATCTGCAATTTTGTTGTTGATCTCCCTCAGTTCCTCTAGGTTGGCGAGGTTCTCAGCGGATGATATAATGACCTGCAGGAATGGGTTCCCCTCGGTGGAAGGACCCATGTCAATGACTTTGATCTTGTCGCTGTTCTTCTCCAGCGTATAGAAGTACTCGACTATCTTGTCCCATCTAGCGATTTTTCTGTCGATGCCCAGTTGGAATCCGAAGAACTCCTCTGGGCTTTTTATTTGATTCGTCATACGAATCCAGATAAATGGCTGTCATTTGTTTTTAAATTATTTGGGTTACGCCAATTTGTTATACCATTTTGAGACTGCCTCTGTCTTATATGAAAAAAATAGATAAATCTCCCTTAAAGCCGTTTTCCGACCTAAAAAAAAAATTAGAAAAGGGATTTTAGCAGAGGAGGCTGTTGAACAGCAGCTTGTAGGTGCCGTGGGTCTGGGCTCTGTGCTGGGGCTTGAATCCGATGAGGGCAATCTTCCCTTTGCCGTACTTGGCTACGACCATCGCTGACTTTTTCTTAATCTTCTCCTCGCCGATGAGCCATCCGCTCTCCATTATCTCCCTTTCAGGATAGCTGACGACCACTTCGTACTTGTCGTTATCCGACGAGGGAATTATATCGAAGACCTGGCTGTTCCAGAAGAATATTAGGCTGTCCTCGGGCATTCCGTATGCTGCCGGGTGGCAGGCGTCAACGTTGGCGTGAAGGGTCGAGCCGGGGCAGAAGAACTCCTTGGGGCCCACGCCCTCCAGGACGTTCTTTATCTTAAGCTTGAACTGGTTGATGGCCAGCTCAGACGCCCCGTCGAAGCAGATCAGGGTCCCGCCCTGCTCCACGAACTCCTTCAACGCCTCTACTCCTTCCTCGCCTATCCCGCTTCTGTACTCGGGGGGGAAGGTGGGCAGAGGCCACCAGGGGTAATGCTTGTCCCACCACTTGTCGATGTCCACGCCGGTGATCATGGCCTCGGGGTCGTTGGGTAGGATGATCGTGTCGTACTCCTGCTTCAGATTTCCCTTCTTGATACCTTCATCCATCAGTGTCGTGTAGGGGAACTCGAACTGCTCCAAGACGAACCTGGTCCAGCCCTCGTCTATGTTACCCCCCCAGTACCGCTGATACATTCCGATCCGGGAGGCCTTGACGGGCACCTTCTCCACGTCCTCCTCTAGAGAATGGAAGGTTAGGTGGAGCTCCTCTGTGAGTTGCGTCAGTAATGACTTATTCGCATTCTTCACGACGAAGGCCCCAACTGGCATGCAGGCATCTCCGCAGCTCACTGGGCTTTTGGCTCTGAAGATCTTCGCCCCATCGGCTAGGAGTCTATTAACAGATATGAAGCTGTCGTTCACACTCGTGTCAAGCACATAGCCCTCATGGGAGACGGGAATGCTGCTCTCAGGCCAAATGGAATCTGAGACCTGCTCGAACTCTCCGCTGCAGCATCTCTCGATGGGATCCACCCTGACGCCCATGAACTCGAACATGGTGTCAGTAGCGGAGTCTTGGGGACTCATGGGGGTCCCGTCTCTGCTCCTGGTCCAGTCGTTGTCGGGGTATACTGTCTTGCCTATGAGGGTCTTCACCAGACCGCTCTTGGGCTGGTCGAGGAAGACCGCGTACGATCCAGCTTGGTAGATAACGCCGTCTGCCATAAAGTCCTCCTTCGCCACCTTGATCTTGATGCCTTGAGCGAGGAGCTTGTCTATCATCTTGGCGGCGGTCACTGGGTCGTGCTGATCACATGGAATGACGTAGGCTTTAGGAGTCCCGCAGGCGCCCCTCTCCGTCTGCCTCTTGGCTTTGAGATAGGCGTTTCTGAGAACCGTCTCTCTGTGCCGGGCGGCGATGTCTAGGGTCGCCCAAGCCGAGACGTACTGCTGCTCCACGATGTCCCTTAGCCTCCACCAGCCTCCTGGCCAGGGATGGGGGAAGTTGGTTTGGGCCTCGTACTCAGGCAGAGTCCCCCGCCTGTCTCCCTTCAGCTGGCTCGGGTGGATGTACAGGGGAGTGGCGAGCTTGGCGCTGGCGGACTCTGTGAGCATGCCGGCGATGTTGTGATAGATGGTGATCCAGTGGAAACCGAGGTGGCCCCAGGCGAGGAACTGGGCACCGTTGATGATCCCAGTCTTTCCTGCCTCCTCCAGCTTGTATGCCATGTGGGCGCCATACCAGCTGTGCTCCCTCCAGATCAGGGGGTCCCCATGGGGGTGAATGGGATCGCAGTAGGGCGGCACGTATAGCCGAGCGTTGTAGCTTCCCATGTGGTGGTGGTCAACGTAGGCCTGGGGGGTCCAGTCCCTGAACATGGTCTTCGCCATGTACTTGGCTTCGACCATGTTGGTCTGGAAGGCGTCCCTGTTGTTGTCGTGGCCGACGTACTTGTGGTAGAGCCAGGGGAGGCTGACGCCCTCGTACTCGGTGTCGAGCCACTTGTTGTACCAATCGGTGACAATTATCTGTCCGTCGGGGTTGAAGCAGGGAACCATGAGGAATATAACGTTGTCAAGGATCCGCTTCGTTTCCTCATCTTTCTTGGTGAGGAGGTCGTAAGCTAGCTCTGGTGCCATCTGTGTGCCCCCGATCTCGGTGGCGTGTAGGCTCATGGATTGGCAGATGACTGCCTTGCCCTCCATGATGAGCCTATCGACTTCTTCCTCGGTGAGCCCCTCTGGGTCTGCCAGCTTGTTGTTGATATCCCTGAGATTCTCTAGGTTGGCGAGGTTCTCAGCGGATGATATGATGAGGAGGAGGAAGGGGTTTCCCTCTGTGGAGGGCCCCATGTCTACGACCTTGATCTTGTCACTCTGCTCCTGTAGCTTGTTGAAATAGTCGACGATTTTATCCCATCGGGCGATCTTCCTATCGCTTCCGAGCTGGAAGCCGAAGAACTCCTCTGTCGAAGTAACTTTTTTAGACATTTTACTATCTTAATTTTACTCAGGTATATAATTAAACTTATGCGAGCACGAGACCACGAGGGTCCTCCGTAGAGAATGATATGCTTAGAAGGGGAGATATTTTCTCCAGCCCTTCTTGGGAGATTCCTCTTTCTCCGCTTTCCTAGCCTGTTTCAGCCTCTTCTTCTCTTCCTCATCCTTTCTTCCTTTCTCTTCCAATGTCTGGATGAGCCTCTCCACGTTATTCTTGTCCTGGAAAGTAGCAAAGAAGGGCGAGCTATTATCGCCTATGAAGGGGACGAATGGGGCCACCATATAACGGGCAAACTGTCCCCCGACCGACGCCAGAGGTTTAATGGACTCCAATATCAGGATGGCTACGAGATCCATGTCGTACTTGTATATGGTCTCCGCAGTCCTCTTGATTATCTCGTTCTCTTTATCGTCTGAGGGGTCTTCCCACAAGGACGCATCACCTGATATTCTGAATGTGTAATGTTTATATACCTGTCGTCCAACTGGGAAAAAATTCCTCAACAATCGGCTTTTGATCTAGTTAAATAGTAAAAATAAAAAGGGGAATTGGGAAGGGTTTACCTTCCGCTGTACCACTCTATCTTTTTGGTCTTGTACCCGTACGCCAGTGCGACCGCTATGATCAATATGAACGCATATGTGTACATAGCAACACGCGGATCCAGCATGGCCACGAGGCGGCCGATTACAAGCTCCATCCTGAACGAGACGGTCTGCCCGTAGGCCACGCCGAAGGCGCACAGCAGGAACACCCTACCGGCGGTGTTGACGTACTTGTAGACTCCGGATTTCTGGGCCGTGAAGATGAAGTAGGCAGCTGCGGTGATTGTCCCGATTACCATCACTATGTTGTTCAGCGAGTTCCAAGGAAGCAGAGTCGCCTGGATCTGTCCCAGGAAGTCCGCCGTCACCGTCGTCCTCATGGCCATCCCCAGGCCCACGCCCACCGTCACCACGACAGGGTAGCGCGAGACCCAGAGGTACTTGGGCTTAAGACGGCCCAGCAGCATCAAGGCGAGGACTAGCGCGATTATGTAGACTAGATCTCCATTCATCAGCTTGCCGATGGCGTTCTTTTGGATGAAGTCCCAGTTTGTGACGAATATATAACCGCCGAGGATCCCCATGTAGATGTTCTCTGTGATCTTGGAGAACGGGTTGTCACCGATCAGAACCGAGTATGCCCCGATAGATACGAGCGACCCAGCTAACAGTCCCAATATTTCTGCGTCCATCAAGACTCACCTTTCATCCTCTGTACGAAGTACAGTATGTTTCCAAGGAGCACCATTGCCATCCATAAAAGTCCTCCGAAGTTTGTCGCCATGGCCTGCCCCAGGGCTGGTCCAGGCAGTTTGAGGAGGAACTCGTACTCCGCGGACCCCCTGACCCCGCCAAACAAACCCTGCAGCTGACCGGCGCTGATGTAGGGGCTGAAGTTAGGAACCTCGTTGGTCGTACACATGCCGGTTATTGGGATGCCGAAAGGCACCGATATCTGCCGAATGCCATATGGCATGCTTCCCTCGGATCCACCCCACCATAGGACGGCATCAAATCCGGTTGCATCGTTGATGCCCTCCAACAACGGGATGTCGTCGATGGGCGTGTCGAAATAGTCCGCTTCAATCGTGGCACGGATGTCGTTAACTAGCGAGCCTACGCCGGCTTCCCCTCCTGCGATATATCCGAGGTGGACCCAGTCAACACCATTTACGGCGGGCGTACCCGCGGGAAGTTTCTTCAATGCAGTCTCTATGGCCGTCATCGTCCAGAAGTTCTGCTCCGTTCCGATGCTGAAGAATACGCACTTCACGCCTTTCGTTAGCATATGGTATATCTGCACTACCATTCCAGGTCCACCCTGGGGGTAGGTGGCGGCTCCTAATCCGCCTTCAAAGATGACGATGGATCCCTCTGGGATGCTGTCCGAGAAGTCAAAGGCATCCTGAGAGTAGCCCTGAATCGCCATCGGAAGTACGACGGGGTTCAGGATTGGGAAGGCCAAAGCAATGAACATGAGGGCGTAGATGATCCTCTGGTCGAGTTTCAGCAACCTGTCTGTTATACTCATCTCATTCTCCTCCCATTCTCTCCTCGCGGATGCCCAGGTGGTCCTTCTGCCTGCCTGTTAACACCCTGACGGCGAGGCCCATGACGCCCAGCGATGTGCCCATGATCATGCCCCTAAAGCCCGCAGAGCTCGGGAATGACCTCAGCCACTCGCCGATGGGAACCACGGGCGGCAGTAGTATGGCGCCGATGGGGATCAGCATCGTCAAGACGATGAAGCCACAGACAAGTAGTATTGCTGCATTCCAGTTTCGAGCCCTGAAGACTCGGAAGGCTGCGGATGTGATGTAGAATGCGGTAAGCGAATAGAGGGCTGCGCCGATGGGCGCGGTCATGTTGTCGTAGATAAAGAGGAATGACTCGTTTCTGACCCCCATAAGCCCGAAGGCGATGGTGATCAGTAGAGCTGCTATGTAGAAGAGGTTGTAGTACCATCCACTCTTCTGTTCCGTGATCGTTTTCGCATGGGATATTGTGAGGAAGATGATCCCCAGCATGAAAGCCGCGGCCGATACGACCGTAACGAAAGATCTCATCGTGACGTTGAAGTTGGTCACGACGCCAGGCATCGGGAAAAAGTGCTCCACGACTGATAGGATGATAAAGAGAGCAGTAAGATAAACTGGTAGCTGTATCTTGTACAATCTGTCACTCATTCATATCACCTACCATGCAAACATCCCCGAGATGTCGAAACCGACAGTAGCCAGTATCGATCCCACCAGTATGAGGATCAGAGCGATGTATTTCCCTATGTCCTGTCCTGCCAGAGAAGATGTTTGTGTCGGATCTTGGGAGACGTAAGCCCCCAGAGCGTAGAGCTCCTCGCCGATGATGCTGTAGTCGCAGATGGCGACCAGGAAGGGTATGTTGTGGGTCGTGTCGGTGCCACCAAGAGTAAGGGCTCCCACGCTTGCGGCGGCCTCGGTGAATATTACGGCCTTGTGGTACCAGCTGCCCAGGAAGAAGACCCCTGCCACCTTCTGGCTCCAAAGGTTGTTAATGATGTACATCCTATCTGCGCCATCGGGTAGATACATGACTGTTCCAAGGGGATCGAAGTCCTCGGGCTTACCCTCGGCCTTGTATGCCTCTTCGACGATATCGTTGGCAATTGAGTAGGCTAATCCCTGAGTCACGGGGACGAAGAACGTGGCCCCGAGCCGGGCTGCCATCCTCGCTGTGTAGGCGAGGATCTGGAATGCCGCGACCGTAGGTGCCAATACGCTCGGTGACGTCATGTTGGTGTTGTCCATGAGATACCAGGCGGGGCGACCCATCTCGACACATCTGCCCATGATCTCCTCGATGGCATCCACAGCCTGAAGTCGCCTTAAATTGGGTATTTTGCCCGAGTATGCTTGTTGCATGTAGTACAGGATACTTCCCACTATTACGACGAGTGCAAGTAAACCTAAAGTTCTTCCAGCTATTACAATAGACATTTTTTAATCAATGTCTACCTATGATGTATCTATTTAAAATTTTTGAGTCGAATTAAAAGTATAACTAAAAAATTCATGTGGTGGACCATAGTCTCGTGAACTACCACCCTACAAATAGAGTGGTCTTTTTACACCCACCTACAACTTGTATTTGTTAATTTTTTTATATAAAATAATCTTAGGACATTCCCTTTCACGCATAGGGATACGGAAGGGGGGGGATAACCGGGGCTCAGCTCACGAGCTTCTTCATGAACTCAGTATACTCCCCGGGGGCTATCGAGGGCTCAAAGGAGCCGATAATCTCCTTGGCCTTGGCGGCCCCGTCTATGAGGAGGTCGACGCAAGCCATGGCCAGAATCTTGGCCGGTTCGACGTATGCCTGCTCCCCGTCCACGAACTGGTAGGTCCTCCCGTGGCCCATGCCCGTGACGCCTCCCATCCCGATGCTGCTGGTGGGCATGATGCAGCTGATGTCCCCCATGTCCGTGGAGCCTGTGCTGTGGCCCCTCTCATCGATCCTGTCCTCCCCCACGAGAGCGACACAGTTCTCCCTGAGGACCCCGACGAGCCCCGGGTGGTGGCTGTAGGGCATGTAGCCGGGGAGGTCGTTGATCTCCACCTCAGCCCCCACCGCCATCGCCCCGGCCCTGAGGGCCCGGTTCACCTTGGCGTTGGCGTCGATGATGGCGTCCACGTTGCTCCCCCTGACATAGCTCTCGATGCGGACGTCGGCGGGGACGTTGTTCACGATCTCCCCGCCCTTGGTGATTATGGGATGGACCCTGATGGTGTCCTCCTCCTTGAAGGTCTCCCGCTGGGCGTGGACCCCCATGATCCCCAGCATCGCCGCGTTCAACGCGTTGATACCCTTGTCCGGGGCCCCCCCGGCGTGGGCCTCTAGCCCCACGTAGCGCACCAACTTCCCCACGAAGCCGTTGTTGGAGCCCCCCACGCCGATCTTATCCTCGAGGTCAGTGCCCGAGTGGGAGCCGATGCTGATGTCCACGTCGGCGAGCTCCCCTACGTGGATGAACTCCTGCTTCCCCCCCAGGAACTCGAGCCTCCCCTTCTCCCGGAGGCTGTTCCTGTAGTCGATCTCCAGGTACTCCTCGGCGGGGACAGTGACCATCACCACGTTCCCCTCCAGCTCGTCGATGACCCCGCTGTCCGCGAGGCCGAACCCGGCCCCCAGCATCGCGGCGATCTGGGCGTTGTGGCCGCAGGCGTGAATCGCCCCCGTGATGGGATCCGACTCCGGGTGATCGGGGCACCTGACGCTGTCCAGTTCCCCTATAAGCCCCACTGAAGGCCTCGGACCGGGCTTCTTGAGGTAGGCCTTGGAGCCGGTGATAGCGATCTCCCGCTTGTACTCCCAGCCCATCTCATCGTACTTCTGCTCCACGAGCTTCGCGGTCTCGAACTCCTTGTAGCCGAGCTCGGGCTTTTTCCAGATGGCGTCCCCGATCCCGATGATCTCCTTGGATTTCCTGTCGATGGCATCCAAGACCCTTTTCTTAAGCTGTTCATTGCTCATAATTCCGTAATTTGTAAATGATTAATATATAATTAACCCTCGGCGCGACCCACCAAATAATGGGGCGCATCACCGAATACAACTTATGAGGAGTGTTGCTGGCCTTGGAGCAAGGGTGAGAATACCCCGGGAGCAGGAACCCGCCTGGCCAGACCTTGCACAGCGTAATTAGCCCTCTCCCTGTAACGATCTCCCCGATATCCCAGGATCATACGTCTCAATTAGGCCCTTGACCCTCCCCACACATCTTCGAAACATGAATTAATATATTAGAAACGGTTGTCAACCTCTGTGAGATATCTCATTGATTGGCGTTCTCCCGCGCGCGGGAGTAAGTTCTCTCATAAAATTCACTTTGACATTATTTATTCATATAAAACAGATTGAAGGGAAGAAGGATGAGTCAAATAAAGATACCGCGTGAAGATATGAAATATATTCTGGCGACTGACGTGGGAAGCACCACCACGAAAGCCCGGATATTCCACAGGAAGGACGGAGAATGGAGGTTCCTAGCTGCTGGCGAGGCACCGACCACCGTCGAGACTCCCTACGAGGATGTCACCATGGGGGTCCAGAACGCAGTTCGTGAGGTGGAGGAACTCACGGGACACAAGATCCTATCCCCGGACGGAAGCGGCATAGTTGTGCCTCACAACGGGGATACCGGCGTAGACATCTACTGCACCACCAGCAGCGCAGGGGGTGGCCTCCAAATGATGGTAGCCGGCCTGATCAAATCCATGACGGCCGAGAGCGCCAACAGGGCCGCCCTCGGAGCCGGCGCCATAGTCATGGATGTTATCGCCAGGGACGATGGCCGGATGCCCTACCAGAAGATCCAGAGAATCCGTAGCCTAAGGCCCGACATGATCCTTCTAGCGGGGGGGACTGACGGTGGAGCTTCAGCCCACGTCATGGAGATCGCGGAGCTGATCAAGGCATCCGAGCCCAAACCCCGCCTAGGAATAGGCTACAAACTCCCCATCGTGTACGCCGGGAACAAGAGTCTGAGGCCCCAGATCGAGAAATTGATGAGCGAGGGCTTCGCCCTGGATATGGTGGACAACATCCGGCCGGTCCTCGAGGTGGAGAACACCGAGCCGGCTCGGCGGGCTGTCCACGAGCTCTTCATGGAGCACGTAATGAGCCACGCACCGGGATACACGAAGCTGATGAAGTGGACAGATGTGGACATCATGCCGACTCCCGCAGGGGAGGGCATGGCCATGCAGCTCATCGCCGACACCTTCAAGGAAAACGTCCTGGGGGTTGGCCTCGGAGGCGCGACCACCAACGTCTACTCCATCGTAGACAGCAAGTTCGTCAGGAGCGTCAGCGCGAATCTGGGGATGAGCTACAGCGTCACCAACGTGATGAAGGAGGCTGGAATCGAGAACATCACAAGGTGGATCCCCTTCAAACTCGAAGAGGAAGAGGTCTCCAGCAGGCTGATGAACAAGATGATCCGCCCCACCACCATCCCCCAGACCCTGGAGGACCTTATCGTCGAGCACTCCGTCGCCCGGGAGGCCCTCCGCCTCGGGCTCAGCCATCACAGGACCATCGCGACCAGACTGAAAGGGGTGCAATTCGAGAGGACTATCTCGGACATGTTCGAGCAAGAGCGCGAGGCGACATATGTCAAGATGATGGTCATCGACATCCTCGCTGGGACAGGAGGCCTCCTCAGCCACGCCCCGAGGAGGATCCAGAGCATGCTCATCCTCACCGACGCTTGGCAGCCCGAGGGCGTGACCAAGATGTTCCAGGACAGCGTCTTCATGATGCCCCACTTGGGTGTCTTATCAACCGTTTACAGGGATGCGGCTTGGAGTATATTCGACAAGGACTGTCTCGTCAGGTTGGGAACCTGCGTCGCCCCCGCGGGTACGGCCGAACTCGGGGCGCCCGTGATGAAGGTGGAGATGACGATGCCCGGAGGCGAGAGCCTGGTCGAGGGGCTGAGCCTCGGCGAGGTCAAGCTGATACCCCTAGCCGAGGGGCAGGAGGCGAAGGCCATCATCACCCCAGCGAAGCAGTTCGATATGGGCGACGGCCCGGGCAAGGCGGTCGAGAAGACTATTACGGGAGGAGTCGCCGGGGTGCTCCTGGACGCGAGGGGACGCCCTATCTACCTCCCGGAGGAGGATAACGCCCGGAAGGAGTTGCTGATTAAATGGTTCAGGTCGCTGGATATGTACCCGGAGGATAAGCTGAAGGAGCTGTTGTGAGATGAGTGAGAAATTTCAAGATTCCGAGGAGAAATCCGTCGAAGCCCACGCGTATACCCCGGGCCTGAAGGTCAAGCGGTCCATGACCGTAGATAAGACCCGGAGGCTACCCATATTCGGCGAGGTCTTCGTCAATGAGGGAGACGTCGTCGACCACGAGTTGATCGTGGCAAGGACCGAGATCAGCGGCGATCCGGAAATCGTGAAAGTGGCGATGCTTCTCGGCGTCGAACCCGAAGACCTCCCTCTGTACATGTTAAAGAAGATAGGAGAGCAGGTCGAGGAAGGAGAAATATTGGCGAATTACGCGGCCTTCTTCGGCCTCATCAAGAAGCAGGTGGTTTCGCCAAAGTCAGGAACTATCGAGTCCATATCGGATATCACGGGGCAGATCATCATCAGGGGGGATCCCATCCCTGTCGATGTCGACGCCTATATCCCCGGGAAGGTCGTTGAGGTCCTACCAAAGGAAGGGGCGGTCATAGAAACCAACGCCGCCTTCATCCAAGGCATCTTTGGCATCGGCGGGGAGAGCCATGGGGAGATTCGCATGGCCGTCGACAGGCCCGATAATGTCCTCTCTGAGGATCTGATAACGACCGAGGACAAGGGAGCCGTTCTCATCGGTGGATCCTTGGTGACTCTGGGAGCGTTGAAGAAGAGCGTTGAGATCGGCGTCTCATGCATCGTGGTCGGAGGGATCCGCCACGACGACCTGATATCATTCACCGGAGAAGAGATAGGTGTCGCCATCACGGGCCAGGAGGAAATGGGCCTGACAGTTATCATCACGGAGGGTTTCGGGACGATGCGGATGTCCCAGTCCACGTTCGACCTCTTGAAGAGCTTCGAGGGCTACCAAGCCTCAGTGAACGGGGCTACCCAGATCAGGGCGGGTGTCCTCAGGCCCGAGACAATCATACCCCACCAAGAGATTGCAGAGCAGGGATCGGAGGAGCTATCCTCCGGGATGGTACCCGGCACCCCGGTACGCATCATTCGGCAGCCTTACTTCGGGGCCATCGGGTTGGTGAAGTTCCTCCCCGTTGAGCGCCAGCAGGTGGAATCTGAGTCCTACGTCAGGGTCCTAGACGTAGAGCTCGACGACGGCACCGTCGTGACGGTACCTCGGGCGAACGTGGAGATCATTGAAGAGTAAACCCTAACTTTATTTAAAAAAATTTTATGATAATAATTGTGGGCTCGTCTCAGTGAGTATTCTCTCCACTGCTTTCTTAAGCAGTTCGGCGACGTCTCCTTCGGGTGCAATCTGAATTAGCCTATCGTAAACTGCTGGCTCTATACGTATGGGTACTAGTCGCCACTTCAGTTCCTTCCCTAGGAGTCGCCTGACCTTGTCTCTAGTCTCCACCATCGTCAGCCCCTTCTCCATCACTTCCTCCGCCAAGGCGATCTGCTGGTAGGGCTCCAGCCTTAGAAGAGAAAGGGCGTGCTCCCGGGGGAGTTCGTGTTGCCTCACAGACTTCCTGACCCTGGGATGAAGCCCGAGGAGTCTCATGGAATGCGAGACGTAGGTTCTCTCCTTCCCCACCCGGCGGGCTATCTCAGATACCTTCACTCCCATGTCCTTGAGCGTGGCGTATGCCTCTGCCTCGTCGATGGGGTCGAGCCCCTCCCGGTGTAGGTTCTCCACGAGCTTCATCGCAAGTGAATCCTTTGATTCAAGGGGTTCATCTAGGATAATGACTGGAACCTTCTCCAGCCCGGCCAGCTTCGCTGCAACCAGCCTCCTATTCCCTATTAGTAGCTTGTACCTCCCCTCATCGAAGGGCTCCACGACTAGCGGCTGGAGGATTCCGTACTGCTTTATGGATGCGGTGAGTTCATCGAGGAGCTCCTTATCGAGGGTCTGCCTGATTCCCTGTTCCACGTCAATTATACCTATTTCCAGGTCTTCAAATCTCACCAATTCTCTTGCTTGATGAGTTGGACTCCCTATTTATATATCTTGTAGAAAAATATATAAGACCTTAGTCTTAATTAGGGTTTTTTGGGTATAGAACGGCTTGTTTATTAATATTAAAGGATTATTTTTATTCTAGGGCTGTTTCAACGTTGAATTACGACGCGTTATCCCGAAAACCCTTGATTTTCAAGAGCTTCA
>JADHWM010000013.1 GCA_016783485.1 Candidatus Bathyarchaeota archaeon
AGATGTAGAGTGCCAGTATCGCGAGCTCGATGATCGTCAGTATCTGTGCATACTTTTCGGTGTGCTCGATGAGATCCGTGAACCCCTCTTTATCGTCGTATAGCTCCTTGAAGTCTCTGAAAGCCCCTGGCATCACAAGAGACACCACCGGGATCAGAACCATGGTTAATGCTAGACCCGTCAGAGCCCCCGAGACGACGAAGAGAACCGGGAGCAACCCCGAGTTCCAGAAGGGAGGCCGTGCCCATACTCCTGGACGACTTCGAGCTCTCCAAGGACGAACCCTGCGTCTTCTAACGTCAACATTTCTTTAGCGGTCCGTGAAAATACTTTTTAATGATTAGCTCGATGTCACCTGATGTGCCTCGCAGTACCCGGTAAAGTTCTCGAGAAAGAGGGCACCCTTGCTAAGGTCGATTTCGGTCACGGCACCGTCCGTGAGGTGGACATCTCCCTCGTTGACGTCGCGGTGGGCCAGCATGTACTCGTCCACACGGGTTACGCGATCCAGATCATGGACGAGGAAGAGGCGAGGGCCTCCCTGGACCTCTGGAAGGACATCCTGGAGAGGCTCGAGGGGGAGTAGGCGTTGGAGCAGTTCCGGGGCTTCAGGGACAGGGAGTTGGCTGAGCTCCTCACCAAGAGGATCCGAGAACTAGAGCCCCCCGACCCAGTGAAGATCTGCCACGTTTGCGGAACCCACGAGTGGACCATCACCCACAACGGGCTGAGACATCTCCTCCCCGAGAACGTCAACCTCATCGCCGGCCCGGGCTGCCCCGTCTGCATCGTCCCTGCGAGGGAGATCGACGAGGCGATCTGGCTCTCACTTAACGGGACCACGGTGGTCACCTTCGGGGACATGTACAGGGCCCCGGGCTCCGAGATCTCCCTAGAGGACGCCAAGAGCCAGGGTGGTGAAGTGAAGGTCGTCTACAGCGTGAGGGACGCTGTAGAGATGGCCGCGAGGGAGCCCTCCCATGAGTTCGTCTTCTTCGCGATCGGCTTCGAGACCACCACGCCGATGAACGCTGTGGAGGCCGAACGGTGCCCGGATAATTTCAGCTTCCTTGTAAGCCACAGGCTGATCCCCCCGGCCCTCGACGCCCTCGCCGAGATGGACGACCTCAACCTCGACGGCTTCATCGCCCCGGGCCACGTCTCCACAGTCATCGGGATGAAGCCCTACCAGAAGTACCCGGAGATGGGGATGCCCACGGTGATCGCAGGCTTCGAGCCCCTCGACGTCCTCATGGGGGTCTACATGATCCTTAAGCAGATCGAGGATGGGGAGCCCAGGCTCGAGAACGAGTATTCTAGGGCGGTCACCTTCGAGGGGAATGTCAAAGCTCAGGAGGCGGTGGCCAGGGTCTTCGACACCGTAGACGGGGCCTGGAGAGGCCTCGGGTCAATACCCGCATCAGCCCTGAAGCTGAAAGAAGAGTTCTCCGCCCACGACGCCCGCCTCAGATACGAGATCGATGTGGGCCCCGGACGGGACGTCTACCCGGGCTGCAGCTGCCCCCAAGTGATCCTTGGGAAGATATCCCCCGACGAGTGCCCTCTGTTCATCAAGGAGTGCACCCCTGAGAAGCCCAAGGGAGCCTGCATGGTGAGCAGGGAGGGCACATGCAGCATTTGGGCCATTGAGGCCCTCCTATGATTCTCTGAGAGCTCCTACTACCGCTTGCCCAAGGGATATTCCCCCGTCGCCCGCAGGGACCTTCTTATGTCGGAGGAACTTTAACCCGTGGATCTCGACTCTTCTCCTGATAGTCTCGGTGATCGTGTGGTTGTTCGCTACTCCCCCGGAGAAGGCCACGGTATTGATTCCCTCGGAGAGGGCAGTCCTGACCGCCATCTCAGCCAAGCCCTCCGATAATGCCACCTGGAACCCATAAGCTAGGTCTATTCTCGAGGTTTCGCCTAAGAGATCCAGGACGCCTTTAACCATCTGGGTGGTCTTCAACACTTGTGAGCCTCCTTTATCTTCTATTTCCACAGGCAGGCTCATAGACCCGGGGTTCTCTTGAGCCGCGAACGCCTCCAGTTTCATGGCTCCCTCCCCCTCATATGTTCTGACTTTGGATACTCCAAGGAGGCATGAGACCGCATCCAACAGGCGCCCCACGCTCGTTGTCCACGGAGTGTAGATCCGTTTCTCCAGTTGGCTGAAGACGGTATCCACCTCTATCTCCCCCTGGCCGTAGCCATCGAGGTAGTTCTCCGTGAGCAAGCGCCTCAGAGCTTCATCCGGCATTGAGCCGTAGAGGATGCCCTGGAGCATCCTACCGTACCTTATGGAGGCGAGGTCTCCCCCAGGCATGGGCTGTCTCTCCACGTGGCCAACCCTCTTAAAGCCGCTATAGCCGCCGACGAGGATCTCGCCGCCCCATGCCTCACCGTCGCTCCCGTATCCATATCCGTCGCAGATGATCCCTACAGCCTCTATGTCGGGCTCCAGATCATTATCGACCATGACCGAGGCGAGGTGGGCGTGATGATGCTGGACCTCCACGAGCTGGGCGTCATTCTCCTCAGCGAATCTCTCTGCGACTCCTCTAGATAGGAACCGAGGGTGGTGGTCGCAGGCGACGGCGTCGGCCTTGCCTCCCCTGAGGACCTTTACGAGGTGCTTAATCGCCTCCTCAAGGAACTCGACTGCCTCGGGGCTCTCGATGTCCCCCAAGTGCTGGGTAAGGTAGCACCGGTTTATCTTGAGGAGAGCCGCAGTCGATGTTAGCTCGGACCCCAGGGAGACCACCGTCCTCTCAGAGGTGAAGGGTAAATCTAGGGGCATGGGAACGTATCCCCTCGACCTCCTCAGGAAGAGAGGGGCGTCATCCACCATCCGTATCACGGAGTCGTCACATCGAGCGTGGATCACCCTGTCGTGGAGGAGGAGGTAGTCGACGATCCCCCGGAGCTTCCCGAAAGCGAGGTCATTGCTGGTGAACATAGGCTCCCCTGGGTAGTTCGCCGATGTCATCACAAGGGCCGACTCGTTGAAGTAGTGGAAGAGGAGCTGGTGGATCCCGGAGTAGGGGAGCATCACCCCCACCGTGTGGAGTCCAGGGGATATGTACTCCGACAACGGGAAGGGGGCTCTCTTCTTCAGGGCGATGATGGGCCGGGCGTAGGAGGTGAGGAGCTGCCTCTCCTTCTCCCCGACATGGGCGAAGCCCTCCACGGCCTCGAGGCCCTTGCTCATGAGGGCGAAAGGCTTCCCCAGCTTCCTCCGCCTTTCCCGCAACCTGAGGATAGAGTCGTCGCCCATGGTCTTGACCGCCAGATGGATGCCCCCAATCCCCTTTATCGCGAAGATCGAGCCCTCCTCTAGGAGCCTAGCCGCATTGACTAGGGGGTCGCCCTCCACGACCTCCCCGTCTCTTGTGTAGAGGGTCATCCGGGGTCCGCAAGTGGGGCAGCAGATGGTCTGGGCGTTGAAGCGCCGGTCCAAGGGGTCCCAGTACTCCCTGCTGCAATCAGGGCATAGAGGGAACATCTCCATGGTGGTTCTCTCCCTGTCGTAGGGGAGGTCCGTGATCGTGGTGAGCCGGGGTCCGCAGATGGCGCAGCAAGTGAACGGATACAGGTGGTGCCGGTTGGCGGGGTCGAATATCTCCTTGAGGCAGTCGGGGCAGACGGTTATATCTGGGGGAATGATGGAAAGCTTCACGACCCTCTTCCCTAGGTCGCTCATATCGATGTTGAATTCGGAGTACCCTGCTTTTTCCTCAAGCCAGTCCACATCAACTTTAGTGTAGACGGCGATGGGGGGCCTCTTCTCTTGGAGATCCAGGAGAAAGGCCTCGATGGAGGACCTTTCCCCCTCCACGTCGATCTCGACGCCAGCGTCCCCCAGGTTCCTCACGTAGCCCCTGAGCCCGTTACTCGCGGCTATCCTATAGACAAAGGGCCTGAATCCGATGCCTTGGACTAGCCCTGAGATGCTGATGAAGGCTCTAGCCATCTCTCCGTTTCCTCCTCTCACCATTTCTTTCTCAGCAGATCCGGGGCATCGGGGAGCCGTAAGGCTCTCTGACTATCCTCCTACCCCCTATCTGTGTTTCCAGAATGACCCTACTGGGCCCCTCCCGGACCTCCCCGACGATGGCCGCATCCTTTCCTAGCTCAGTCTTCATTAGGACTCCTAGGACATCATCAGCTTTCTCGGCCTCGACAACCATGAGCGCGATCCCCTCGTTGGCGAGTTCCAGAGGGTCTAGCCCAAGCATCTCCGTGGCGCTCGTCACTACCCCTTTTACGGGGATCGCCTCCTCCTTGAGAACAAAATCGACGCCGGCCTTCCTCGCGAGCTCGTTGAGGGCTCCCGAGAGGCCGCCCCGGGTCGGGTCCTTCATCGCCTTTATCCCCCCAACCTCGAGGGCCTTCTCGATCATCCCCCATAGGGGGGCTACATCGGACTCAACGGGAGCCTCGAAGCTTAGCCCCTCTCGCTTTGATAGTAATGATAGTTGGTGGTTTCCAATGGTGCCTGAGACGATGATCTTGTCGCCGGGTCTCGAGCCCGAGTCCGTGATCACCCCCTCAGCGAGCCCGATCCCTGTTGTACTCGCGATGATCTCGTCAAGGCTCCCCTGTTCCACGACCTTGGTGTCCCCGGCGATGAGAGGGACCCCGACCTCAACCATGACCTCGTCCATTGAGGCGAGGAGCTCCTTCAGGGTGGAGACCGGAAACCCCTCCTCCACTACAAGGGTGGAAGCCAGGGCGATGGGCCTAGCCCCCATCATGGAGAGGTCATTGATGGCACCGCAGATCGAAAGCCTCCCAAGGTCGCCCCCCGGGAAGAACAGGGGCTTCACAGTCGTCGCGTCGGTGGTTACCACGATGTTATTACCATCGCTGAGGGGTATCGTGGCGCCGTCGTCCATCTCGGGGAGCCCGACGCCCCTCTCCAGATGGTTGAGGGTGAATGAGGGGATGATGACCTTCTCCAGGAGCTCCCGTGTGAGGCTGCCACCCCCACCGTGCTCAAGTTTGAGGAAACCCTGCAATGTATATCGCTTGGATACCTCAGGCCATGATAAATAGTTTCGGGTTAATGCGTTTGTCATATTTTTAATATCGGGAAGCTCATCTGTTCCCCTCAGAGGGAAACTCATTGAACGATTCTGGGAGTACCTCACGAAGGATACTCGTGGCCGGCATCGGCAACAGACTGATAGCCGATGATGGCTTCGGTCCCAGGGTCGTCGACCTCCTCTCTGAAAGGGAACTACCCGACCACGTGGAGGTCAGGGACTTCGGGACCGCTGGGATGACCATAGCCACCGATCTCGCCGATTACGACGCTGTAATATTCGTCGACTCCATGGACCACGACGGGGAGCCCGGGAGCCTCACCAAATCGAGGCTCGTCGTCGAGGAGGGTGTTGAGGACGTCGCGGAGCTCGCTAGGCTGACCCTCCATGAGGCGGGGCTCGAGGGCCTCCTGCGTTTCTCCAAATCGATTGGCACTCTACCTGACGACGTCTTCTTCGTGGGGTGCAAGCCCAAGACGCTGTGCCCCAGCCTGGAGCTCTCTCCGGAGGTGGAGGCTGCTTTGGAGAGGGCTGTCGCTATCGTGGACGAGATTCTGGAGAAAATATTGGTAAAATAGAGGGGAGATTAGATCTCCGCTATGTGGACGATCTTCTCGTCTCCTCGGTAGACCTGGATACTGCAGGCGAGGCAGGGGTCGAAGCTCCTGATCGCCCGGACGACGTCCAAGCCACTGAGTTCTCCGCCGTTCTCGGAGACTGGTGTCCCGACTATGGCCGCCTCGTAGGGGCCGAGGTCGCTCTCCCCGAGCCTGGGGCCGCTGTTCCAAGTGCTGGGGGCCATGATCTGGTAGTTGTCGATGACCCCGTTCTTCATGATGCACCAGTGGGCGACTCCGCCCCTCATGGCCTCGTGGAGGCCAACGCCGATGCCGTTCTTCGCCTTCTTGTATTTGTTCCAGACCTTGACGTTCCCCGCCTTCACCAGGCTCAGGCCTTGGAGGACTTGGAGGTAGGTGACGTAGGCGGTGTAGGCGTGCCAGTAGGCCCGGGCCCTTATCCGCTCCACGGTGTTGGGCTTCTCGGGGACTTTCCACTCGAACTCCATGGGCGCTGAGTTACGGTAAGGCACCACGGTGGCTTGGGGCAGCGCGAACTTGAGGCTGCTCCCGGTGGACTCGGGGACCAGCTTGCCGACAGCGGTGGCCCACATCCGGGCGAGAGGCCCTAGCTCCACCGTGTTGAGCTCCCCGCTCCCGTTCCAGTCGAGCCAGCGCACCGAGGTGCCCCAGCTATACTTGCCGTCCCACTTCTTGTACTCCCCGGGGGCAGGCTTGGTCGTCTTGTTCCAGGGGTGGTACTTGGTGAGGGGGTTCCCCACGGGGTCCTCCTTCACCTTGATGTCGTCCCACTCCTCGAAGTAACTCCGCTCCACCATCTCCTGGATCCCGACGTTGATCTCGATGAGGTCCTGGGTCACGAGCTTGCCGTCGATGATGACCCCAGGGCTCACCTTCCTCTTCTTGGCCCACTCCCCCATGTCCGCGTAGTTCGCGTTGTAGGCGAGGGGGTCCTCGTAGGTCCCGTAGGAGATGAGGTTTGGCTCCCTCGCCCCAGCGTCCTCGTACCCCATGCTGAGGACGAAGTCGAGGAGGTCATTCATCACCGGGATGAACCCCTTGGAGAAGGCAACGTGCTGGCTCAGCATCGATGCGTACTGCTCCAGATCCGTGGGGCTCAGAGTCTTGGCGACTCCCCCTGGAACCAGGGTGTTGACGTGGGGGTGTTTCGCGCCTAGGAGGGCGGCCATCTTACGCCCCACCTTCTCGATGCCTAGGCTATTGACCCATAGAGCCCCCGAGATGGGGTTGAGGGCGGTCATGATGTCCGCGATGGTCACGTAGCCGTGATACTCGGTCCCAGGAGCGTCCGCGGTCTGGGCGGCGTCCCACCAGTCGGGGTTTTCCTTCTCCACAATGGATTGGCTATAATCTGGGCCCTCCAGGATGAAGCATCCCAGGGTGGCGTCGTATAGCTGCTCCGCTCCCATGAGGAGGTTCCTTAGGGCTATGCCCATAGGGGGCGGGGGGGCCTGATAGGCCATGTCGACGGTCATCGCGGCGGCGATTCCATGGGGCGTAGGGCAGACCCCGCAGGTCCTCTGGGTGATCCAGATGGCATCCGCAGGCTCCCGGCCTTTGAGGATTATCTCCCATCCCCTGAACATGGTGCCGAAGCAGTGGGCGTCCGTGTAGGTCTTCCCGTCGTCGCTGACCTCAGCCTGGACGCCGAGGTGGCCCTCGATCCTCGTCACAGGCTCTATGGTGATCTCTTTACCCATCACATTCACCTCATATGTCCCGACCCATCAGGGTCTCCTTGATCCTGCCCCAAACAGCCTCGAGGCTCCCGGGGATGCTGTGGATCTTCTCAGCCACGAAGAAGCCTGCTGGTGCCTTGGCAAGGAACGGGCTCAGTGGAGCATCTGGGAACGCTGGCTCGGTACACCCGATGCAAGGAGAACCCACTGTGGGGCATCCGCCAACCCCCTCAATAAAGCCTCTCTTGGGAACATCGCAATGACTTATAGGGCCCTTGCAGCCCAAGAGGCCCATGCAGTAGGGCTCCCCGAACTCATGGCTGTTCTTCCCGTCGGCGAATAAACCCGCTCTGGGGCAGTTCTCGTGGGCCGTGTGCTCGAATAGGAACACGGGTCTGTTCTGGGAATCCAGATCAGGCAGAGGCAGGAATCCCCTAACCGCGAGGACAGCGTAGGCCAGCACCTCAGCGAGGTGCTCCCCGTGGGATGGGCACCCGGGCACGTTGATGATGGGTATCCCGAGGGCGCTCTTCCAGTCCTTCCCAAAGTAATCCATGGCGCCCATGGCGCCAGTAGGGTTGGGCTTACCGCTGGGGATTCCACCGAACGAGGCGCACGTCCCTGCGCAGACTATCGCAGCTGCGTGTTTCGCCAGCTTGTCAATGCGCTCGTTAAACGTGATTGGGTTGCCCTCCTCGTCCTCCCCTATCACGCACCAATACCCTCCACTCGCCTTGGCCAGTGATTCGTCGGGTATGGCGCCCTCCAGGACTAGAACGAAGGGCCCTAATTCACCTCTCTGAGCGGCGTCGACAGCCTTCATCGCCTCCTCTCCCCAGGGAGTCATTATTGTAGCGTGGTAGTCCAGAGTCACTCCCGCGGCTTGAGGGATGAACCCTGTGAGGAGGTCCAGGAGGTTGGGGTGGCTCGCGTTCAGGAGGGATATGGTGCACCCGGTGCAGGCCTGCCCCGGAAGCCAGATCACCTGTATTTTCTCAGGTTCAAACATGGTCTTTCGTCTCATCCTTTGAATCTAGAAATTTCTACCAAAGTAGGCTGGTTGAATATTCTGCGAGTAATATCAGATGAATTATTCATCCACCAAATTCTGTTGTTTATGGATATTAACTTTTCTTTTCTCATATTGAGACGCACAGAACATTCCCTATACCGATAAATATAGTATATATTGATCTAATATTACATCGTAATAAAAACGATAGAATTGGCCTTCACAAAAACATAGTTTAATTAAAATACACTTCCATTTTTGTATTCAACTATGTCTGTTAATATGACTTTATTATCCGTTATCCCATTCTTTACGTTCAAGTTGGAATATACATAACTAACGTGGATTTTTTGGGGGATAGAGCACCCTAACCAGTCGCTCAACAGCGGGCAATCTCCCTGATATTTCATCATTCTCGAGGGCGAGAAACTCCATACTCTCCTCGAACTCCCGGAACAGGAGTTGTATAATCTCCATCATTTTCCCGGGGTGCCTCTCGAAGAGATCCATATTCTTCATGGTGAATCTTCTGGCACCCTCGGGGGGGGCAGCATCGAGGCGAGGACTTAAGCAGGCTGATGCACCTGATCACGGGTATCGTAACGTGAGGAGATCCTCGTATAGCGGTCGAAATCCATGAATTGACATCTTCGTTTCCGATGGCGACCCGTTTTCAAAAAAGATCGTGTAATTCCCGGTATTTTCTTCAAAATAGAAACTTGAAACTCCCTGTTTCGAGGGATAAACGTGAAAAAGGGCCGGGTGAAAGCTTAAATTAATCATCATGAGATTAAAGGGGAGTGATTGGGAATGATATATATTGGCGACCATCTCGCGTTCTGGATCTTCACAGCCACTGAGATAGGTTTCCTCACCTTCGCAATCATCGTCGCCCGGCTGATCGGAGCCAAGAAACCCAACAAGATCAAGGCCACAATCTACGAGTGCGGCCAGGAACCCTTCGGGGCCGCCAAGGACTACAAGGTCCTCGGGATAACCCGGTACTTCGGGTACGCCGTGGTCTTCTTCGCCCTCGACGCCTTCGCCTGGGTGATACTGACGGCGGCGATGTCCATCAACTTCACGTTCGAGACGATATCCGTCGTCACCGTTTACATAGCCGTCGTCCTCGTGGGGATCGGCTACTTCCTTACCGAGCTCAAAAAGCTGGTGAGATGATATGGCTGAAGAGTCCTGTGAGCTGAAACGAAGCCTCGACTGGGTCCCAGGATCTGGGGCCGTCTACAGCGTCGTCGACTACGTCGCCGGGTGGGCTCGCAAGTACTCCATCTGGCCCATACACTTAGTGACGGGATGCTGCGGCCCGGAGTTCATGCAGACCTCCGGCGTCCAGTACGACATGGAGCGCCTGGGCATACTGCCCTTCGCGAGCGTCCGGCAGTGCGACTGCATCATGGTGGTCGGCGTCGTCTCCCGCAAGATGGCGTTGAGGGTCAAGTACCTCTACGAGCAGATGGGGGAGCCCAAGTACGTCGTCTCCGTGGGGGCCTGCCCCACCGGGAGGGGTCCCTTCTACGACTCCTACGCCGCCGTCCCCGTGGACGAGTACGTCCCCGTGGATGTCTACATCCCGGGCTGCCCGCCCCGCCCCGAGGCCATCATCCAGGGGATGATGATCCTCCAGGAAAAGATCAAGAACACGAAGAGGATAGGTGTCAAGAGTGAGTGAGGCGGAGCTCGTCGAAGCGATAACAACTTCCCACGCCGAGCAGATTGAGTCGGCCGAGGTCCTCCGATCCCAGAGGGTCTCCGTGGTCGTGAAGAGGGAGGTCTTCCTCGAGGTGGCCGAGGCCCTCAGGGACGAATACGGCTTCAAGACCCCCTCCGCCGCCGGGGGACTGGATTATCCCAAGGAGGAGCGGATGCAGATGATCTATTATCTCTTCAACCCGGACTCCAAGATCACCCTCACTTTAAGGGTCGACCTGCCCAGGGACGACCCGACCCTCCCCACCCTCACAGGGGTCTGGGAGGCGATGAGCTTCCACGAGAGGGAGGCCCACGAGATGTTCGGCATCGAGTTCGAGGGCCACCCCAACATGATCCCCCTGCTGATGCCGCCGGATTGGAGGGGGGGCTACCCGCTCAGGAAGGACTTCAAGGGGGAGGCGGGCGAGGAATGAGCGAGCCCACCATCACCCCCGACTTGATGCGGATCAGCTGGGGCCCCCAGCACCCCATGAGCGGCCAGACCCGGATCCTCCTCGATGTCGACGGGGAGAAGGTCCACAAGATCATAGCCGACCTCGGCTTCACCCACAGGGGCATCGAGAAGATCCTGGAGAACAGGTCATTCCTCCAGGGGATCGTCCCCATCGAGAGGATGGTGATGATCGACACCGCTAACATCGGCCTCGGGTACGTGATGGCCATCGAGGAGTCTCTCGGCATCGAGGTCCCCGAGAGGGCTCACTGGATCCGAAGCCTCGTCTGCGAGCTGTCCCGGATCAGCAGCCACCTCTACGCCTTCGGGCTCCAGGCCGAGTCCACGGGCTACTTCCCCGCGGTCTTCCTCTGGACCACCACGGACAGGACTGTCCTGCTGGACCTCATGGAGGAGCTCACCGGGGCCCGCTTCAGCTACAACTTCTTCCTCCCCGGAGGGGTCATGAAGGACCTCACCGAGGGATTCGAGGACAGGGTCATCGAGGGCGTCCAATACCTCAGGAAGCGCTTCGAGGACTACTGGACCGCTATGATAGAGAACATCGTCTTCGAGGCCCGCTGCAACGACGTCGCAGTCCTGAAGCCTGAGGACGCAATCCGCCTCGGTGCCACCGGCCCTGTGCTCAGGGGATCCGGTATTTCCATCGACGTCCGGAAGGACGAGCCCTACGCCGCCTATGGAGACCTCGACTTCGAGGTGATCACCGAGTCCGCATGCGACAGCATGGCCCGGACCAAGGTCCGGTACAGGGAGATCGGCCAGTCGCTTAACATGATGGAGCAGGTCGCCAACGAGATCCCGGGCGGCCCCATCAGAACCCGGTTCCCCCTCTTCACCCGCTCAAAGCCCGGGGAGGTTTACAGCAGGGTCGAGACTGGCAGGGGGGAGATGGGTATCCACATGTTCACGGCGGTGGGGATGAATCCCTACAGGGTCAAGATCAACTCCCCGACCCTGCGGAACATGTACGTCTTCGAGAGGCTCTGCGAGCTCGACGAGATGCTCATGGCCGACGTTCCCGTCGTGATCAACTCGATTGACCCGTGGTACCTCGACTCGGATAGGTGATGAATGTGAACATACTTGCATCGATCTGGAATTATGCGACCGAGTTCCTGGCCGTGAACGCGAAGCCCCTGCTCCAGATCTACGTCTTGCCCGGGCTCATCTTCATCCTCGGCTTCGCGATCATCGCCGTCTGGTTCGAGAGAAAGTTCCTCGCCAGGGCGATGCTCAGGGTGGGCCCCTACTACTGCGGTAAGCGGTCCGGGGTTCTCCAGGTCTTCGCGGACTTCCTGAAGCTATTCATGAAGGAGATCATCGTCCCCAAGGACATGAACTTCCTCTTCTTCGCGGCGATGCCGGTGCTCGTCTCCACGGTGCCCGCCCTCGCCCTCATCCTGATACCCTTCGACGCGAACTGGGTCCTCTGGGACATCGGGAGCCTAGGGTTGCCCATGTTCTTCGCCATCGCTGGGATAGCCCCTCTGATCCCCATCTTCGCAGGGTGGGCGTCTAACAACAAGTACGGCTTCATCGGGGCCTTCAGGGTCGCTTACATGTACATCAGCGCCGAGATCCCCCTGGTCATCTGCGGGGCGGCCGTCGCCATCATGGCGGGGAGCTTCGACCTCGTCGAGATAGTCCAGGCTCAGCGGAACATGTGGTTTGCGGTGCCCCAGTTCATCGGTTTCGTGATATTCTTCCTGGGGGTCATCATCGAGTCCGAGAGGACCCCCTTCGACATCCCCGTCGCCGAGGTGGAGCTCGTACTCGGCTGGAGGACCGAGTACAGCGGCATCCTCTTCGGGTTCACCATGATGGCCGAGTACGTCATGTTCCAGGCCTGGACCCTACTGTTCATCACCCTCTACCTTGGGGGCTTCAACGGCCCGGTCCTGGGTTTCCTAGGGGTCACGGGGAGCCACATCTTCTGGATGCTCGCCAAGTTCGCTTTCATGGTCGTGCTGATTGTCCTCATCAGGACCGTCTACCCCAGGCTCAGGCTCGACCAGATGCTCGACCTGGGCTGGAAGTACCTGACCCCCCTGGCGTTGCTCAATCTGGCGCTGGTCCTGGGGATGAAGATGTTGGGGGTGTATTGATGAGCGTCCTGGATCGCTACCTGGATCGCTTCCCGTTCTTCAAGAAGATTTTCAAGCCCTTCCTCGTGGTGGCCCCCTACGTCCTCATGAGCGGCCAGACCGTGGCTTACCCCACGGAGAGGCCCATATTCCACGATAGGTTCAGGGGGCGTCACAAGTTCTACTTCGACAGGTGCATAAGCTGCAACACCTGCGCCCGGGTCTGCCCGTGCAAGTCCATCACCCTCGTCGAGGTGGAGGGGCGGGAGGGCAAGTTCCCCGAGATCGATTATCAGACCTGCAGCTTCTGCGGCTACTGCGTCGAGTTCTGCCCCAAGTTAGCATTGGAGTTCACGGACTTTGTGGAGTTCTCCGAGGTGGATAGGAGTAAGCTCGTCTACTCCCCGGAGCAGCTCACGGAGGTTCCCGACCTCAAGGAGGTCCTCCCGATGCTCAAGAGGAGGACGGAGAGGTATCTCACGGATAAGGAGATCAAGTACAGGAAGGTGAGCGACGTATGATAGCGATTCTACTCGTCCTGATCGTCACGGTGGTCAGCGCCGGATTGGCCGTCACGATGCCCAACATCGTCTACGGCGTCGTCTTCCTGCTCTGCACCAACATCTGCCTCGCCATCGCCTACTACATGATGGGGGCGCCCACGGTGGCCCTGTTCCAGCTCGCGATATTCGCGGGGGCGGTGGTGGTCTTCTTCATCATCACGGTCATGTTCACCAGGGCCGGTGAGATGGAGATCGTCGAGGAGCCGGAGGTGGCGCAATGAGCGACCTCTGGGATAAGTACGGATTGACGATCTCAGTCATCATCATGATCATGGGAGGTTTCATCACCTTCATGGGGAGCGATGCCCTGAGCTTCCCGGCCTTCGAGTACAGAGCCTCAGATGCTGGCCTGGTCCCTGCGGAGCCCTACGGCGAGATAGCCGAGCATGCTAGCCGCTTCCTCTGGGAGCACCGGGCCCTCGACCTCACGGCCCAGGCCTTCGTCATCACGGCGGCGGTGATCTGCTGCCTGGCGCTTATCAAGCCCTCGGAGGTGGAGGCCTGATGATGCCCCTGGCTCCATTCGTCGCGACGACGGTCATCATGATCATCATAGGGCTGGGATGTCTCATGTTCAAGAGGGACATGGTCCGGCTCCTCATCGGGGTCGAGATACTCTTCAACGCGGCGAACCTGTTCTTCATCGCCCTCGCCACCCAGAGCCCGGGTATGATCGATCCTTTCGCCCACTCGGTGGTCATGATGGCCATCGTCCTGGACGGGACGGTGATCGCCGTCGGCCTCGCGATGGTGCTCAACGTCTACAAGCACTACAAGACTATCGACATCAGGAAGCTGAGGCGGTTGAAATGGTAGCCCAAGACTTCATCATAAACGGTTTCCAGCTCCCCCTCCCACTGGCGGTTCTCCTCCTGGGAGGCCTCGCTTCCCCATTGGTCGGGATCTTGTCCAGAAAGTTCGAGGTCAAGAAGATCCAGGAGGCCTGGATGGTCATAGTCTCCGCGAGCGCCCTCGTTACCGTCTACCTGCTCTACCAAACGGTCAAGGCGACGGCCAACGAGATTCTCGTGATCGGGATGTGGGGGCAGGCGCCCCCCCTCGCGGGCTGCTTCGAGATAGACATGCTCAGCGTCTTCATGGCGGGGAGCATTGGCTTCCTGGGATTATTGGTTGCCGTCTACTCTGTGAGCTACATGGAGAGGGAGACCCGCCTCACTGAGTTCTACACCCTGGTCACATTCATGATGGCCGGGATGACCGGTATTGTCATGGCTGGGGACCTGTTCACCCTGTTCGTCTTCTGGGAGCTTATGGGCCTCTCCAGCTACGCCCTGGTCGCCTTCCTGAAGCGCACCTGGGGGCCAATAGAGGCCGGCTTTAAGTATCTCATGATGAGCGCGACGGCCGGCGCCTTCCTCCTCCTCAGCATGGCCATCATCTACGGCATGACGGGGTCCCTCAACTTCGCCGTCATCGCCGACAGCCTCAGGGGCGCCCCGTCTTCGCCCTGGATCTTCATCCTCTTCAGCACCCTGGTGGTCGGCTTCGGCGTAAAATCGGCGATCGTCCCACTCCACACATGGCTGCCGGACGCCCACCCGGAGGCCCCTAGCCCCATCAGCGCTCTGCTATCCGGAATAGTCATCGAGACGGGCCTCTACGCCCTCACGCGGGTCTTATTCCTCGCATTCGAGCCGGGGATGTTCAAGCTGCCCATGGCTTTCCTCGCGGTCCTCACCATGACCCTGGCCAACGTCACGGCCCTCCTCCAGAGCGACATCAAGCGGATGCTGGCGTACTCCAGCATCGCCCAGATAGGGTATATGCTCATGGGGCTGGCGGCGGGGACGGCCTACGGCGTGATGGGGCTCTTCCTCCACGTGTTCAACCACTCTATAATGAAGGGGGTGGCCTTCCTCGCCTCGGGCTCCATCGTCCACGAGACGGGCACCCGGGACATCAAGAGCCTCAGAGGCGTCGGTAAGATGATGCCCCTAACGTCCATCAGCCTCTTCATAGCCCTCCTGGGCCTCGGGGGCGTCCCCGGCACCAACGGCTTCATAAGCAAGTACCACCTGTTCAGCGCCGCCTTCGGCTCGGGGCTCGGGTGGCTGGGGATCATGGGGGTCCTCAACAGCGCCCTGAGCATGGCATACTACCTCAGGGTCATGCAGGTTCTCCTGGGTTCGCCGGATAAGGGCTTCAAGGCCCACGAGGCCCCGATCCTGATGGTCGCGGTGACCCTGGTAATGGCAGTCATCATAGTGTTCCTCGGGGTCTGGCCGGCTCCCATCATCAGCTTCGCAACCGATGCGTCAGAAGCCCTAGTGAACGGGCTCTCCACATTCATCGGGGCGGTGCTGGGCTGATGGTTTACGCAAACGCTATTAACTGGATGCTAAAAATGGTAGGAGATATGATGGGAGGTCTAGCGTGATAGACCCCGTGGCTGCGATGACCCCCCTCGAGGTCATCATGAAGTACCCGGGTCCATGGCTCGCCTGGATTCTCCCAATGATCGGCGCCCTATCGATGCCCCTCTTCGAGAGGTTTGGCAACAAGATAAGGGATTACGCGGCTGTCGCCTGGGGATTCACGTCGGTCTTATCGGCCGCATCAATGGTTCCATGGCTGTTCTCGGGCAACTACCCCGGGGACATCAAGCTGACGACGTGGATCACCTTCCCGGGCGGGAGTCCCCTCGAGGTCGGCGTCCTGGTTGACCCGCTGAGCATAATAATATGCAACGTGGTTGCCTTCATCTCCTTCCTCATCCTCGTCTACTCCACCGAGTACATGCATGGGGACAAGCACCTCACTAGGTTCTGGTTCTTCTTCCTCTTCTTCGTCGGGAGCATGCTCCTCCTCGTTCTCTCCGACAACCTCGTCCAGACCATGGTCGGCTGGGAGGGAGTCGGCATCTGCAGCTACGGCCTCATCGGCTATTATTACAGGGATGCGAAGGAACGATGGCTCGGCGGCCCGCCACCCCACAAGATGTTCCCGCCTTCCCACGCCGGCATGAAGGCCTTCGTGGTCACAGGCATCGGCGATGTCTTCATCTTGGGGTCGATCTTCGTCATCTTCAACTTCGCCGGGACCCTGAACTACGTCGAGCTCATTGAGACCGCCCACCACTGGCTGCCCCAGATCGCAGCGGTCCCCGGTCTGCTGGCCATCACGGCCATCTTCTTCCTCGGGGGCCCCATCGGCAAGTCCGCCCAGTTCCCCCTCCACGAGTGGCTCCCCGAGGCGATGGCCGGCCCCACCTCGGTATCCGCTCTCATCCACGCGGCGACGATGGTGAAGGCCGGGGTCTACCTCGTCGCGAGGATGTCCCCCATCTTCTACCTGGGCACCTGGGAGATGTTCCTACCCGAGGCCCAGGTGTTCTTCATTGTCATCGCTTGCGTGGGGGCTTTCACTTGCTTCATGGCTGCCTCGCAGGCCCTGGTCTCCGTGGAGCTGAAGAAGATACTGGCATACTCGACGGTCAGCCAGATCGGTTACATGATGCTTGCCCTCGGGGTCTCAGGCATGAGCGAGGGCGCCTACGTCGCAGGCCTCACGGCGAGCGTCTTCCACCTGACGAGCCACGCCCTCTTCAAGGCGGCTCTCTTCCTTGGCGCGGGCTCCGTCATCCACGCCATCCACACCATCTACACGTTCAACATGGGAGGCATGAAGAAGTACATGCCCATCACTTTCATCCTCATGGTCATCGCGACCGCGTCTCTCGCGGGGATACCGCCTCTGAGCGGGTTCTGGAGCAAGGACGCCGTCTTCATCGCTTGTCTGGTGGCCAACACGCCCCTGTCGTTGACGTTGCTGGCCGTTGGGGCTGTAAGCGCCGCGATGACCTTCTTCTACAGCATCAGGTACATCAAGCTCACGTTCCTCGGCCACGAGAGCAAACACATCGAGGAGATGGAGAAGCACGGCCACCACCCCCACGAGGCCCCCAAGATCATGTGGGTGCCCATCGCGATACTCGTCGGCCTCGTCTGTGTCGTCGGGCTATTCGGCCTGGTCGGGTTCTTCGTGCCCAGCTTATCCCCCGAGCTCTTCATCGAGCACCTGCTCCACGATATGCTCCACCATATGGGGATACCCCTGCACACTCACCACCTGGAGTTCCCGACTATACTGACCGCCTGGGGGACGTCCGCGGCGATGCTCCTGATCGGCGGAATCCTGGGCTGGCTCTTCTACCTCTCTAGGAAGGTGGACTCCTGGGCGTTCGTCTCAGGCAATCCCGTACTCAAGCCCATCCACACATTCCTCTTCAACCGGTGGTACATGAACTCCGCCTACTACAAGGTATTCGTCTACGGGCTCATCGACTTCTCGAAGGTCGTCTTCGCCACCCTGGAGAGCATGGTCTTCGACAAGATCACCGCCTTCGTCAGCGGTTCGACAATCGCTTTCGGTAAGGTGCTCCATGTCTTCGAGACCAAGGTCTATGACCCAGCAATAAACGTGGGCTTGGTCAACGTCTTCGTGGAGGGTAGCAGGCTGCTCTACAATGACCTGGAGTTTCTTATAGACGTGAGCTTGAACAGAGGCGTCCCGGCGACCATGACGGGACTACACAACCGAGTCAAAAAGCTCCAGTCCGGCGTCCTGTCTTACAACATTATATACATGGTCATCATATTCGTAGTCCTGATCCTAGGATTCGGTTTAACGCAGATGTATGGAGGTATATGAAATGGCAATACCCTACTCCCTGGCTCTGGTACTTCTAGTACCCCTAGTATCCGCACCTGTTGTTTACTACCTTGGTAAGCAGATGGGAAAGAAAGTTGGATGGGTTGCGACCCTACCGTTAATCGTAACCCTATTATTGATATTCAGCCTCGCCGCCGATTTAAATGGCGGTGGGTCTTATAGCGAGAGCTATAGTTGGGCCCCTGACGCTGGCCTGACATTTGGCCTGCTTGCGGACGGGCTGAGCTTTTGGATGTTGATCACCATAAACGTCCTCTGCCTCGGAATCTGCGTCTACTCGACCACCTATATGGAGCACAGATTCGAAGAGGAGGAGCACCACACAGGCGTCCCGACTCCTAACTCAGCTTACGCCTCTTACTACGCTCTCTACCTTTTGTACGCGGTCGGAATGCTCGGCACCGTCTTAACTACAAACCTCATCCAGTTCTACCTGTTCTACGAGCTGATGCTCGTGCCCAGCTGGGCTCTGATCAACAACTACGGCTACGGGGACCGGGAGCGCATCGGCATGATGTACTTCATGTGGACCCACGTCGGAGCAGTGATACTCCTGGCGGGCATCCTCAGCAGCTACTGGATCACCGGGAGCTTCGAGATCGCCGCCCTCAGCGGCGTCGTCGGAAGCCCGATAGCCGGCTGGATCGCCTTCGCCATCCTCATCGGGTTCTTCACCAAGATGGCGGTCTTCGGTATCCACATCTGGCTACCCTACGCCCACGGCGAGGCACCGACGCCCATCTCGGCGCTCCTGAGTCCGGCAATGATCGGCATTGGGGCGTACGCCGCTACGAGGCTCGTCATAATACCCATGTTTCCGGTCTACCAGACCTTCAGCCTCGTCTTCTCCCTCTGGGCACTACTCACGATGACCTACGGCGGGCTCATGGCTCTGGCGCAGGACGACATAAAGCGCTTCCTCGCCTACAGCAGCGTCAGCCAGATGGGCTACATCTTCCTGGGCCTCGCCAGCGCAGCTGAGTACGGCGTGTCAGGCGCGATCTTCCACTACATAACCCACGGCTTTGGCAAGTGCATCTTGTTCGGTGTCGCGGGCATACTCATGGCCCAGGTGGGGACGCGGAGCATCAAGGAGATGGGGGGACTGGCCGACAGGATGCCCTGGACCACGGTCCTGTGCCTGCTCGGGTTCTTCTCCATCGCGGGTGTGCCGCCGACGATGGGCTTCATGTCCAAGTTCTTCATCTTCAGCGGAGCCTTCAGCAGCGCGCTCTCGGGCTCGCCGACGCAGCTCATACTGGCCCTGGTGGCAATAATCATGACGGTGCTCACGGTGGGATACTCCCTCTGGACGGTGAGGCGAATCTTCTTTGGGCCGCTCCCGGAGAAACTGAAGGAGGTGAAGGAGGCCCCCTGGACTATGACAGTGCCGCTCCTAGTCTTCGCGCTATTCTCGGTGATAATAGGCATATACCCCAAGTTAGTCACCGACTACCTGCTGCCCTTCATATCAGAGGCCCTGCACGCGACGACCGCCGCCTTATCCCATTAATTTATTCAACTAATTTTCGGTCCCACTTCGACCCGTTGGAGCGTTGACTGGGGCGATTAATCCAAGAGGTCGCCCCTTCTTCGTCGATGTACACAAGTTTTTTTAGTCAAGTTAACGTGAGCTTCTAGGACATGAGCGTCGCTGTCATTGGACCCCCCTCCTTTATCACCAGCTTCGAGCTGATCGGGGCAGCGGGCTTCGAGGGCAGCTCCGGGGAGGCCGTGGCGCAGACTTTGAACCGCCTCATCGACGAGGGCCGGTTCCAGCTCATAATAATTCCCGAGCGGTTCGCGGAGCAGACACGACCCGTCCGGGAGGCAGTCATGAGGAAGGGGGAGATCACACCTGTCTTCGCCCTCATCCCCGACTTCACGTTGGAGACCGGGATGAGAATGGAGGAGCTACAGGAAGTCGTCTCCTTAGCGATCGGGACCCGACTAGAGTTGTGATATGATGGGTATGGAAAGGGTATTATCAATCGGAGAGCGCCTCCAGAAGCTCCTGACCGACGCAGAAGCCGAGGCCAAGGCCAAGATCACCGAGGCCCAGAGCGCCGCCGACGAGAAGATCACGGCGGCCCAGAGGGAGGCTGCGAGGAAGAAGGCCATGGCCCAGAGGGGCACCGGGATCGATGAGCTTCTCAAAGAGGAGGAGAAGAAAGCGGAGAAGGAGGCCAAGAAGATCCTGAAAGACTACGAGGCCAAGGCGGAGGCCCTCAAGGACGTTCCAGAGGACAAGATGAAGGAGGCCATCGAGACAGTGATGAAGGAAGTGCTGCCTCAATGAGCGAATCATCCATGGATCTCGAGGCCCAGCTCATCGAGAGGGTCATCGAGCAGAGGAACAAGCTCCTCGAGGACGCCGATAATGAGGTCGAAAAGATCGCAGAGTCGGCCGTGGAGGAAGTGGCCAGGATAAACGTCAACTCCGAGGCGGAGATCCTCAGCTTGATCGGCTCCGATCTCAACGCCGCGAGGGACAGGATCATCGGGAACGCCCAGCTAGAGGGCAGGAAGACCCTCCTGCTGGCCCGCCAGGCCCTCCTCACGGGGGTTTTCGACGAGGTTCTGGAGAGGCTCCGGGGCATCTCAAGGAGAGACGACGCTAACTTCGACAAGGGAGAGGTCCTCATAGCGCTCATCAAGGAGGCCGCCGCGGCGATCGGCGGAGAGGAGTTCATCATCTCTGGGAACGAGGCGGACCTCGAGTACCTGGGGAAGAACCTCGGTAATATCAGCATGGCACTGGAACAATCTATAGGTGAGAGCAAAGTCAGCTTGGACTCGGAGCCCCTCGATATCGGCGGGGGAGTCGTTGTCAGGAACAGCGACGGGACCAAGACCTACTATAACACCTTCGAGGGGAGGCTTGCCAGTGTCAAGGCGAGGCTCGAGTCCGAGGTCGCCGAAAAGCTGGGGGTGCTATAGATGTCTACAATTGTTGGTACAATCGAGAGGATTAACGGATCGCTCATCGTCGCCCACTTCGACGAGGCGCCCAAGATCGGCGACCTCACCGAGGTCGGGGACCTCAGGCTCATGGGCGAGATAGTCAGGCTCAGCGGGGAGACCGCGTACATCCAGTGCTTCGAGGCCACCAGCGGCCTCATGCCCGGGGAGCCGGTCACGGACCTCGGCGTCCCCCTCGTCGCCGAGCTGGGCCCCGGCCTCATGGGCCGGATCGTGGACGGGGTACAGAGGTCCGAGACGGAGCTCTGGGAGCTCACGGGACCCTTCGTCTCCAGGGGGACAAACATCGATCCCCTCAACAGGGGTGCGAAATGGAAATTTGAGGCCAAGGTGAAGCCCGGGGACAAGGTGGAAGGGGGAAACGTCATCGGAGTCGTCCAGGAGACGGTGTCCTTCGAGCACAGGGTGATGGTGCCCCCCGGTCAATCAGGGACGATCAAATCGATAAAGTCCGGGGAGTTCACCGTCGAGGACGTCATCGGGGAGCTCGAGACCAGCTCGGGCGTCGTGCCCCTGAAGATGATGCAGACCTGGCCGGTGCGGATACCCAGACCCATCAAGGAGCGCCTCCCACTGGAGATGCCCCTCATGACGGGCCAGAGGGTCATCGACACATTCTTCCCTGTGGCGAAAGGCGGTGCAGTAGCAATCCCAGGTGGCTTCGGGACCGGCAAGACGGTCACCCTCCAACAGGTCGCCAAATGGTCCGACGCCGACATCATCATCTACATCGGGTGCGGGGAGCGGGGGAACGAGATGGCAGACGTAGTCGCCCACTTCCCCGAACTCGAGGACCCCAGGAGCGGCAGGAAGCTCATCGAGAGGACGGTCATCATCGCGAACGTCTCCAACATGCCCGTCTCCGCCAGGGAGGCCAGCATCTACATGGGGGTCACCATCGGCGAGTTCTACAGAGACATGGGATACGACGTCGCCATCATGGCCGACTCCACATCGAGGTGGGCCGAGGCTCTCAGAGACATCTCGGGGCGCCTCGAGGAGATCCCGGCCGAGGCCGGCTTCCCAGCCTACCTCTCAGACAGGATCGCCCAGATCTACGAGAGGACCGGCAGGGGCGTCGTCATGGGCGAAGGCAGGACTCTGGGCAGCCTCACGCTCATCGGGGCCGTATCGCCCCCCGGCGGGGACTTTAGCGAGCCCGTAACCACCCACACCCTCAGGTTCATCGGGACCTTCTGGGCCCTAGACACCGACCTCGCCTACAGGCGCCACTTCCCGGCCATCAACTGGCTCAGGAGCTTCACGAGGTACATGGACGTCTCGGCCCGCTGGTGGTCGAAGCTTGACCCCGAATGGGAGGCGTCGAGATCCCAGGCCCTCAGGCTCCTGGAGGAGGCCTCGGAAGTCGAGGAGACCGCCAGGATCATCGGGGAGAAGGCGCTCCCCGACGAGCAGAGGCTCGTGCTGCTGCTGGCGGAGATGCTCAGGGAGGGCTTCCTCGTCCAGAGCGCTTTCCACGAAGTCGACACCTACTGCGAGGCCGAGAAGCAGACCGCCCTCCTTAAGGTGTTCATCGAGTTCTACAGCAAGGTGGACCCCCTCGTGAGGGCAGGTGTGCCCATCGAGATGGTGAGGAATATGGACGTCGTCACCGAGCTGATGCGTCTCAAGGAGAGGGCCGGAGTCGAGCCCATCGAGGAGGCGAGCAAGGCGATCCTCGCGCAGAGGGACGCCCTCGCCGAGGAGTACGAGGTGAAGCTGTAATGGTAGTCGAACAATCAGGGCTGGTCTACAGGACCACCAGCGAGATCAGGGGCCCCATCCTCATGGTGGAGGGGGTCAAGGGGGTCGCCTTCGACGAGATCGTGAACATCCGGAGGCCCAGCGGCGAGATAGTCACCGGATCTGTGCTGGACGTCAGCAGAGACTGGGCCATGGTCCAGTGCTTCGGGGACACCAGCGGGATGGACCTCAATATCAGGGTCAGGTTCACGGGAGAGACTCTCAAGGTACCCATGAGCGAGGAGCTCATCGGCAGGGTCTTCAGCGGCAGCTTCAAGCCCCTGGACGGCATCCCCGTCCCCCTGAGCACCGACCTGAGGGACGTCAACGGCGGGATCATCAACCCCGCCGCCAGGGATGTCCCCAGTGAGTTCATCCAGACCGGGCTCAGCGCCATCGACGGTATGAACAGCCTCGTCCGTGGCCAGAAGCTCCCCATCTTCAGCGAGTCGGGCCTCCCCCATAACATGATGGCTGCCCAGATCGCGCGGCAGGCCACCATCCCCGGCCAGGAGACCGACTTCGCAATCGTCTTCGGGGCCATGGGTATCAAGAACGAGGAGGCCGACTACTTCAGGGCGGAGTTCGAGAAGACAGGCGCCCTGAGCAAGTCGGTGCTGGTCCTCAACCTCGCAGATGACCCGCCCATCGAGCGTATCGTCACCCCCCGTATCGCCCAGACCATCGCCGAGTACCTCGCCTTCGACCTGGGGATGCACGTCCTCGTCATCCTCACCGACATGACCAACTACGCCGAAGCCCTCCGTACCATCAGCATCGCAAGGGAGGAGGTCCCCACCCGTAAGGGATATCCGGGCTACCTCTACAGCGACCTCGCCACCATCTACGAGAGGGCGGGCAGGATTCAGGGCCGACCGGGCTCTGTGACCCTGATGCCTATCCTCTCGATGCCCGCGGGGGACAAGACCCACCCTGTCCCGGACCTCACGGGGTACATCACCGAGGGGCAGCTCATCCTGGAGAGGGAGCTCAGCCTCAGGGGAATCTACCCCCCGATGAACCCCCTCCCGAGCCTCAGCAGGCTCATGAAGGACGGCATCGGCGAGGAGACCACCCGGGAGGACCACCAGGACGTCTCCAACCAGCTTTACATGGCCTACGCCGAGGGCACGAGGGCCAGGGGCCTCGTCAGGATCGTCGGAGAGGTGGGTCTCAGCGACAGGGAGAGGACGTGGCTCCGGTTCGCCGACCGCTTCGAGCAGGAGTTCGTGAACCAGGGCCCCTACGAGAACAGGTCCATCGAGCAGACCCTGAGCATCGCCTGGGACTTGCTCTCGATACTCCCCGAGGAGGACCTGATCCGCATCAGGGAGACCTACATCAACAAGTACCACCCAGCCCACAAGAGTGACAATTAGTGTCCGCCACCACGGGAATCCGGCCCACAAAGGGCTTCCTCATGGAGATGAAGAGGCGGATAGGCTTCATCGAGAAGGGCACAGAGTTCCTGAAGCTGAAGAGGGACCACCTCGCCAAGGAGCTCACCTCCTCCATCGACGTCCTCAAGGGACGGAGGAGCAAGCTCCTCGAGGAGCTCCAAGTCGCCTACAGGGGCGTCACAGCCGCCTACATCAGCCTGGGCCCCACCGAGGTGAGGAGCCAGGCGAGCGCCCTCAAGAGCAGCCTCGAGATCGAGGTTCTCCCCAGGTCCACCATGGGGGTCAGATACCCCTTCATCAAGGTGGACAAGGAACCCCAGATCGCCGGGGAGCTCGACATCACCCTCAGCGAGGCTGCCGAGAAGGTCCTGGGGATCCTCAACGTCATCATACAGCTCGCCGAGTTCGAGTCGAGGGCCGAGAGGATCGCGGACGAGCTGGGGAAGACCAACAGGAAGGTTAACGCCCTGGAGAACACCATCATCCCCAGTTACAGGGGTATCATCAAGTTCATCGAGGACAAGCTCGACGAGGAGAGCCTGGAGGAGTTGGTCAGGATGAAACTCATCGGAGGTGCGCTGGCACGGCGACGAGGGTGAGCCCGGGCCTCTCCTACGTGGTCATCAAGAGTCACTCGCTGATGGCCGACCTTCTGACGCCGGAGCAGATGCGCGCCCTGGCCCAGCAGGAGACCTTGGAGCTCTTCGTGGAGCAGCTGGCTGGGACCTCGTACGGAAGGATATCCACGGAGACCGACGGCGACGTCTCCTTGGCCCTGGAGAAAGTCTTCTACCAAAAGTTCATCGAGCGGATGATGGGGATAGTGGATCTGGCACCGACGAACATCGGCGACTTCCTTCAGTCCTACTACTACCTGAGGTTCGAGGCCATCAACCTCAAGAGGATCGTCCGCGGAAAGTTCAGCGGCCTCCCGACCTCCAAGATTATCGATTTCCTGATACCGATAACGCCCTACAGGGTCGAGAGCTACGAGAAGATCGCGGGGGCGGAGACCTTACACGACGCCGTTAGGCAACTCGAGGGCACGCAGTATGAGCCCCTCGTCTCGAGCCTGGAGCTCTCAGAGAAGTACGACGCACTCTGGCCCGTCGAGATAGCCCTGAACTACCTCAGCGCCAGGGGGATCTTCAAGTCACTGGAGAGGCTCCCCCAGAGCGACAGGGGCCTGGTCCGGCGGATCGTACAGGCCGAGGCCGACGTCGAGAACTTCCTCGTCGCAGCGAAGCAGAGGGGCGCCCGCGAGAACGCCCACAGCCCCGAGGAGATGTTTCCCACGACCTACGATATAAGCCTCGATATGCTCAGGGAGGCAATGGAGACAGATGACCTCAGGGCCGTCATCCAAGGGCTCAACCCACCGTATAATGAAATCCTGACTCCCCTCTACGAGGGAGACGTAGCCCTAATCAGGAGCCGCCTCCGCCAGCATGTCTACGACATCGCCCGTAGGGGGCGCGCGGCGAACGATTTCGGGTTCAACGTCGTCATGGCGTATCTCGTCTTCAGCGAGATTGAGAAGAACGACCTCGTCGGCATCGCATGGGGGAAAACCCAGGGCATCGCGGCCGAAGATATGTTGAAGTATCTGACTATCCCCAACTATCCCTGAGCCGTCATCCCGATTTTTGGGCTCTTTTCCACTCAGGTGGATAAAACCATTATTGAATGATGAATATAATAATCGATGACCTTCAGTAAGTGACTGTAAAAAAGAAAAAAGGAGAGCCAGAAAGGCTAACCAATCAGTAGAATTGCCACGATCAATCCATAGATGGCTAGACCTTCGCCGAGGGCAACGAAGAGCAGAGACCAGATCGAGAGCTCCGGCTTCGCTATCAACATCTCGGAGCCCGACTTCACGGCCGTCATGATGCACAGGGCGGCCGCGAATGCGGAACCGATCATAGTCAGAGCTCCCATCAGAAGCCCCCAAGCAGAATCAGGTATCATAACACTTTCACCTCCTCCACCGATCAATATGAAAATTATGCTGAAGAAAATCACAACTGTCGTTATCTTCCCCCACGAGCCCAGGTTGTCCAGCGCCGCTATAATGGTCTTTTCATTCCCGCCGCCACCAGTGATCGAGACCACTAGAATCAATCCCAAGATGATCATCACGCCCATGAGCAGAGTCAACATAGGAGAGACCGTATCCATCAACAGCATCTGCCCTCCAAGGAACCCGTAGAAGATGATCAAGACCCCTATAAGATTGAGGGAAACTCCCCAGACCGAGGCCCTGCCCTTCTCACCCGTCGTTGAAGCGTTTATGGTGGCGCCTTGAACCATGCACCAAGCAGCAGCTATGATGGAAGCAGCAAACGTGATTGCCACAGGTATAAGGTCAGCCATATTCACAACCTCTGTGAAAGGCGCAGCATGTGAGAGAAATTTATTGACGTCATTTGTTACTTTCCACCTTTTTCTCGTTACAATGCCCAAATCAGAATATAACTCTTTTCACAGAGTGTAATGAATAAAAAAGGGATATTCAGGTCAGGATTTGTTTATCCTGAACCTGTATGGTCTGAACGGCACTCCGCCTCCGTGATAGAACTTGCCCATGAACTCGTAGTAGAGCAGTCTCAGGGACTGTACGCCGCTCGACATGAACTCGAAGCTCATCGCGATGAGGTTCATCAGGATGAGGCTTGGGATAGTTCCCATGAAACCGGACAGCTGGTGAGCCGCGCCTGCCAGGCTGGCGTGGGCGAGTGCGAAGGCGACGATACGGAGGAAGGAGAAGAGGTTGGCGAGCCCCTCGACGAAGGTCATGAGGAGCGCTCCCACTCCCTCGCCGACTACCTCTATGCCGAAATGTCCTCCCGCCACGGCGGCGATGATGGGCTCCATCATTGCGAGGAACATCCCGCCCAGCATGACGTAGAAGCCCCAGTAGCCCATGGTGCCCATGAAGTCGCTGGTCCTGATGAACTCGAACACGGACAGGGACAGTCCCAAGACGTAGAGTATCATGCCGAGGCCGTGCATCCCGAGGACGCCCCACTTGTGCCCCGCCTTCCACTGGTTGATGGCGCCGAGGACGAGGCCGAATATGATCTCGACCGTAGCGATCTTGAACACCCACTTCATCAGCGTCGTCGTCTCGTGGATGGGGTTCGGCATGAACTGGTTATGGTGGAACAGGAGCCCCTCCACGAGGAAGATCGAGTCGTAGCCTATGCCGAAGAGTATGGCGAATATACCCATGGGTATGAAGAGCGTCCCCAGCTTCGACATCATGCCCCGCTTGTACTTCCGGGAAACTAGTAGCCCTGCAATTAAGAATATAGCCCCCTGCCCTATGTCGCCGTACATGAGGCCGAATTGAAAGCTGAAGACGAGGATCGTGATGTACATCGGGTTAATCTCGTTGGCTGCTGGCCATCCGCGGAGGGAGGTCAGTTTCCAAGCAGGCTGAAGGAACGAGGGCATCTTCGGTTCGGGAGTAGGGATTGAATGGTCATCGTGCCCGGGGTCCTCGTACTCCAGGTAGAACAGTTCCCCCGTCTTCTCCTGCAGATCGTTTATGACCTTATCCAGTGTGTGCACATTATCTTCGTGAATCCATCCTTGGATGACGCTGATCACATTCGTCCTGAGGACGGGGACCGATTCGTCGGACAGTATCCTGAGCATCTGGTCCAGGAACTTGGCGTTTCCCAGCACGGGGGAGTACTCCGCCTTTATCTGCCCGTACTCAGCCTCGCCCTCTGTCAGGGCTTGGAGCTCCTGGGCCTCTTGCTCGTACTCCTTTATGACTTCCTCACGCCTCCCGGCATCGATCGACAGGAGGATGTCCTGTGTGTTGAGCACCTCGAAGATGTCCTTCACTTCGAATATGAGGAAGATGGTCTCGACCCACTCCCTCCTCTCCTCGGGGCCGAAAACGAAGACGTACCCCTTATCAGATGAAAACTCGACTACCTTCGAGCTTAAATCCTCGAACCTCTCGAGGTACTCATTCAGGCGTTGTTGGATGCTGAGATCGGCCAACCCCACTGTGAGGCACTTCTTCAGCTCCTCCGGTTCGAGCGCCTTCAGGCTCTCCAACCGCAGCTTTGTCTCTACAAGCTTCTTTTCTCCCTCTTCCCGCCTTGCGTCGACTTCCTTTATTTTCTCCTGAACTTCTCGGAATTTGGCGAGAAAATCATCCACTGTTGCCGCTGGATCTTCGGTGAACTCCCTCAACTCATCAGTTTCGAGATCCATGTCTTCCAGTTCGAGTATAGTTGATTCTTCAAGGGCCTTGTATTCGTCTTGGAATTTCTCGTAGAGGCCCTTGAAATCTACGATCCTCTCCCCGGTCTTCCTCAGCCGTTCAACATCCACACCGCCCACGGCCTTCAGCTGGGCAACTCTCGCCACACCTAGTTCTCTAGTAATCTGGTGCTCGTACTCCGGGGGAGTAATGATCGTGAACTTCTTCATCAAGATGAATCAATATCAAACCCTTCGTTTGATATTAAAGTTTTTTTAGTTGACATCTCCTCTAATTTCCGCTCTGGTAAAAACGGCGCCGTCACTGCATGAATAAAGATCGTAGACGGACGGTAAAACGCCACACTATTTGGTTTATAAAACGTCGATTTTTTTCTTGATCCATCGAACTAGGAGCACGTACTGGAGCATTAATAAGAAGATTATCGGTAGTGCAGTCCCTATCATGTGTGGGAACCTCCAATATATGAGGAGCATCGAGATTCCCATACCCACAACGGGCAGCATGAGGACGGCTAACAACAGGTTTCTCTTCTGCTTTATCGCCTCTACGTGGTTGGTGTCGCCACTCATTTCCACTGAAGCTCCCATACACGTGTAAATAAATGATGTGCTCGGCTCATCGACTACTCGCGCCTGCGTAGTAGTGAGCTGAAAGATCCAATAGAGGCTATGGAGATGCCTCTAGTGACGTCACGCTCGGACACGACTCCCTCGAGGGCGTCTCCATCCATGACCACCAGCTGCGTGATCGAGTGCTCCCTCATCTTCCTCATCGCCTCGAGGATGTTGACGTCCTTACCGATGGTTATCAGCGGCTTCGACATGATGTCCTTGACCTTTATCTCGCAGGGGTCCAAGCACAGCGCTACGAGCTTGCGGATGATGTCGCGTTTGGTTACGATTCCGACAGGCGCCCCCCTCTCGACGACGATGACGCTCCCGATATCCTTTCCCGCCATCAGGAGGGCCGCGTCCCTTACGTTGACCTCCGCGTCCACTGTGATTGCGGGGGAGGCCATGATGTCCGAGGCGACGGAGGGGAACTTCTCCAGCTTTCTCACCTCATCCCTTTACCATATCCTTAGGCCTGGCCTCCAGGAGGGTTGTCGTGGAGGCGACACCGGATATCGTCCTGAGCTTGTTGAAAACGAAGTTGTCCAGGTCCCCCAGCGATTCAGACCCGACCTTGATGATCAGGTCGTACTCGCCGTAGGTGATGATGACATCTTTGACCTCACCGAAGGTCTGGACAGTCTCGTAGACCTCCTTGTCCTGTGCCGGGTGCACCCGGATCAATGTATAACTGATCAACATCTTCATATCCTCTGATCCTTTGTTTTCTTAAATCTTTGTTGATGGTTGATGAATAAAAAGGGGTAGGAGGCAATCCCCTATACCTGGCTCTATCCTGCTAGGCTCTTTATGGTCGCGGTGATCTCTTGGAGCCCCAGCTTGTCCAGCGTCGAGTAGGTCTCCTCCGCGTCCACCATTAGAGAGGCCTCCATAAGCGTCGTTAGCCCGGTCACCGTCGCAAGTTGGTCCTGACGCCACAGGTAGATTACCTTCTTCGCCAACTCGGCAGGGACGGCGTTCTTGTCCTTGGTACTAAGCACTATGTTCACAAGGTTCTTTGACAGGTCCCCGAGCAACGAACTGGGTATGTTCTCAACAGCTTTCTCCATATCTCTAAACCTAAATTATGAAGTACTTACTGTGTATATATGAGAATCCTTAAAGAAAGCATAGAAAAACCCCTAAAAACTAAAGAAATCAAGAGTAACATAAACGGAAATTGAAAAAAGAATTATGGTTTTTCGCCATTCTTGTATATTGATGTTAATAACTTGTTTCTGTGTAATTTAATTTGATTTTAAAATGTTAATTAATTTAGGTCCTAGATTTTTGTTAAAATGCTATGTGTTTTTCTTTATTGATCTTTGTGTTTTCTTTAATTTTACTGTTGAAACTGGAAACCTTTTATAGTTTTCTAAGATCTTCTATCTGAGTGATATGTCTCTGGACATTCTAGATATGCAGGTCATAAAGTGCCTCACGGAGGACGGGAGGAGCACCTACCGAGAAATGGCCGAGGAGACCGGGGTCAGCGAGGCCACCGTCAAGAACCGGATAGACAAACTCATCGAGACCGGTGTAATAAAGAAGTTCACTGTGATGCTCGACTACCACCATCTGGGTCGGGCTATTAAGTCCTTCATAGGCCTGAAGGTGCTGCCCGCCAAGATCCAGGAGATCGTAGAACACATGAAGGCCCATCCCGACGTTTTTGTCCTCTACAGGACAAGTGGCGACGTGGACCTATTGTTCGAGGTGATCTTCGAGAAGATGGAGGATCTGAACGAGTTCCTGGAGACGGAGCTCGCACTTGACGGGATACTGGGGACCGTCGTCACCATCGTGATAGGGCCCTACAAGCGGTGCCCCTGGACGGGGCTCTAGCGCCAGGCGCCGAGCTTCGACTCGCCTGCGATGAAGACTATCAGCCCCTCCACCTTTGTGTGGTGCTCCTCCAGCTCCACGTTGAACATTGTCTCCAGGTAACCCCTCAGGTAGTTGGTGGGGACGGCGGAATACTCCACCTTGATCTCGTTCCCGACCTTGGTGAAGACCCCCCAACCCAAGTTCTCCAGCTCCTTCAGCACGATCATCCAGTTGCCCGGCTTCGTAAGGTCGATGTCCCTGTACTCGGGCTTCAGGACCTTCCTCTTCATCGCTGTCATGTATCCACTTCTGTGTGTCTCCGAGTCAGTCAGCAGCTCGAAGAGGTCTAGGAGCATCCCTCTGTCCATGAGGATGATGCGGCTCTCACCTATCCTGTAGATGTCCGGCAGCCAGTCGTGCATGGAGAGCTTCTTGAACAGTATGAGGGCCTTCCTGACGGCTTCGTCCTTACTCTTTATGAACCTGGTTCTCTCGAGGAACTCGAGGTAGTTGTAAGTGTCGTCGTCTATCTCAAGAGTGATGGTCTTCACATGGCATCCCCAATAAGAGTATGCAGGGCTGTAAATTACTTCCTGTTCCTTGCTGCGGATGGCCCGACTAGCTGACCTGTTTCTCCAGCATGGCGTCTATATTGTCGTTGATCCACTTGACGAGGAGCAGGTACTGCGCCATGATTACGACGATTATGGGGATGGCTATCAGAACATTTGTATCCCTCTCGACGCCCTCGACCTTCCTAGGGTCCCGGTAGGTGGGGAAGTACATCATCCTGTATGGGTCGTCGTTTAGGTTGGTCAGGGGCTAGCTCCTCTCCGTACTTGTAGGCTGTGAGGTAGACGACTTTTGCGTCCTTGAAGGCCTCAGCCATGCCTCTATCGAATTTATTGGCATCAGAAACTTTCCACGATATTATATAATGTTGTGTCAGGACCCAAAGAGTTATCCTCGGTTGAGTCCCACCAAAACTGCAGAGATGTCAGGGAAGTCTTGTGCCGTCTGCGGAAAAATTCTGGACGATACCGAGATCAGGATCAACGAACGAAAACTCGGCTCCAGGAGGACGAATCCCCGGTATCTCTGCAGAGAGTGCCGTAAGAAGGAATACAACAACTACACGGAATCGATACAGAGAGTGATTGATAAAAAGTTGTAAGATCTATTGCTTCTAGGGTAGTGGGCTCTCACTATGTACGGTCGCGTTGATGATTGCCTCATCGCCCATCTCCATCGCAGGTCTCAGCGTCTCCTCGAGCCCCCGCAGCCTGTTCCTGAGGGTGACCTCTGTGGTCCCCGCGGCGGAGGCGACGTCCTTCTGGATCTTCTTGTCGTCCATCTCGATGCAGGCCATGTAGAGGGCCGCGGCTGCGATCCCCCTCGGATCTTTACCTGACAGGCCTTTCCTCTCCTTCGCCCTTCTGAGTATGTCGACTGCGTGCCTCTCGGTGGTCGGCCTCACATGGAGCTTGGAGGCGATGCCCGAGACGAACTTCATGGGGTCGTCGATGGGCATCTTGGGTGAGGTAGTCGATTCCCTTGATCATGAAGATAAGATGGTGACGGTGTATTGGACAATGAGGAAGAAGGTCATCGCGACTACGATGAGCATGTTCTTGGGGGCCCTCCAGATAACGATGGGTATTACTGCGACCATGCCGATTGCGGGCATCATGAGCACCGCGATGAAGACTTATTTGTGCTTTTGAAGCCTTCAAAGAAAACGGCGGGCGCGCTCATCCCTAGCTATGCTCCAGGGGCCATTAAACGGGGAACCCGAAAAAAATTGGTCCATGAAGGAGGGGCTAAGTCTTTTTCACCAGTCTGGCGGAAACTGGGTTCACGTTTATGATGGCTCTCTCCGGAGTCATGGCACCCCCGGGCATCCAGAACCTCAATTTCTGGGAGGGGTGCCAGTAGAGATACCACCACCTCCACTTCCTGGCGGTGGCTTCCTCGTCGGCGAGCTCCGCCCTCCCGGTGATCTCGTAGTAATCCCCTTTGTTCTGGGCGGGGAAGGTGATCAGGACTTTGGGATCCTCCTTTATGTCCTCGACCTTCCTGCTCTTCATTTCCGAGGGGAACCAGATCACATCATATGGGTCCCCGTTGAAGTTGGTCATCTGCCTGCTCCTCTCCTCCCCGTCCCGGAAGGTGGTGAGGTAGACCATCCTGGCCTCCTTGAAGCTCTCAACCAATCCCTCGATCTCACGCATCTAATCCACCGTGATCAATTTCGTTTAGCGGATTTTATAGTCTTTCATTTCAGGATGAACCCTGATACGTTCAGAGCCCGAGCTATTCTGTCTGAAAAATAAAGAGACAGAGGGGGCTATTGCCCCGGGGATGGCACGGCTGGCGCCACCGGTATGTCCTCGGTGACGGCGACCGGCTCCCGTAAAACGGCCTCTAGGCCCTTGAGCCTGTTCCTGAGGGTGACCTCGGTGGTCCCCGCGGCGGAGGCGACGTCCTTCTGGATCTTCTTGTCGTCCATCTCGATGCAGGCCATGTAGAGGGCCGCGGCTGCGATACCCCTCGGATCCTTCCCTGACAGGCCCTTCCTCTCCCTGGCCCGCTTCAATATGTCGACTGCGTACCTCTCGGTAGTCGGCCTCACATGGAGCTTGGAGGCGATGCCCGAGACGAACTTCATGGGGTCGTCGATGGGCATCTTGAGCTTGAGCTCCCTGTGGAGCAGCCTGTAGGACCGGGAGACCTCGGAGTGCTCCCGGGTGCTGACCTTGGAGATCTCCTTGAGGGGCCTGGGCACCTTGCGCCTCCTGCAGGCGGCGTACAAGCTGGCGGCGACGAAGGCATCGATAGAGCGACCCCGGATCAGGTCGGCCTTCAGAGCCTGACGGTAGATGAAAGCGGCGCTCTCCTTCACCATCTTGGGTATCGAGAGGACCGTCGAGAGCCTGTCGAGCTCGGCCATGGCGATGCTCAGGTTCCTGCCCCAGGTCTCGTCGAGCTTCGACCGTGTGTCGTACCGCTTCAGCTTATTCATCATGTTCCTGGTGTCGACGTTGAGCTTGTTTCCCCTGGCGTCCCTGCTTCCCTTGAAGCTGGTGGAGAGACCCATGTCATATAGGGTGTAGGACCTCGCCATGCCGACCCTCGGCCGGTTCGCCCTCTCGGCGCTGGTGAAGGCCCTCCACTCGGGCCCGGTGTCGATGATCTCGTCGTTCAGCACTAGACCGCATTGACCGCAGACCTCCTCTCCAGCGTCTGGATCTACGATTATGTTTGTGCTTCCGCACTTTGTGCAGCTTCTTGTGTTCGTTTCCATTTTTTCACCTTCCCCATCGTTTGAGACAGGTTTTTGTTTGTCCAAAAGATGGGTGATATGGATATTTTACCCATACGTAAATTATATATATCGCCCTATGATATAAAGCTTTCGAGAGAACACATGGTCAAGCCAAAAGGCACCACAGGTGCCACGAAGATGAAAATCATGGCCATCATAGACCATAACTGCGGTAATGGCCTCGACTCCTACGGGTACACCATCTGGCAGTCCCTCCAAAACCATTTCCACATCTACCTCACGGGCAGCGATGTCAGGAACGTCTACCACCACCTCAAGGAGCTCACAGAACTCGGATATCTCATCAGAGATGAGAGTCTTTTTGAGGACCCTACCAAGAGGTGTCTCTATACCATCACGGAGAACGGCAGGAGACTCGAAAACCGGTACTCTCCCTATCTCGATATTGTCCGCAGAAACGCCGGGCCGGCTAGGAAATATTAATCTTCAGCCTTCTCGAGTGAGCCCGAGAGGGCCAGCATATCGAATTTAACGGTATCCCCAACCTTTAGACCCTCGATTCTATCTCTCGGGATGTTCAGTTCGATATCTCTCGACTCGAGAGCGACGGTGAGCACCGTGTCTCCATCCCGTTCATCCATCCCCTTGACAACCGCTTTGACCTTCGTCAGGGGGCGTTCCCTTTCTATGGACTCCCTGTTGACGAGGAGCTCGTTGAGGATGAGCTCGATGTGGGAGAACTCCTCGAGGAATTGACGCCCGACATCGGTGAGCTCGACGCCGCCACCCCCGGACCTCCCTCCCTTGTGGGATGTTACCAGGGGCTGCCCGATCTTGTCCTCAGCCTTGTGGATGAGCCCCCAGGCGAACCTGTAGGACATCCCCAGCCCCTCGGCTGAGGCCTTGAGGGTCCCCGCCTCCAAGATCTTCCTGAGCAGCCGGTAGAGCCCCGGCCCGAAGACCATGCCTTCGTCTGTCTCCAGCCAGAGCTTGAATGAGGGCCTGTGCCTCGGGGAGGGTGTCATGAATCCTCAAGGATATGTGGCGCTGAGAGCGGATAGCGTTTTCCCAAGGAGAGGGTTAGCTGTCGGAGTCGTTGTCGGAGGAGCCGGTGTGCTGTATCTGGGGCTCCGCGGTCTCCTCGTCTTCCTCCGGGGTCTCGTATCTGAACTGCATCTCGTATAGCTGCTTGTAGAGCCCGCCCCTCTCGATGAGCTCGGTGTGGGGTCCTATCTCTGCTATCCTCCCCTCCTCGAGGACCACGATCTTGTCGGCGTTCCTCACTGTGCTGAGCCTGTGGGCGATGATGATGGATGTTCTGCCCTTGAGGACCCTGTCCATGGCCCTCTGGATGATGAGCTCCGTGTAGGCGTCTACGCTGCTGGTGGCCTCGTCCATGATGAGGATGCGGGGATTCGCAAGCAGAGCCCTGGCGAGGCTCACGAGCTGCCTCTGCCCCTGGCTGAGGCGGCCGCCCCGCTCCCTGACATCGGTCTCGTAGCCCTCGGGGAGCCTCTCGATGAATTCGTGGGCCCCGACGGCCTTGGTGACCTCGATGGCCTCCTCGTCGGTGGCATCCAGACGCCCATACTTGATGTTATCCATGATGGTGCCCGAGAAGAGGTAGGTGTCCTGGAGGACGATGGCCATCTGGCTCCTGAGGGACTTGATGGTGGCCCCCCTGAGGTCCCGTCCGTCCACGGTGACCCTGCCCTCCTGGGGGTCGTAGAACCTGTAGAGGAGGTTGATCATCGTGGTCTTCCCCACCCCCGTGGGTCCCACGAGGGCGACGGTGGTGTTCGGAGCGATCTCCAGGTCGATGTCCTTGAGCACGGGTTGACCTGGCTCGTAGCTGAAGGTCAATCCCTCGTATCCGATCTTCCCCTCAAGAGTGGGGAGATCCGCGGCGTCCAGGTAGTCGCGTACCACGACCTCGGAGTCCATGATCCCGAAGACCCTCTCCGCGGCGGCGAGGGCGGACTGGACGCTGTTCCAGAATGTGCTCAGATCCTCGATGGGGTGGAAGAACCTGTTGAGGTAGGACATGAACCCGAAGAGGACGCCGACGCTGAGGGCCCCGTCGATGACGGCGCCGCCCCCGAACCAGAGGACGAGGCAGTTGCCGAGGGCCGTGAAGACTGCGACGACGGGCCAGAACGCGGACATCACTTGGCCGGCCTGGACGTTGGCCTGCATGTTGTCGGTGTTCACCCTCTGGAACTCCTTGCGGGTCTCCCCCTCCCGGCTGAAGCTCTGGATCTCCTTCATCCCGCTGACGCTCTCCTCCATCTTGGCTGAGACGCTCGCGATGGTCCTCCGGGTGGCCCTGTAGACGACCCGGACCCGTTGCCCCCAGATGTAGAGGAATCCGACCATCAGGGGGATGATGCTGAATGTTATGAGGGTCAGCCGGACGTCCATTATGACCATGATGATGAATATTCCCCCGAGGGTGACAAAGTCAGCGATGACGTGGGCCACGCCGCTGGTCACGAGCTCCGTGATCTTCTCCACGTCGTTGGTCGCCCTGGAGACGATGCTCCCCACCTCCCGCTTCGCATAGAAGTCGAGGCTGAGCTCTTGGAGATGCCTGAACAGGTCAAGCCTAACATCGTATGCCAGCTTGGCTCCCAGCCAGTCGATGATGTACCTCTGGGTGTACTGGGTGACGAACGTGAGGGCATAGACCACGACGAAGGCGATCCCTATGAGGGCGAGGCCGTAGGTGTCGAGGTTCTCGATGTACTTGTCGATGGCGAGGGTGAACATGTACGGTGGGAGCAGGTTTATCCCGGTGGACGCCACGACCGCGACGATGAGGAGCATCGACTCCCTCCGATGCCTGGTTATGTAGCCCATCATCCGGTTGAACAGGACCCTGTCGGATTCGGTCCTCTCGTGGTCCTCCTCGTCTCCGCCGTACCTATGCATGTGGTGGCCCATGTCTAGGCCCCCCTCCCCTCTATCGCCCCGGAGATCTGGGTATCGTAGAGCTTCCTGTAGATGCCGTCGTTGGCGATGAGCTGGTCGTGGGTTCCCTCCTCGGAGATCTCCCCGTCCTCTAGGACGATGATGTAGTCGGCCTTCTTGATGCTGCTGAGGCGCTGGGTGATGATGAACGTGGTCCTGTCCTCCAGCAGCTCGTCGAGGGCCTGCTGTATCTCGTACTCGGTCTGGGTGTCGACGCTGCTGGTGGAGTCGTCCATGATGAGTATCTTGGGGTTCTTCAGGAGGGCCCTGGCGATGGCGACCCTCTGCTTCTGCCCCCCAGAGAGGGTGACCCCCCGCTCCCCCACCTTTGTGTCGTAGCCGTCTGGGAGCCCATCGATGAATTCGTCGATCTTCGCCCTCTTCGCAGCCTCCCTGATATCATCCAGGCCGGCGTTCTGGACGCCGTACGCGATGTTCTCCCGGAGGGTGGTGGAGAAGATGAAGGGCTCCTGGCGAACGATGCCGATGGTGCCCCGGAGGGACTTGATCTTGAGGTCCCTGAGGTCCGTCCCGTCCAGCTTGATGGACCCCTTGGAAACGTCGTAGAACCGGGGGATGAGGTTGATGATGCTGCTCTTCCCGGAGCCCGTGGCCCCCAGGATCGCGACTGTCTGCCCCGGCTGGACGTCGAGGTCGATGTCCTTGAGGACCATGTTCGTGCCGTCGTAGCTGAACCAGACGTCCTGGAACGTGAGGCGACCCTCGATCTCCGAGACCTCGACGGCGTCCTCCTTGTCGTGGACCTCCACCTCGGCGTCGATGATGTCGAAGACCCTGTTCCCTGCGGCGAGGGCCCGCACGATCATGGAGGTCATGAAACCGATCATCCGGACGGGCTGCATGAGCCTCGCGAGGTAGAAATAGAACGCGACGAGGCTCCCAACAGTTAGGGCGCCCGCGATGACCTGGCCGCCCCCGTACCAGATGATGAGGACGAAGCCGATGCTGGAGATGAATGTGGCGAGGGGCATGAAGAAGGCCCTGATCCGGGCAATGTTGATGTTGATGTCGAAGAACTCCTGGAGCTCGGTGGAGAACTTTTCCTCCTCGTGCTCCTCCCTGCTGAAGCCCCTCACGACCCTCGCCCCCGCCAGGTTCTCCTGGAGGACCGAGGTGATGACCCCGTTCTGCTCCCTCACCGCAGTCCAGAGGGGGCCGATCCTACTCGAGAACTCCCTCGTGGCGAGGAAGACGAAGGGGATCACTATCACAGATATGAGGGTCAGCGTCGGGTTGATGGAGACCAGGGAGTAGAGAACGAGGACCAGGAGGAGGACGGAGGAGACCAGCATGCGGACCCCCATCTGGTAGAACCGGCCCAGCATGTTGATGTCCCCCGTGGCCCTAGCCATGAGCTGGCCCGTCCTCTGCTGATCGTAGAAGCTGAAACTCTGCTCCAGGAGGCTGTTGTACATGTCGTCCCGCATGTTGAATGTGGCGCTCTGACCTACGATGGTGGTGGTATACCTCTGGATGAAGTTGAAGAGCCCCGTGACCAGGGCGATGAAGACCAGGGAGACGCTGAAGATCAGGAGGGGCCCCTTCACGGGGTCCGACCCGGTGGCCGTGATGTACCATGACGCTACGGGGGTCAGTATCCTGTAGACGAAACCCTCGATGCCGCTCCCGGGCTCCAGGGTCTCCCCCGTGGCGATCCCCTTCACCATGTCGATGATGGAGCCGATTATTGCGGGTGACAGGATGTCGAGGACTGTGGTTAGGACTATGAGCACCAGGACCACCTTGAGCTGCCAGAATCCCGCTATGTAGCCGAAGAGGCGTTTCAGCGTCTCGCTGCGGCTCCTGTTGCTGGAGCTGGCCTCGGCCAGGGACGCCCCGCGATGGCGTATCATTATCCGCTTCACTCCCGGGGCGTCAGGATGGCGTTCAGCTTGGCCAGCGCATTCGCGTAATTGGGGTCCTGGGCCAGCTTCAGGTTGGTCACCAGCCTCACGAGGCTGCGGTAGACGTGCCTCCCCAGCTCCTTCGGGTTGCCCTGGCTCTCCACGGTCTCCTCGAAGGCCCTCCTCCTGAGCCCGCTGGTCACGGCGATGAGTTCCTCGACCTTCTCCCGCTCCCCCTCGGGGAACTCCAGCCCGAAGGAACCCAGGCCGTCGATGACCCTCTGCTGGACCTCCTCCTGCCACGCCGTGTAGCCGTCGTTCTCCGCTAGGGCCTCGCTGAGGCTGTAGGAGACCATGAACCTCCCGGCGACACTCCTGTAGTAGGGCTGCACCATGTTCCGCACCTGCTCGGTCCGGGTCTCCTCGATGAGCCCGGCCTCCTTGAGGAGATGGAGGTGGTGGACGATGCTGGAGTGGTTCTTCTTGAGGGCCTTCGCGAGGTCCGTCGCGGACTTTTCGTGGTGCCTCAGTATGTGGAGTATGTGGCGGCGGGTCTCGTCGGCGAAGAGCTTGGCGACCTCGGGGTCCTTTATGACGCGGATACCGGTGCCCAAGTTTATCGCTACACAACTCTGTAGCGTTATATTTAAATGTATAATGCGGGGCACCACCCATCTTTTTAGGACCAGAAGGGGTAGTCGAAGGCATGGAATCGAAGCCTGACGCGCTCCTCGGGATCAGGGTCCTGGACCTGAGCAGGGTCCTCGCCGGTCCTTTCCTAACCATGCTCCTAGCTGACATGGGGGCCGAGATCATCAAACTCGAGATCCCCGGGAGGGGGGACGACGCCAGGGAGTTCCCCCCGTTCTTGGAAGGCCAGAGCATGTATTACGTCAACCTGAACCGGGGGAAGAAGAGCATCACCCTGAACCTGAAGCACCCCGAGGGGAGACGGGTCTTCATGGAGCTGGTGAAGCGGTGCGACGTGCTTCTGGAGAACTTCAGGCCGGGAACCATGGAGCGCCTCGGCCTGGGCTACGAGGCCATCAGGGAGGCGAACCCCCGCCTCGTCTACGCCTCCATCTCCGGCTTCGGACAGACGGGGCCCTACAGGAGCCGCCCGGGCTACGACATCATCGGCCAGGCTATGGGGGGGCTCATGAGCATCACCGGCTGGCCCGACTCGCCCCCCACCCGGGCCGGGACCGCCATAGGCGACATACTCAGCGCCCTCTACACCTGCATCGGGATCCTCGCCGCCCTCCAGGTCCGAGAGAAGACCGGGGAAGGCCAGTCTGTGGATGTCGCCCTCGTGGACTCCATCTACGCCTCCCTGGAGAACATCCCCCAGAAGGTCTTCGTCGAGGGGAAGGTCCCAGGTCGCATCGGGAACAGGTACGAGTTCATCTACCCCTACGACAGCTTCGAGGCCCGGGATGGCTGGGTCATCATCGGGATCGCCAACGACGTGATCTGGAGGCGATTCCTGGAGACCACGGGTCTGGAGGAGCTGGACCGCCCGGGGCTAGAGACTATC
>JADHWM010000064.1 GCA_016783485.1 Candidatus Bathyarchaeota archaeon
GTGGCTGACAGAGATACCTTTTTCTGAAACATTTTTAGGTTAATTCCAGTGTCGGGGTTGATTGACGACCATTGACGGGACCAGAGTTCAGGAGGCTCCTCGAGGAGATGGGCTTCCATATTGGGGGAATCAGCGAGACAATTCTCACCACTATGAACCCTGACGGATCTTTCAACGCAGCCCCAATGGGCGTCCACAGGCGCAGCCACGAAATATTGGAGCTTAGGCCGTTCAAGTCGAGTTCGACATACACGAATCTTCTCCATAATCCAAAAGCGTGCATCAACGTCACGGATGACCCGGGGCTCTTCTTTATGACGGCATTCAAAGGTAAAACAGTCGAGGACTTACTAGAACCAGCAATCGATAAAGAGATGAGACTCATATCGGCTTCCGCTCACATCTTCGTCGATGCCTCCAGAAGCAGCGACATCTCGGAGATTCGAGCTTGTTTCACATGCTACGTGACAGATATTAAAGCCCCGGCCATGACGCCAAGTTCTTTTAGCCGGGGTAGAGCCGAGGCGATTGAAGCCATCATCCACGCCACACGCATAGAGGTCTTTTCAAAAGAGGGAAGGCTTGAGGATGTGGAAAGGTTGATAAAACGATTCGCTGAGTGTAAGGATGTGGTCGAGCGGGTTTCAGCTCCCGATTCCGTTGAAACCAGAGTAGTTGGAGAGCTTGAAAAGATGATAACCGTTTGGAGAGGGAAGGCATAGAGGTCACAGTCAAGACCCCCTCCAGGCTTCATTTCAGCATGATCGATATGAGGGGCGACCTCGGAAGAATCCACGGTAGCGTCGGAGTCGCCATCGACAACCCTAGCATCGTCCTCAAGGCAAAGGAAGCATCCAGCATCGACGTGAAAGGCCCTAGAGCGGACAGGGTGAAGGCTTACGCAGAGACCCTCCTCGTCGGCTCAGGGATCAGCAACGGTGTATCGATTGAGGTGCTCTCAGATATCATGGAGCACTCCGGGTTCGGATCAGGCACTCAGCTAGCCCTCGCAGTCGGAACAGCACTCTCAGAACTTTATGGGCTCAGCTTATCCGCAGAGGAGATTGCATTGAAGCTGAATCGCTCAAGGAGATCAGGGATTGGGGCATATGCGTTTAAACACGGTGGATTCATTGTCGACGCCGGTCACAAGACTAATCGTAAGTTAGGGATCCCACCTCTCCTTTTCAGGGCAGACGTCCCCGAGAGCTGGCGTTTTGTCATCGGAGTCCCAAAGATCCCTATAACGAAAAGCGGTCCAGCCGAGACCAACGCTTTCAAAAACCTCGATCCACCCCCAACCCCCCTCATAGGTGAGATTTCCAGGATAATTCTCATGCAGATGATCCCCGCGATAATCGAGGAGGACATCGTTTCATTCGGGGAGGCGATGACAAGCGTCGACTTCAGGTTCGGCGAGTTCTGGATGGAGATCCAAGGAGGCCGATTCACCCACCCGTTGATAGAGGACGGCATCGGATTCCTAGCCGAGAACGGAGCCCTCGGGGTGGGCCAGAGTTCATGGGGCCCAGGCTTCTACGGCCTATCTGAAGGTGAAGCCCAGGCACGTAGAATCTGCGTGGATCTCGAGAGATACCTTAACGAGGAGGGAAGGGCAGGCAGAGCCTTCGTAGCCGGACCAGATAATCATGGGGCCATTGTGACCAAGACGGGTATCTGAGTTCATTGTTGGAGTGGATCAGTAGCTGTGAGGATCCTCGTGGTCACCGGGAGACTTGCCTTCGACACAGTGTCGCGAAATGTCGCCGAGTCAAAGTATGATGTAGACGTCCACCCCCTTCCTGTGTCCGTCGCGGCCTTCATAACCCCGCAGCTTGCCGCCCAGAACCTCGTCGACGCGGGCGTGAAGGATTATGACCTTATACTGCTCCCCGGAACGGTCAGGGGGGACGTCACGACGGTGGAGGAGGCCACGGGAATCCCTACGTTCAAGGGCCCCTCCAACATGAACGACATACCCCTCCTCCTCGGGCTCCTAGGTGGAATCGAACTTTCTAAAACAGCATCAGCGACCGAGCACCTGACCGAAGCCCAGAACGAGAGGGCTCTTACAGAGATCAGGAGAGCCGAAGAGAACTGGCGTTCACTCCTGAAAGAACACGGAGGCCTCGTCATAGGCAGCAACGGATGCCAGGTGCCGATTGGCACCGCCTTTCCCATGCGGGTTATCGCCGAGATCGTCAACGCTCCCACACTGAAACTCGAAGAGGTTCGAGAGAGAGCCAGATATTACCAGAGCGAGGGAGCCGACATCGTTGACATCGGGATGCTCGCCGGGTGCCCAAGCCCCGAATCCGCCAAGGCCATTGTGGAGGAAGTCAAATCTGTTATCGACCTCCCTGTCAGCATCGACACCCTGGATTCAACTGAGATAAAGGCGGCTGTGGACGCCGGAGCCGACCTAGTGCTCAGCGTCGACGCGGGGAATATGATCGATGTTGCTCCATACATCTCAGATGTCCCCGTAGTGGTCCTCCCCACCAACATGAAGGAGGGATTCATCCCCCAAGGGGCAAACGAGAGAGTTGCTTTCTTAATGGAGAACATCGAGAGAGCAACAGAGCTAGGAATCGAGAAGATCATAGCAGACCCCGTGCTCGAGCCTGCCATAAAACCCGGTTTACTTGAGTCCCTGATGACCTACAGGCTCTTCAGGAACCTGGACGCGAGAACTCCCGTCTTATACGGCCTGGGCAACGTGACCGAGCTCATCGATGTCGACTCAGTCGGGGTCAACGGCATCCTGGCAGCCCTAGCGGCGGAGGTCGAAGCACAACTCCTCTTCATCCCGGAGCATAGCACCAAGGCGAAGAGGAGCGTAAGGGAAACCTCGAGAGCCGCGAAGATGATGTATCTGGCCAAGCAGAGAGAGACGCCACCCAAAGACCTTGGGATCGACGTCCTAGTTCTCAAGGAGAAAAGATGGAGGGAGCTGCAGTATGACGAGGGCTCCGTGAGTGGAGCTAGAGTGATCCAGGCAACGCCTGAGCAAGACGGGGCCATGGATAGACTCGGCTGGTACAAGATACTCGTGGATAGGATGAACGACGACATAGTGGCCATCCATTTCGATAGATCGGAGACCCCGGACGTGGTCGTGAGAGGAAAGAACGCTCAGGAGGTCTACCAGACAATAATCAGAGAAGGCCTCGTGGGGAAGCTCGACCATGCAGCATACCTCGGGAAAGAGTTACACAAAGCGGAATTGGCGGTTCTCCTCGGAAGATCGTATGTTCAGGACGACCCCCTCTTTTAACACTTGAAAGGGGTTCAGAAAATATCTTATTTGCTACAATCGCTGAACGCTTTAGCATGAAGTCTCTTGGAGCCAGGGTCCTCGCGATACCCACCCCGGTATGGGTGGTAGGAACCTATGATAAAGAGGGGAAGCCCAACGTCATGACCGCAGCCTGGGGAGGTGTATGTTGCTCTCGACCCCCCTGCGTCCATGTTTCCCTCAGGAAAGCAACCTATAGCTATGGAAACATCGTGGAGCGGCAGGCTTTCACGGTCAACATCCCCGGAGAGGAGGACGTTGCGAAGGTGGACTTCATCGGGACCGCTTCAGGCCGAGATGTAGACAAATTCGCTATCACCGGATTGACTCCGGTGAGAAGCGGGTTGGTCGATGCTCCATACGTCGCCGAGTTCCCCCTTGTCCTCGAGTGCAGGGTCATCCATTCTTTGGAGATTGGTCTCCACACTCAGTTTATCGGTGAGATCCTGGATGTCAAGGCGGAGGAGTCTGCTGTAACAGACCGGAACGCCCCTGACATTGGAGTCGTCAACCCCTTCGTATACAGCCCGGGGAATAGGGCGTATCACGCAATTGGGAGATCTTTGGGCTTAGCGCACACAAGTAGAGGTGAATACTCGGGCACTTGATAGCCGTCATATCAAAATTCGAAAAGTTTCGAAGATGGATTCGTTTCCATTGTTTTCCAGATATTATGGATAATGCGCCCTAATACTCTAGTAAGATTGCAGGCAAAGCAGCAGGATGCTTCGAAAATACATGTTTACTTAAAAAATTTCAAGTTGCTCTGAAGTTCATAAAGCATCAAAATATGAGGAGATTTTTCCACTCCATGGATATTTACCGCCGCTTTACCAATCGACACATGTCAATTTCATGTTAGTTTTTAGGATAATATCTTAAATGATAAATTTCGTGTAATTTTCTGATGATCATTGAAGAGAGCCGCAGATCTCCGTGAGCACTGATCCATACCGTGGGGGAAAGTCCGTGGAGGGTTCTTATAGTGGTTCATTCAAGGTTTCCAGTGTGGTTGTATGTCAAAGGCTTTTCACGGGGCAGAATTCTGCTGGATGAACGGGAGCGTCATCAAGACCGAGGAGGCTCTCGTCTCAGCGATGGAGCCGATCTACCTCGGCATCTTCGAGGGAATCAAGGCCTATGTGGGGGGAAATGTCCTCGGGGAGGGGGGGTTGAACATCTTCGGCTGGGAGCCCCACATCGACCGCCTCTGGAGGAGCGCGGCTGTCACCGGACTCAAGATAGGGTATAGCAAGGAGGAAATGCTCGAGGCGACGAGGGGGGCCATCAAAGCCAATGGTTTCAAGACCAACGTCTACATCCAACCCCGTATATGGCCTAAGGCGGGGACCGGGCGATATAACGCGAGTGAGTTCCACGTCGTCGTCCCGATATGGAAGTTTGACACTCTCCTTGGGAATGACAACCCCCGATTCGGAGAGGAGAGGCGATACGTCGTAAGCAGCTGGAGGCGTATCTCATCAGACGCCTTACCACCCCAAGTCAAATCCTGGGCAAACTACGCCAACTCAGCCCTGGCGACGCGAGAGGCTACCAGACTTGGATACGACGGCGCAATATTCCTCGACAATAGGGGATTCGTCTCCGAGGGGACCGGAGCCTGCCTCATGACCGTGAGGAACGGCAAGGTTATCACGCCACCGGTTACTGCCTCGATCCTCGAGTCGGTAACAAGGGGCAGGTTCATCGAGTTCGTCGAGGAGGACCTGGGCATCCCCGTCGAGGTCAGGGACTTTACTCGAGTCGAACTCTACGCTGCTGACGAGGCGTTTCTATGCGGGACAGGATACGAGGCTACACCCATCACGAGCGTGGACGACATAAACTTCGGAAACGAATATCCTGGCCCCATCACCACCAAGATTGCGGAACACTACTCCAGGATACTAGAAGGGAAAGTAAAGGAGAGGAGAGACTGGCTTACTCCAGTCTAATTTTCATGATTCTTTTCTCTTTAGGGTGGGATCAGGGATCGCTTATTTGGATGCTTTTTTCTGTTTCCATTCCTCATTGCCTTCCAAGATCTTTCCCCAGTCAACGTGGTCATTTATGATCTGTCGCGTGAGTTTGATCTTTTTCGGTGAGGATAGAGAAGAGACTATCCTTCCCTCAAGGAGGTCGAGACGGGTCACAGTGGAGTACGTATCGCTGGGGACGAGGAGTATCGGTATTTTCTTCTCCTCTGCTGAGGATAGGACCTGAACCGAGGGGTAGATGTTCCCGGTTAGGATAATAGCGCTGGGCTTCGTCTCCAGGGCGGTGACTATGAGATCAGTCCTGTCCCCGCCGGTGATTAGTGCACCCCCCACGCTCCTTCTTAACCAGCTCATAGCGGATTCGGGAGACATGGCGCCTACAAGGAAACCTTCCACCGGGTTATCTAAGCTATCCCTCCCCGATAGCACTTCTGCCCCTAAAACATCCACTAAGTCATGGACAAAAGGCTGGGTGAGTTCCCTATGATCAGGTATAACACCGAGAACATCAAGGCCACAGCCCTCCAAGATAGGAGTAACGACACCTTTCATTCGCTCAAGCTGTTGGTAGGGCACGAAGTTGAGCACCGTTCCCAGCATCTCAGCCCCTTTCCAGTGAGCATAATCCCTGTAGAGGATGGCGCTTTCAGCGATGTCGTCGTGGCCTCCCTTGACCGAGAAAATGATCTTCGCGTCAAGTTCTTTAGCTAGGCTGGGAACGTCGAGGCCGCAACAAGTGAGGGACTCGGGGCGAGTTGAGGACTCCACAATAAGAATATCCTTCTCCTCCTTAACCTTCTCGTACGCATCCAGAATTGTGGTTCTTAACTCATCGCACTTGTCATTGATCTGGTCGAGGTATCGTATACCGAGTACGACAGGACATAGGTCATCGAGGGACTCCCGTAGCCCCATGACCTCTTTCAAAAGGATTGTGTCCTGATCCCTGATCTTTCCATCAACCATCTTACGGCCTTGGCCGACCGGCTTGAAGTATCCGACATTGAGCCCGATCTCTCTGAACTTGCCTATGAGGCCGAGGCTAAGGGCGGTCTTACCGCTGAAACCTGAGCCTGACACATAGATCGCATATACCATCGTTTATTTCACCTCATCCTTCGATAAAGTCATTTTTACGTCGAGGGCTACGCAGCCCTCACCCCATCCGTATACTATGATGGGATTTATGTCCATCTCAACTATCTCGGGGAAGTCCCATACTAGCTGACCTACCCTGAGAATGGTGTTCTTGAGGGCCTCGATGTCTGAGGGCGCTTCGCCTCTGATCCCTTTTAGAAGGGAGTAGGCTTTTGTCTCCTCCATCATCTCCCTCGCCTCGGGTTCGGATAGGGGAGCGAGCCTGAAGGAGACGTCTTTCAGGAAGTTGACATAGATGCCACCGAGGCCGAACATCACGAGGGGGCCGAACTGGACGTCGTGACTCATCCCGATGATCATCTCTCGTCCTCGGGGGATCATATGGTAGACCATGATACCGTAGATCCGGGACCTGGGCATGAACCTGGTTACGCTCGCGAGGATCCCCTCGAAAGCGCTCTTCACATCTTCTGCGGTCCGCAGGTTGAGTGCAATCCCACCTACGTCGGTTTTGTGGATAATGTCGGGGGAAAGGATCCTAAGAACCACGGGAAAACCTAGCTCCTTGGCATGAGCTGCTGCCTCTTCCGGCGTCTGAGCTATTCTGCTCTCCGGCGCCGTGATCCCGTAGGCCTCAACGATCGAGGCCGCCTCGTGGGATAAGAGCACTACTCGCTTGTCCGCTCTAACTGTGTCTATGACTTTTCGGACTTTTTCCGGGTTGATGTCTCGGAATCTAACGGGGTTATTCACGGGTTGCTTCAGGAATCTCGCATATTCGTAGAGCGCCGATAGAGTTTTCATACCTTTTTCCGGGAAGTCATAGCAGGGAATACCCTTTCTTATGAGAAAGTTCTGGGCTTCCTCTACCCCTTCCCCTCCCATGAAGACCGCTACAAGGGGTTTCTCGCGGAAACGCCCATGGATCTCGAGGAGGCTCTCAGCAGTGACCATACTCTCGGTCATCGCCTGGGGGGTCAGGATAACGACAAGGGAGCCTACATGGTCGTCTCTGAGGACCTTCTCGACGGCGAAGCTGTATCTGTCCGCTTTAGCGTCTCCCAGCACGTCCACCGGGTTCCCTGTGGAAGCAGCGGCCGGGAGGCCCTCTCTCAACTGGTTTCTAGTCTCACTCGTCAAGCTCGCTATTCTCAGACCTAGCCTCTCGCTGAGGTCTGTGGCCAGGATTCCGGGACCACCTGCATTGGTGACTATTGCCACCCCCTCATTCTTGGGGATCGGCTGATTCGAGAAGGCAATGGCGCTGTTGAACAGCTCTTCGACACTTTCCGCCATTATTATTCCCGACTTTTCGAAAGCCGTCTTGTATGCGCGGAAGCTCCCCACGAGGGCCCCGGTGTGGCTCCCCGCAGCCCGGGCGCCAGCTGACGACGTCCCACCCTTGAGGATTACTATGGGCTTCTTATCGACAACCTTCGAGGCGACCTCGAGGAACCTCCGCCCCTCCTCGATTGACTCCAGATACAGGAGGATGACGGAGACATTCTCATCTTCCCCCATCGCCTCAATGAAATCTACCTCGTCGAGGTCAGCTTTGTTCCCGAGGCTAACGAAACTATGAAATCCCAGGTCCTCTTGGAGCGCCCAGTCCAGAACAGCGGTGCCCAGTGCCCCGCTCTGTGAGATGAATCCTATCCTTCCCTCCCTGGGCATGGCCGCTGCGAAGCTGAGGTTGATGGGGGTCGCCGTATCGATTATTCCGAGGCAGTTGGGACCCTGGATCCTCATGCCGTGTTTTTTCCCGATCTCGATGAGGCGGTTCTCCAAGAGGGCGCCATCCCGACCGATCTCCTTGAAGCCAGCGGAAACGACCACCAACGCCTTCACGCCTTTCTGTCCGCACTCTTCCGCTGCCTTGGAGACAGCAATGGCGGGTATGGCTATGACTGCCAGGTCAACCTCTTCTGGTACATCGAGGATGGTTGCATGACATTTCAGACCAAGCACCTCGTGGGTGTTGGGGTTGATCGGCCAGATGTTTCCCGTGAAACCGGACTCGACAATGTTTTTCGTTAGTATGTGCCCGACCTTACCCGGCGTCCTTGATGCTCCGATAATCGCCACGGAGCGTGGTCGGAATATGGGGTCGAGTTTCACTTTGTTCACCGTTTTTTCTTTTATCCAGATTCAGAAACTTAATCGTCTTGGTAATAAATGATGAGCCGGTATAATAATGGTCCATGAGGGTTATTCATTTTAACCAACAAGTTTGAAACAGATGTAATCTCAGAGGTCGAGTTCTCATCGAATAAAGGAGCACTCTTTTATATTGACATCGTCAAACATCTCTGATCTCCTTTGAGCGAAAGACCCAAAGTCTTCGGCAACCTCGTGGCCGAAGTCATCAGGAAGAACACGTGCGTCACATGCGGGGGATGTGAGGCCGTATGCCCCGTGAACACGGTCAAGATCGAGGATGGAACTCCGAAACTCGTAGGTCTCTGCATATCCTGCCAGCTGTGCTATTGGAACTGTCCTGTCGCGTCGTTCGATGTGACGGAGATGGAGGAGAAGGTGTTCGGGAGGATCAGGACAGAGGATGAGGCTGCTATAGGAGTCCACAAAGCAATCTACGCTGTAAAAGCTAAGGACGCCGAGATCCTCGGGAAAGCACAGGACGGCGGAGCAGTCTCGGCTATTCTCACCCAATTCCTGTCGGGCGCCGGGGACGGAGCAGTCGTTGCAGGCGTCGAGGACGATAGACCATGGGCAGCCAAACCCATCGTCGTGACCTCAAAAGAGGGAATCCTTGAAGGCGCGGGAACAAAGTACACGAATAGCCCATCCCTCGTCGGTGTAGCCTCCGCGATCCAAGAATATGCATTAAGAAAAATCGCACTGGTCGGGACACCATGCCAGATGAAGGGCATTAGGAACATCGAGACGGGTCCCTTGTCGGACGAGAGAATCAAGGACGCTGTTGCCCTGAGGATCGGAGTGTTTTGTATGGAGACCTTCGATTATCCCAGCTTCATGGAGTACCTTGAGGGCGAAGGGATCGACGCCGCCAAGGTCGATAAATTCGAGATCAAGAGCGGTAAATTCATCGCTCTCCAAAACGGAGAGGAGATCCACAATGTCAAGCTTGCCACAGTCAAGAGTCTAGTCAGGGCATGCTGTCACACATGCGGTGACTTTTCAGCCGAGTTCTCGGACCTCTCGGTGGGTAACGTCGGCTCTCCTAACGGCTGGTCAACCGTAATCGTGAGGACCGATGTCGGCGAGGAAGCACTTGGAGCTGCCGAGAAGGCGGGGCTCATCGAAATCCATCCTATAGATGACGGAAAGAGAGGCCTCGGTCTCGTGAATAAGCTTGCCACTATGAAGAGAAATAACGCCGAGGAAGCTCACGTGGAGTCCTGAGACTCCCTTCATCTTTCGAGATTCCTTGATCTAAAAGCGGGGTTTCCTCTTTTTCAACCGTATCAACGGTGAGATTGGAAAAAGTCTAATACGTGCACAGCGGTCTTGAGTCTGGTTCGCGATGAGGGTCCTCCAACTACACTGCAAAGATTTCAGCTATAAGGTAAGGAAGGAAACTCCGGTGGCTGAGCAGCCCGCCAGCCCAAAGGAGGAAAAGCTCAAGGACGTCCTAGTTTGCTTCACCTGCTTCGAGAAAAGGGACGAGCAGAGGCTGGACGAGATCATCGAGCAGTTCGTGGAGAACGTGAAAGTTGCTGTCTCACGGATCGGGTGCGAACGGGTCCTTCTCTACCCTTACGCCCATCTTTCCAAGAGTCTGGGCTCCGCACGGCTCGCAAAGGAGTTCTTAAGCAGACTCGCCGACAAGCTCGACGAAGAAGGCCTTAAGACACACAGGTCTCCCTTCGGATGGTACAAAGCCTTCGACTTGAGCTGCATCGGACACCCCCTCTCTGAGGCTTATAGGGAATATTAAGCGCGACAGTTTCTTGAGCGCGGGTTAAGCGAGCGATGCATATCCCTGAGACGAGAGCCACATCTTAGCTTTGAATACCTTAACTTCCCCGGCCCCGTGAAAGGCCAGAAACGTTCCTTGGGTTGGTATTATCCCTCGTAAGGATCCCGGTAGGTCGTGACTAGCTCCACCTCCTCGAGCGAGCCGTCCCTAAGCACGGTCAGAATTATGGTTTGGTCTGGAGAGACTTCCTCAGCGAAGTATACGTCCCATTCGCTCCAGAGCCTTATGGTCTTCCCGTCGACGGCGACGATAATGTCTCTCGCGATGTAGCCTGGGTGTCCTTCGTCGTCGACTGTGTCCTCGACAGGCCTCAGCCCGGCCTCTTCAGCGGGGTAGCCCTCCATCACCTCGAAGATCAGTATCCCGTTCTGGTACATGTCAACGTTGACTAGGTTGTACTCTTCGACCACCTCTGGAGTCAGCAGCACCCCCCAGAACCCCACGAGGGGATGCCTGTACTCGCCAGTGGCCAGCATCGATTCGGCGACTCTCTTGACGACGTTAGAGGGGACGGCGAAGTTGAATCCGTAGAATGTCCCGGCGTTGGTTATGCCGAGGACGTTTCCATTGAGGTCCAGGAGGGGCCCTCCCGAGCTCCCGGGGGCGATGGTGACATCGAGCTGGAGAACGGGGATTATCAGGGGAGGTAGGTCGATCCTCTCGTTCACCTGGCTGATGACCCCTGAGGAGAGGCTCCCCGAGTATCCGAGAGGGTTTCCGATCGCCACTACCTGCTGCCCGATGTAGATCTCCGAGCTGTTCCCGAGCTCCAGAGGAACCGCTTCATCGGGCACTCCGGAGATGCTGAGAACCGCAACATCGGAGTAAGCGTCGAGCCCGAGAACCGTCGCGGGTCTCCGGGTCCCGTCGTAGAACTCGACGGTGACCGTATCGGTCTCATTCACGACGTGCCAGTTTGTGAGTATGTGGTTCTGGGTCTTCCATACGAAGCCTGAGCCTTGCACCGTATCGGCTCTGATGATGACCACCGACTTTCTTGCGGATTCGTAGACACTGGCGGGGGTGGCTGTTGAGATTCCCGCGATCTCCTCCTCGAAACCGGCGAGGATCTCCTCGACCCTGGTGAGTTCTTCAGATACCCCCGTGAGACTCTCCGTTAGAGCCTCAAAACCTGTCCTCAGGGCATCGATGTCCCCCCCGCTCTCACCAACCAACTCCTTGATCTCCTCGAGATCCGCTGAGAGGCTATCGAGTTCCTGCGTAATATTCGAGAGATTCTCAATCTCCGTGGAGAGGCTTTCTAGATTGGCAAGTGTCTCGTTTATTCTCAGATCCGCCTCGTCGGCCTCAGACATTAGTTCTTCGATCTCGCCTCTCCGGAGATTATCCGTCCTGTAGACGACGTAAACGCTGTAAGACGAGAGCAATAGTGCGATGACAAGTATAGCGGAGGAGAGCTGTTGGCTTCTCTGAGACATTGAGTTTTATCTCGTTTCCGCGGGGTATAATGGTTGTGAGCTCGTTTCGGAGGCCTAGATCTTATTTGGGGTGCATGGAAGGTCAGATATATTGAAGCGCCCAATATTGGCCCGGTAGATATGAATCTGGAGGAGTCGCTGAAGAGGAGAATTGCCTCGATCTTGGATGAAGTGGAGAGGCGGGGATTCGAGGCCGTCGTTTTCATGAACGAGGTGGTCGGTCTCAATCCGTCCAACTTCGTCTATGCATCGGGACCATGGGGCTTCGGGGATGAACATAACACCCTTGTCTTCGACATCCACGGAGGGTCCACCGTGGTCGTGCCTCACTGGGGGGCCAAGAGGATGGAGGAGAGCGGACGATACGGGAATGTCATTGCGATCAAGCAGGAGAAGGGCCATCACCTGAGGGCGACGAAGCGAGCCCT